>JBBRMH010000085.1:0-16694 GCA_038230935.1 Burkholderiales bacterium | reverse complement strand
CTACCAGTTTGCGCGTGATTACGCCGGAAAGCACGCGCTCTGAATGGCTCTTGTAGCTGACGCTGACCGGCCTCGTGAGGGGGGTGCCGATCGCAAAATCGTTGATGTGGCAGTTGGTGTATTGATCCGGCCCAATGGCGACTTTTTGCTCACCACCCGTCCGCCCGGCAAGGTGTATGAAGGCTATTGGGAATTTCCCGGTGGCAAGCTCGAAGCCGGTGAAACCGTGGAACAAGCCCTGCGCCGCGAATTGCAGGAAGAAATTGGTATCACCATTGCCGCCGTGTACCCCTGGAGAGTCGAACTGGTTGATTACCCGCACGCCCTGGTGCGCCTGAACTTCTGCAAGGTGCTGGCGTGGACTGGCGAGCTGCAGATGCATGAAGGACAGACCTTTGCCTGGCAGTCATTGCCTGTACAGGTCAGGCCGGTGTTGCCCGGCACACTGCCTGTGCTCGAATGGTTTGCCCGTGACCGGCAGTTCTCCGGGGCGACCCAGACTGGCTCTGACCTGTCGGCGTCATCTGAGTCGGTACACTTCGACTGACTTTGTTCTTACGAATGAAATAGTGCCTTGAGGCAGTAAATACGCTGACCTCTAGCTATGAAAATAATAGCTTTGCTGATTTAAAGACGGCCGGGTACCAGTGGGGGCAGGCACCCGCTCACGCCTGAAACATGCACAAATCGGGCTGGACCTGTCTCAAGTCGCAGTAAAACTGTGTTCTCCTTGCGTCAAGATACAGCACGCAGCGCACAAGCCCGTGCGCTGGTCTGCACAGTCACTCAATGCACTTTTCAAGGACACACCATGGCCGATTTATTTGACAACCCGATGGGCCTTGAGGGCTTTGAGTTTGTGGAGTTTGCCTCGCCTGTTGCGGGCTTGATGGAGCCGATTTTCGAGCGCATGGGCTTCACACTGGTGGCCAGACACCGCTCCAAAGACGTGGTGCTGTACCGCCAGGGCGCAATCAACTTCATTGTGAACCGTGAACCCAAAAGCGTGGCGGGGTACTTCGCTGCCGAGCATGGCCCCAGCGCCTGTGGCATGGCCTTTCGCGTCAGGGACTCGCACCTCGCCTACAGCCGGGCGCTGGAGCTTGGCGCGCAACCGATGGAAATGCGCACCGGACCGATGGAGCTGAACCTGCCTGCTATCAAGGGCATCGGTGGCGCGCCTTTGTATTTGATTGACCGCTTTGCAGATGGTGAGTCGATTTATGACATTGACTTCAAATTCGTTGACGGTGTGGACCGTCACCCGGTCGGCCATGGCCTCAAGCTGATCGACCACCTGACGCACAACGTCTATCGGGGCCGCATGGCGTTCTGGGCAGATTTTTATACCCGCCTGTTCAACTTTCGCGAGATCCGTTTTTTTGACATCAAGGGCGAGTACACCGGTCTCACGTCCAAGGCGCTCACCGCACCCGATGGCAAAATCCGCATCCCGCTCAATGAAGAGTCGCGTCAGGGTGGCGGGCAAATTGAAGAGTACCTGATGAAGTTCAACGGCGAAGGCATCCAGCACATTGCGCTGATTTGTGATGACCTGCTGGCCACGGTGGACAGCCTGGCGCTGGCTGGTGTGCCGCTGATGACCGCGCCCAGTGCCAGCTACTACGACATGCTGGGTGACCGCCTGCCAGGCCATGGCCAGAACGTGGCCGCATTGCAGGCACGCGGCCTGCTGATGGATGGCTCGACCGAAGGGGGCACGCCCCGGCTGCTGCTGCAGATATTTTCACAAACCCAGCTGGGACCGGTGTTTTTTGAGTTCATCCAGCGCAAGGGCGACGAAGGCTTTGGCGAAGGCAACTTCAAGGCGCTGTTTGAGTCGCTGGAGCGCGACCAGATCCAGCGTGGCGCGCTTGATGTGACAACGTAAGGTTTTCTAGCGAGTCCCTGCAGGTGTACGCCATCCGTCGCTGTTGGCTTGTACCCAACGTGTGGTGTGTCCTACAGACGAGTCGGCTGCTGCCGACTACGCTGGTTGTATCGAACCAACAGGAGATACACATGCACGCCTTGCTTAAAACTTCATTTGCTGCCTGCGCTGTGGCGCTCGCTGGCCAGTCATTTGCACAGGTCACGTTCTATCAGAACGAAAACTACCAGGGACCGACGTTCACGACCGAGCAGGAGGTGCGTAACCTGCAGCGGCTGGGCTTTAACGACCGCGCGTCTTCGGTGGTGGTCAAGGGCAACAGCTGGGAAGTTTGCGACGACGCCAACTTCAAAGGGCGCTGCGTCATCATGCGGCCAGGCAATTACCCCAACATGAACGGCACGGGTCTGAATGACCGTGTGTCGTCAGTGCGCGTCGCTGACGGCAACGCTCGCATCGACGAAGGCCGCTACGTGCCAGTACCAGCACCGGCACCCGCAGGCGCACAGGTGGTGTTCTTCGAGGGCGAAAACTTTCAGGGCCGGTCGTTCACTGCCCAAAGCCAGATCGACGACTTCACCCGCTATGGTTTCAACGACATGGCGTCCTCGGCAGTGGTGCTCGGCGAGCGCTGGGAGGCCTGTGACAACATCAGGTTTGGCGGGCGGTGCGTGGTGATGCGGCCAGGCAACTACCCGTCGCTGAAGGCCATGGGCATGGTGAACCGGGTTTCCTCCGTACGTGCGATTGACGGCAATACGCGCATTGATGATGCCCGCTATGCGCCTGTTCCAGGTGCGCAACCCGCAGATACGCAGGTGGTGTTCTACGAGGGCGAAAACTTTCAGGGCCGGTCGTTCACTGCCCAAAACCAGATTGACGATTTCACCCGCTACGGTTTCAACGATATGGCATCTTCGGCAGTGGTGCTGGGTGATCGCTGGGAAGCCTGCGAGAACGTGCGGTTTGGCGGGCGTTGCGTGGTGATGCGTCCGGGCCGCTACCCGTCGCTGCAGACCATGGGCATGACCAACCGGGTGTCTTCCGTGCGGGCCGTGAACTATGACGCTAACGTGAATGACAACCGCTATGCACCCCTGCCCGCTGCGGTGTACGACAACCGTCGGCGCAACGATGAACGTTTGTATGAAGTCAATGTGACATCGGTTCGTGCCGTGGTGGGGCCTGCCGAACAACGCTGCTGGATGGAGCGCCAGCCGGTTGCCCAGGCACCCGCTGCAGGCAACGCCAATATAGGCGGCGCGATTTTAGGTGCTTTGATTGGCGGCGTTCTGGGCCATCAGGTGGGCGGTGGTGTTGGCAAAGACCTGGCAACGGCAGGTGGCGCAGTGGCGGGTGGCGTGCTGGGCTCCAAAGTGGGTCGCAACAATTCAGGCCAGGCCGCAGTTGGGCAGGACGTACAGCGCTGCACCACCGATACGGCTCAAACCACACCAGCCTATTGGGACGTGACCTATAACTTTCGGGGCCAGGAGCATCGCGTTCAGATGACATCAGCGCCCGGCCCCACCATCACGGTGAACGGCCAGGGCGAACCACGCGCATAATGAATTTGGCTTCGGCCCCGTCGGCTTGCGTGCAGCTTCGCACCATACGGCCAGCACGCAGGCCATTACTTACCGATTAAAGGAAATTCCGGATGCAAGTATTGTTAAACGCTGACCACCACACCGATGGCCGCCACGAGATGGCACAGCACCTGACAACGGTGGTCAAAGAAGCCCTGAGCCGCTTTGGCGAGCAGATCACACGGGTAGAAGCCCATCTGGCGGATGAAAACAGCCAGGTCAAATCTGGCCCGGACGAGATTCAATGCACGCTGGAAGCCCGCCTGGTCGGGCGCGAGCCTGTGGTCGTCAAAGACCGTGCTGGCAACGCCCACCAGGCCATCCACGGCGCGGTAGGCAAACTCAAACGTGCGATAGCCACCGTGCTCGAAAAGCACGACCCCCGGCGTGATGCCCCACTGAGTGCAGCAGCGCCTGACAACGCGTGATCTCCAGAGGATTCTGATCAGCATTTAAGGGCTCCAGGGCAGCAATGACGAGGGCTGTGCGCTATGTATTCAGTAACGTTCAGCCCCCGCCCCAGGCTCGGCACATCTGACAGCTTGCATTCCTTGCAGCCAGTCCCCATCTACGGGAAGTCAATTTTTGACGATTCAAAGGTGAACCTCATGTTCAGACAATTCATTGGTCGATTTGCAAGACTTATGGCGCTGACAGCGTTCTTGAGCGCAGGAGCTGGCTTGGCCATGGCGCAGGCAGAACCCACCATGAGCCAGATTTACCAGGCTGCCCAGTCCGGCAAGCTGGAAGAAGCCCAGGTCATGGTGCAGCAGGTGCTGATTTCCCACCCCAACAGCGCCAAGGCGCATTATGTGCAGGCCGAGCTGTTTGCACGCCAGGGTCTGGCAAGCCGTGGCCGCGATGCATTGGTCCAGGCCGATAAGCTGGCACCCGGCCTGCCGTTTGCCAAGCCTGAAGCGGTTCAGGCGTTGCGGGCGCAGCTGGCCTCCAAGCCCGGCGCTGCTGCCAACAAAGAACCCGCCAACAAAGCTTTTGGTGCACTGCAGCCTGCTGCACCGGCTGCACCTTCGTCATTTCCTCTCGGACTGGGTCTGGCGCTGGGTGGCGCGGCTATTGCCGTAGTCATCTGGTTGTTGCGTAAAAAACCAGCACCCGTTCAGACACCCGTTTCAGCCTATGCCGGGCCTGCTGGAATGCCCGGCGCGGTCAGTATCGGCAGTGGCCTGAATGGCCCGCAAACCTTTGGGACTGCGGCTACCGCTGCGCCTGGCTATGGTCCGGCGTACGGTCAACCTGGGTATGGTCAACCGGGTTATGGTCAGCAGCCTTACGGTCAACCCGGCGCTGGTCAGCCAACGGGCAGCGGTATTGGGGGCAAGGTGGCGGGTGGTCTGGCTGCAGGCCTGGCCGTAGGTGCCGGTGTGATGGCTGCACAAGCCATTGGCAGAAGCCTCTCGGGCAACAACGGGCAACAACCTGCGCAGGCTAACCATTTCAACGACAACCCTGGCGGCAGCGGTCAGCCTCTGCAAGGCAACACGGACATGGGCGGGCAAAACTTCGGCATCAACGACCCCAGCGCCTGGGATGACGCGGGTGGAAGTTCTGACGCGGGTGGCGGCGGTGACTGGGACAGCTGAGCGGCCCGAGCCGCCCGGTCTTTCAGCGCGACTACTTGGCCGGGTTGATCAGGTACTTTGTCCCCGTAGCGCGTTGGCCGTACACCGCGATAGTCTCAAGCTGCAGCGCCTCAACCAGTGAAATCTCCCTGGAATAACTGCTGGCAAACGTTGTTTTCAATTCTGCCACGACCCTCTGCTTGAGTGCCTGGGTCGCAGAGTCGCCCAGCTTTTGCAAAAACGGAAACAGCAGCCAGCCGCCCATGCCCCAGGTCATGCCAAAGTTGCGGTTGACCTCTGTTGGTCTGGTGTCCAGGCCGCCATAGATATACACCTGCTTGTGGGTAGGTGATCCATAACGGCTGTAAGTCGTTGCGGTCTGGTTCAGGGCTGCTTCCATGCAGGTCAAAATTTGCCCGGCCAGCGGGCCCCCGCCTATGGCGTCAAAAGCAACGGTCGCACCCGTGGCGACCAGCGCAGCAGTCAGGTCGGCCATGAACGTGGGCGCACTGGTATCGCACACGTAGCGCGCTCCCAGGCCGCGCAGCAGGGCCTCTTGCTCGGGTTTGCGCACAATGTTGACCAGGTCAATCTGATCCTTGATGCAGATTTTATTGAGCATCTGGCCCAGGTTGGATGCGGCTGCGGTGTGGACCAGGGCTGTATGGCCTTCGCGCCTCATGGTCTCCACCATCCCCAGGGACGTTAGCGGGTTGACAAAGCACGATGCGCCTTCAGCCGGCGTCGTGCCCTCAGGCAGCACCAGACACTGGCTGGCCTTGACGCAGCGCAGCTGGGCATACATGGCACCACCCAGTACCGCCACTGTTTTGCCCAGCAGCGCGCGCGCAGCATCTGACGAGCCGGCATCCACCACCACACCCGCACCCTCATTGCCCACCGGCATGGACTGACCCAGCCGGGCTGCCATGCCAGGCATTGATTTTTCTGCAATGGTCGCTGTCACCACGGGTTGGGCCGCAGTACCCGTCGCCCTGGCAGTGCGCATGTCTGCAGCGCCAAACAACAGGCCAATGTCTGACGGATTCACAGGCGCGGCCTCAATGCGCACGACCACATCGTCGGGGGCGAGGTCGGCAATGGTGTCGCTGACCAGTGACAGCTCCAGTTCTCCCTGGGGCAGAACCAGTGAGCGAAGCTGAAGTCCGGTACGAAGGGAAGGTGCGGTCATAAAAGCCTTGTGTTGATTAATGGAGGTCCAGCATACGCCTGTACAAGCGGCGAGACAGCACGCCTAAAAATGCGGTGGCAAATCATCGCGCAGACTGCGCGCCGGGCCAACGCCGCCATCTGTGGACGGTTGACGCAGTTCAGTGACTTCGCGCAGCAGTGCATCGATTTGCTGTTGCTGCCGCACGATCACCTGGTCCAGCTGCTCCAGCAGGTCTTCAGTGAAGGTGGCCTTGATCTCCAGCGCGGTCAGGCGCTGCTCCATAGCCTGAACGGTTGATGTGTCGTGGGTGAGTTGCATGACCGTATTGGACATCAATGACGGTTGAGGAACACGTAGGGTCACTACACTTGAGGTTCTTGAAGCTTTTTTTATGCTCTACCCAACTGCGAACGGCCCAGGTTACCCCGATGGAAATTTTTACGCTGCTTTTGCTGCTGGCCACTGGCTTTTATGTCCTTAAATCCAAAGATCAAAAAAGGCGTATTGGCCTGCTGGGAAAGGTGCTTGGCAAGTACCAGATTGAAAAAATGATGGAAACCCTGACGCAGGGCTACAACCGCGCCCTGGGCGAGCCGGATGCATCCCGCCAGAGCCAGATACTGGCTTTGCAGCATCCGACCGAGCTGGCCTTGAGCGAGCAGTTCAGCCGCTTCGCCGCCGAGTTTTCCCGCGTGGATGCGCTTGACGCACGCGTGAGCAACATCGGTTTTGCCATTCCGTACGCTGACAAAATATTTCCCGGCAACACGTTTGACCTGCGCAAGGCGTTTTCCATTCATGCGCAAGGGCTGGCGCAGGCTACCGATAACGCCATGGGTCTGAGTCCCAAAAGCCGGGCCTTTCAGATATCTGCAGAGCTGTTTTTGATGCAGCACACCTGCCACTGGTTTTGCCGGTCCAAAACGGTGGCCTCAAGCCGTTTGCTGGCCCGGCACAAAACGTCGTACACGCAGCTTGTAGAGGCCGTCCTGCCGCAGACCCGCGCTGCTTACAGCGCCCTGATTGCCGCCTGATCGTGCCTTGATGGTGCAGGGCGCTGAGTCATTGAATGCAGCATTGTCTGCTGCTCACGTCCGGCCCGGCACTGTAGTCAAAAGAGCTGTCTGCAACCGTTGCCTGCGTCCACTTTCCACCTGTATTTGCCAGTGGGTCACACCGGTAGCGCACCAGGTGCAGGTTTTGATCTTGCAACACCCGCTGGAGGTGATGCACGCCAAAGGCAGTGCCCGCCTGCTGCACCTGAGCCTGCCGCACAGCCACATGCTGACCGGTGAAGTGTTTGACATGCCTGCATGCCTGGCCTGGATGGATGCGCAAGACGCGATCGCTGGGGGCTGTACACCCGGACACTCCAGGCATGACCTGCTTCTTTATCCGGGTACGGGCGCTGCCCAATTCCCTGCTGGGCTGCTAGCGCCTGCGCTGGGGCCTGATCTGCTGCCCGATCTGCTGTGGCTACCTTCACAACTGCGCCTCATCGTGCTCGACGGCACCTGGCGCAAGAGCCGCAAGATGCTTTGCCTCAACCCAGCCTTGCAGCAGCTGCCGCGCCTGTCGCTGGCACCCTTGCAGGCTTCACGTTATCTGATCCGTCAGGCACACCGGCCCGGCCAGCTTTCGACACTGGAGGCGACCTGCGCTGCGCTGGCGCAGCTCGAAGGTGACGGTGACAGGTTCGAGCCCTTGCTCAAGGCGTTTGACGGCTTCGTAGCCCAGCAATCAGGCTATCAGCGGGGCTCAGGCCAGCAGGGGCCATAGAGGATGCTTCATGGTCCAGGTCAGGCCGCCGCCACGGGTCAATGTGCGTCATCAGATTGAGCACGCGGTGGCGCTGGAGCACACGCTGTTTGGCCAGTACTGCGATGGTGTGACCGGCTTCGACAGTCAGGTTCGCATCCACCTCAAGGTGCGCGTCCACCACAATCAGGTCACCCATTTTCCGGGTTCGCACATCGTGTACACCGCTCACGCCGGGTGTTTCAACCAGCGTCTGGCGAATGGCTTGCACCTCTTGCTCATCAACCGCCCGGTCCATCAGGTCATGCAGGGCATCCCAGGCAAATCGCCAGCCCATTTTGCCCACCATGAAGCCGACAATCAGGGCTGCAATCGGGTCCAGAATCGGGTAGCCTGCGAGGTTGCCAATGATGCCCACACCCACGACCAGTGACGAGGCCGCGTCAGAGCGGGCATGCCAGGCGTTGGCCACCAGCATGCTGGACTTGACGCGCTTGGCCACGGCCAGCATGTAGCGAAACAGCAGCTCTTTTGAAACCAGCGCACCCCCGGCCACCCACAGCGCCAGCACATGCACCTTCTGTACCGTTTCAGGTGCTTCAAGTTTTGTGACGGCTGACCACAGCATGCCCACGCCAACTGCAAGCAATAACAGGCCCAGCACCAGCGAGGCCGCTGTTTCAAAGCGCTGGTGTCCGTAGGGGTGTTCTTTGTCAGCGTCTTTTTTGCTGTGGTGTCCGGCAAACAGCACCACGGCGTCCGAGACCAGGTCTGACAGCGAATGAATACCATCGGCGATCAATGCCTGTGATTTGGAAAAAATGCCTGCGGTGATTTGCAGCGTGGTCAACACAAGATTGACACCCACACTGACCCAGGTGCTGCGGGAACCAGCAGCTGCCCGCTCAGCCGGCGTGTGGTCGGTGTCTTCAGAGTCGTCGGAAGAGTCATTGAAGTTCATGGGTGGCTACCGTTCTAAAAAAAGCCGGGCTGAAAGGGCACAGCGTGTTCGCATGCCTGGCGTGCCGCCCGCGCAGTCGATGGCGCAGATATCAGTCACCCAGATCAATGGTTCCAGCCAACGGCACGTTGCCGGGTGCCTCATGGTGGGCAACTACCCAGGCGCGCCTGAGGTGGGTGGCTGTGTCGGCAAGCAGGCGGTACACGAAGTCTGTAGAGGCCGTGTCAAGCGCGGCAAAAGGCTCGTCCAGCAGTGTAACTGGCGCACTTGACGCAAACGCTGCCGTCAGCCAGACCTTGCGCTTGCTGCCGGTGGACAGCATGTACAGCGGCTTGTGAAGGTGCGGCTGCAGGCTCAAGCCCGCCACAATGGCAGCCAGGTGGTCATCCGTCAAACCGCCATGCGTCTGGCGCTGCAATTCGAAGTAGTCGAGCGCCGTGATCTGGTCAAACGCATCGGTGTAAGGCTCCATACAGAACACTTGCTGACGGTAAGCGATGGCATCACTTTGAAGGCTGATACCGTTGATGTACAACTGCCCGTGAGCGGGCTGCAGTGTGCCCGCCAGCAAACGCAGCAGGGTGCTCTTGCCACGCCCGCTGCCACCAGTGACCAGGGTGATGCCAGGCATGACCTGGGCTGAAAAGTGATCAAACACCATGTGTCCGGCATAGCCAAAGTGCAAGCCGTCAGCGCTGAGCACGGCGGGCGTGTCCATGGTGTTTGGACCGGGTGCAGTCTGGTTTGTACCTGACAGGTTGTGGAGAGGTTTCATAAGCTGATTGGACACGAATTTTCAGGCCGACATGCGCCATGTAGCCTGACACGTATGCAGATCAGCTTGCCATGACCAGCAATACAGCACCATCGGGCAGGTCCGCCAGCACCACCGGCTGGCCAGGTGCGATGACATGTTCAGGCATGCGTTCTGCCCCGCTGACGAGGCTGGGAACCTTGGCAACGTCTGCCCGCTGCCAGCGAACCGTCACCAGACGCCCATCCAGACGCAGCGTTATTTCAAACGCGGGCCAGTCTGCAGGCACGCACGGTAACAGCGTCAAGGTGCCTTGCCGCACGGTGAGTCCCAGCAGGGTTTCAAGTGACGCCCGGTACAGCCAGGCGGCTGAGCCGGTGTACCAGCTCCAGCCGCCGCGACCCGCATAGGGTGCCACGCTGTAAATGTCGCCTGCCATCACATAAGGCTCCAGCTCATACAGCGGGCCGCGCGTGGGGTGCTGGCTGCGGTGTGCGGGGCTGATGGCACGAAAGCTGTCCCACGCGGCCTGCGCATCGCCAGTTTGCGCCTGCGCCATCATGGCCCAGACAGCGGCATGGTTGTACTGGCCACCGTTTTCGCGCACACCGGGCGGATAGGCCTGAATGTAGCCGGGGTTATTGACAGACTTTTCAAGCGGCGGTGTCAACAGGCGCACCAGCCCGGTCTGGTCGTCCACCAGCTGCTGGTTCATGGACTGGATGGCCGACTGGATGAACACGTCGCTCGACGCGCCTGACAGCACCGCCCAGGCCTGGGCAATCAGGTCAATCCGGCATTCGGCGTTGACGGACGACCCCAGGGGCGCGCCGTTGTCAAAAAACGCCCGGCGAAACCACTCGCCGTCCCAGCCGTGGCTGTGCAGCGCATTGATCCAGCCTTCTCTGGCCGCCAGCCACTGGTTTGCGCGCACGCTGTCGGCTCTGGCCTGGGCCAGCGGTGCAAAGTTTTGCACCACACTGCATAAAAACCAGGCCAGCCACACCGACTCGCCCCGGCCTTCGTTGCCAACGCGGTTCATGCCGTCATTCCAGTCACCGGTGCCCATCAATGGCAGCCCGTGCGTGCCCGTGCGCAGGCTGCGGTCCAGGGTGCGGGCGCAGTGCTCGTACAGCGTGGCGGTCTGGTCGCTGGTCTCAGGGGCATAGTAGGCGTCTTCTGCGCCGTCGGGTATGGCCGGGCCGCTGAGGAAGGCCACGCGCTCGTCGAGCACCGCGTTGTCGCCGGTGATGTCAACATAGTGCGCGCAGGCGAAAGGCAACCACAACAAATCATCGCTGAAGTGCGTCCGCACGCCTTCGCCGCCGGGTGCATGCCACCAGTGCTGCACATCGCCTTCGGCAAACTGGCGCGATGCGTTGAGCAAAATCTGGCTGCGCAAGCGCTCGGGTGCCACGACCGCAAAGGCCATGCTGTCCTGCAACTGGTCCCTGAACCCGAACGCGCCACCGGCCTGGTAGAACCCCGCCTTGGACCACAGGCGTGAAGTCTGCGTCTGGTAGAGCAGCCAGCGGTTGACCAGTGCGTCAAACAGCGGGTCAGGCGTGCTGACCTGTATCTGGCCCAGCAGGCTCTGCCAGAAGCGCTTGACATTCTCTAATGCTTTCGGCGCATCTTTTTTCGCCCAGGTCGCAGCAAGTTGGGTGGCACTGTCTGCATCGCCTGCGTGGCCCAGCACAAAGGTAAAGTCCAGCAGCTCCCCTGCACCCAGGCTGAAATTGCTGGCCACGGCACCACAGGGGTCCAGCCGGCTGCCGCTGCGCTGGCCCAGGGTGTTGGGCAGGCTGAGCTGGCCCGTAGCGTCAAAAAACTCACTGCGGTCACAGGTCCACTGCACCAGGCCGGGCAAGCCCTGGAGGGCCAGAAATGCGGTGCTGCCGCCAAAGCCTGCACGGCTTTCGCGCTGCTGGGCCAGGACGGCGTTGCTGTCAGCAGGGTGCGATGTCAGCAGCGTGCGGCGCTCGGTCTGTGACCCGCCAAGTTGCCACTCGGCCATGGCCAGCGCGCGCAGTTGGCGCGTGCGTGTGCCGTTGTTGCGCAGTTGCACATGCACCAGTTTGACGGCGTCGTCACGGTCTGCAAAAAACGTGGTTTGCATGCCCAGGTGGTCGTGTGTGCTTTCAAACACGGTATAGCCCTGGCCATGCCGGACGCGGTGGACGGTGTTGACGCTCCGGTCTGCGTCAGAGCGTAAGGACGGTAAAGGTAACAAGGGCAATTGCTTGCCAGACTGCACATCCTGCAGCACATAGTGTTCACAAGCCGGGTCTTGCACCGGGTCATTGCTCCAGGGCGTCAGCTGGTGCATGCGGCTGTTGGTCGCCCAGGTGTAGCCGCTGCCTGCTTCAGATATCTGAAAGCCGAAATTTGCATTGGAAATCACATTGACCCATGGTCGGGGCGGGCGATGCGTTGCATCCACGTCAAACCAGAACGCTCCGGTGATCGGGTCAAACTGGCCAGCAGGTGACGTCACGCTGGCGGGTTCCTGCACTGCTGCAGGCGGCCATTTTTCACGTTCCGGGTGTGGTTTTTGTACGCTGCTGCGTTGCTGGCTCCAGTTGTTTCGCAGGGCCGCGACCTGGGTTTCAAGCGGGCGGCCGTCGGCTGTGAAAACCACACGCGCCAATCCGGACAGCGCAGATTTTTCAGATGCAGACATCTCGTACTCCCGCAGCAGAAAAAAGCCTGCTGCTTCGGTCGGGGGAAAGCTGTGCTGGACTTTCTGGTTCAATCTGTCGCGCTGGGCCAAAATTTCACGCTGCAGCGGTGACAGGTAGGAGTTGGCTTCGCTGTTGATCACCACCACATCAGTGGCCAACCCGCCAAAACTCCACCAGGGTTGCGCACGCAGCAAGTCCTGCACCACACCCAGACCTTCGCTGGCGTGAATGCGCACCAGCAAAATCGGTTTGTCGCCTGAAATGCCAAAACGCCAGAGCTGGCGCTGGTCAATTGCAGCTGTTTGCGGCGCGGCGCGCTCGGAGGTGTACAACAGCGCTGTGGTGATGTCCTGCAGCGCCGCGTTGTCATCGGCATGAATGTCCAGGTCCCGCAGCCGTACCTGCGCCAGCGTGGCGGCCATGCGGGTGGCCCGCTGGATGTGCATGGGCTGCAGGTATTTGTCAATGCGGGCTTCGAGTTCTGCCTTGTCTGGCGCGGCGGTGGTGGCAAAGCTCAGGCGGGCCACGCCACCCGCTGCAATACGGACGGTCACACGCAGGCAGGCAACCGGGTCCAGGCCATTGACGGGGCTGCCGTCGTCCAGGCACCGCTGGTCGCCCAGCGCAGGTTGGTTGCGCGGGTGGTTGCGACCGAAAAACGTGCGGCGGTCTGCCACGCAGGCCACCGAGACAATGTCAGCCTCGGCTGCTGCCAGAAAGTGGGCCGCGGCCAGCGCGCTGTCGCCCTGCAAACGGGGGCGGCGCGAAACCACCAGGGCGCGCCATTCGGGGTGCCAGGCGGTTTCAATGAACAGGTTTGAAAACGCAGGGTGGGCCTCGTCAGCCCGGGCATCTGCCAGCACCACTTCAAAACACGAGATGACTTCGTAGGTCACGGCGGCATTTGTCAGGTTATTGAGCACCACACTGCGGATTTCGGTGTCGTCTTCAGGGCTGACCAGCACGGTGGTGGTGCTCTCCAGCTGGCTGGAGACGCTCGTGAACTGCACCCGGTCTGCCATGAAGCAGGCCGTGTAGCGCCAGCGCGGGTGTGGGGCCGGGTGGGCTGTCAGCGAGTGCAGCGCCCCACTGCCTTCAGTGCGAACATAAATAAAGGTGCCGTACTGGTCGCGCAGCAGGTCATCGCGCCAGCGGCTGACGTTATGCACCACGCCCCGGTTTTTCCAGCGGCTCACGCCCGCGCCATTGGCCCGCAACGCCACGCTGTAGTGCCCGTTGGACAGCAGATGCGTCGGCTGCCATTGCGCGCTGAAAGGGTCGATATGGCGCGTCTGGCTGGCGTTGGCCGGTGCTTCTTCAGCCTGCTCCGGCAAGGCTCTGGGGTTGGCACTGCTGATGATTTGCCTGGGGCAGCGCTCATGCAGCAGCATGTCGTAGGCGCGTACCAGGGGCGTGCCTGAAAACCAGCGCTGTGGGGCTTGCGCGCACAGCACATTGCACAGCGCTACCAGCGCCATGCCCTGGTGATGCGCCATGTAGTTTTTAACCACACTGAACGGCTCACCGTGGGGCTGGCGCGAGGCAGTGAAGTCCACCGCATCCATAAAACCGTAATCGCCCCGGCACTTCAAAAGCTCCAGGCGTTGAAGGTTGGCAATCGCTTCGTGGGGCGTGAAAAGGGTCGCCATCATGGCGGCATAGGGTGCCACCACGTGCTCCGCTGCAGGCGTTCTGCGCAGGGCCAGGCGGGGTACGCCAAACGGCGAGTACTGGTAGGCGAGGGAATAGTCCTGCGCAAAATAAGCCGACTCCGACACGCCCCATGGGCGAGCCTGTTCGCGCCCAAAAATCTGCTGCTCGGCCACTGCCGCCTGGCCAGACATGCGCAGCAGGCCCTGGTCCGGCTCCTGCATCACCAGCGACGGCATCAGGTACTCAAACATGGAGCCTGACCACGACTTGAGCCCTGGCGTGACACCCACACATAAAAAGGCGCGGCCCAGCGCCATCCAGTGGCGGCGTGGCACATCCCCCTTGGCAATCGCCAAAAAGCTGGCCAGGCGTGACTCGGACGCCAGCAGGTCGTAGTAGCTGGCGTCCAGCACATGCTCATGCACCTGCAGCCCAATGTGAAACAGGTGCCGCTTGGCGCTGTAGAGCATGCGAAAGTTCATGCCCATGCACAGCTGAGTGCATTGCGCAGCAATCGCGACCAGGGCCGTTTTTTGCTCTGCAGTCGAGTCCGCCTTGCGTGCCAGTGCGTTGCAGGCTCCAGCCACAGCCAGCAAGTGGCCCGCGAGGTTGCCGCTGTCCACTGTCGAGACATAAGCCGGTTGCAGCACTTCCAGCGTTTCGGTCTGGTACCAGTTGAGCAAATGCCCCTCGTATTTCGTCAACCGCTCCACCGACTGCAATGTCAGCTGCAGGCGCCGCACCAGCTCTGCCGTGCTGATCCAGCCAAACTGGCGCGCGCAGGCCACAGACAGCAGGTACAGGCCAATATTGGTCGGCGATGTACGGTGCGCCAGCGTGGGTTCGAGATCGATTTGCAGGTTGTCGGGCGGCAGGTGGTTGTCTTGCGGGCCGACACAGTTTTCAAAGTAGCGCCAGGTGTCGCGCGCCAGCGCCAGCAGGTAAGCTTTGTCATTCGCTGCCAGACGGCTGATGCGGCCCGGCTTGATGGGTTTGCTGGCCCACCAGGCAGCCACCGGCCCCAGTGCCCAGAGCACAAACAGCGCCATGCCTGCCGCCGGGTGCGGGCCTCGCAGCGCCAGCAGTGCCAGCGCACAACAGAGCACGATAGCCAATAAGTGCTCGCGCAAAAAAGACGTCAGTGCATACCGGGCTGAGGCTTGAGCCTGCGCGGCGGTGGTCCATTGCAACAGGTGCTGGCGGCTGACCAACATGCGCCAGAGTGATCGGCCCATGGCATCTGTCAGCAAACCGGCTTTGGTAAAAAGCTGGGTGAATTGCCAGGCACTGCCCGCAATCGCCAGCCACAGCTCACGCATGCCCACGTGAAAGAAGTGGCGCAGCACAATGCCGCGCCGCGTGGGCACCAGAGCGGCCAGCGCGCCCAGCAGGGGACCGCATAAAAAAGCAGCCAGCACCACGGCAATCGCCCTGGAGACAGGTAGCGCATCTGTAAAAATAACCCACACCAGCAAACCCAGCCCGGCAGGCACCACCAGCGAGCGCCGCAGGTTGTCCCCCATTTTCCACAGGCCCAGGCCGTCAATGCCGTAAGCGCGCGCCTGCAGCATCAGCGGCAACAGTTGCCAGTCGCCACGTGTCCAGCGGTGCTGGCGCGAGTTATCGACACCAGCATGGTGCGGGTGGTCTTCGATCAGGATGACATCGCTGACGTAAGCACAGCGCGCCATCGTGCCCTCCAGCAGGTCATGGCTGAGCACGGTTTCCTGCGGCAGACGGCCCTCAAGCGCTGCGTGCATGGCCTGCACGTTGAGCAGGCCCTTGCCGGTAAATGTTCCCAGGCCAAACAGGTCCTGGTAAAGATCGGCTGCACCGCTGCTGTACGGGTCAATGCCGCACTGGCCCGCAAACATGGCATGAAAGGGCGAGCGCTGCTCATCGGTCGGCAAGGGTGTCACCACGCGGGGTTGCAAGATGCCGTAGCCGCTTGTCACGCGCTGGTGGCCGCTGCCAGCGTCGGTCGTGATGTGCGGCGTGTTCAGCGGGTGCGCCGCAATCGACACCAGCTCGCGCAGTGCGGCAGGCGGCAGGCCCGTGTCGCTGTCCAGTGTCAGGACATAGCGGATGCCCGGCGCCAGCTGCATGCCGTCGGCAATATAAAAACCACCTGCAGAAAGTCTTTGAGTGGCCGGAACTGCGGCAGTAGCCAGATGTTTGATCAAGGCTTCAAGTTTGCCGCGCTTGCGCTCCCAGCCAATCCAGCGGCGTTCTGTGCTGCACCAGCTGCGCGAACGGTGAATCACCAGAAAGCGTGGTGCCTGCCCCTCGGATGCCGGGTACGCCAGGTTCAGAGCCGCCACCTGCGCCACAGCCTCTTTGAGCAAGGTGCTGTCTGCAGGCATGGCGGCCTGCTCTGCATCGGCCCAGTCAGACAGCAAGGCAAACTGCGCGTGGTCTTCCCGGCTGGCCAGCCAGTGCAGACGCAGCTGTTCAACCAGCTCCCGTGTTGACACCGGCGATGTCAGCATGCAGGGCACCACCACCAGCACCTGGTGCGCTTGAGGAATACCGTCCGAAAAATCAAGCCGGGGCAAGCGCTTTGTACGGCTCGATTCAGCCACGACGCGTTGAATCAATGCCGCTACGACTTCAGACGCTGGCCAGGCCATCAGCGCTAGGGCCAGCCATG
>JBBRMH010000084.1:0-16922 GCA_038230935.1 Burkholderiales bacterium | reverse complement strand
CAGGGCTGGTTATTCCATCGGGGCATATCTTTTGGGGCGGCGGCATTGGGAAACTTTTCTGGCATAAAAAACGGCAAAAAAAAAACCGCCGGGGGTCCGGCGGTTTTCAAGGATTTGTTGCGTTTTTTGAGGTTACACCAAATTCTCTCTGCCGCCTGAAGCGCATGAGAGCCAGAAGTAACCAAAATAAAACGAAGCTGAATGCATGCGGTGAAATGTAGCACAGGTTAAAAAGCGGGTTCGGGTTCACACAACGCAGAAGCGCAGAGAACGCAGAGAAAACAAGTCAGAGGAATTCAAACATATTTATGGTGTCTCTGCGGTCTTCTACGCCCTCTGCGTTGAAATGACTTACGCTGTTCCGCCCACCGTCAAACCATCAATCCGCAGCGTCGGCTGACCCACACCCACCGGCACGCTCTGGCCTTCTTTGCCGCAGGTGCCGACACCGCTGTCCAGCGTCATGTCGTTGCCGATCATGCTGACTTTTTTCAGGCACTCCGGGCCACTGCCGACAATCGTTGCGCCCTTGACCGGGTACAAAATTTTGCCGTTTTCAACCCAGTACGCCTGGCTGGCTGAAAACACAAACTTGCCGGAGGTGATGTCCACCTGGCCGCCTGCAAAGTTGGTCGCGTACAGCCCTTTTTTGATGCTGGCCACGATTTCCTGCGGGTCTTTATCGCCGCCCAGCATGTAGGTATTGGTCATGCGCGGCATCGGCGTGTGGGCGTAGCTTTCGCGGCGGCCATTGCCGGTCGGCTTGACCTTCATCAGGCGTGCATTGAGCGAGTCCTGGATGTAGCCTTTCAAAATACCGTCCTCAATCAGCACATTGCGCTGACTGGCGTTGCCCTCATCGTCCACGTTGAGCGAGCCGCGGCGGTCGGCAATGGTGCCATCGTCCAGCACCGTCACACCTTTGGCTGCTACGCGCTGGCCGATTTTGCCGGCAAAGGCGCTGGACCCCTTGCGGTTGAAGTCACCCTCCAGGCCGTGGCCGATGGCTTCATGCAACAAAATGCCAGGCCAGCCAGAACCCAGCACCACGGTCATTTCGCCGGCGGGGGCGGGCTGGGCTTCAAGATTGGTCAGCGCGGCTTTGACCGCATCATCGACATACTCGCGGATTTGTGCATCGCTGAAGTAAGCCAGGCCAAAACGGCCACCGCCGCCGCCCGAACCCATTTCGCGGCGACCTTTTTGCTCGACGATCACCGTCACGCTCAGGCGTACCAGCGGCCGCACGTCAGCAGCCAGCGTGCCGTCGGCGCGTGCCACCATGACGACATCGTATTCACTGGCCAGGCCCGCCATGACCTGCACGATGCGTGGGTCTTTGGCCTTGGCGAATTTTTCTACTTTTTCCAGCAGCTTGACCTTGGCCGTGCTGCCCAGTGTGGCAATCGGGTCGAGGTCGTTGTAGAGCGAGCGGCTACTGGCGATCTTGCGCGCAGGCGTTTTGACGCGGGCGCTCTTGCTGGCCGCAGAGATGCTGCGCACCGTGCGCGCTGCATCCAGCAGCGATGCCTCCGAGATATCGTCCGAATAGGCAAATGCGGTTTTCTCGCCACTCACAGCGCGAACGCCCACACCCTGGTCAATGCTGAACGAGCCGGTTTTGACAATGCCTTCTTCCAGGCTCCAGCCTTCGCTGCGGGTGTACTGGAAATACAAATCAGCGTCGTCTGCCCCATGGGAGGTGATCTCGCCCAGGGCGCGGCGCAGGTGTGCTTCTGTCAGGCCGAACGGCGCGAGCAGCAGCTTCTGGGCGATTTCGAGCCGCCCGGCTGTCGAAGCCGCGTTGGGCCGCGCCGTCGAAGAAGTGATCGATGTGTTGAGGGCAGAAGCAGAGGAGGAACGAAGAGAAATCATCGCGCCATTGTAGGCAGTCCGCCCCGCTGGCGTTTGGGCTGTGCTGCGTGCCCCTTGCGCGATCAGGTCGAAGGAGCTTGCGCCACCTGCGCCAAGGCGCGCTATTTGCCGGGCATCTTGGCCGGGCGTCACCCAACAGACACTTGCTCAGGTCTGGTCGTCCGTGGTCTCGGTGGCTGCATTGTTTTTGCAGGACGCAATGCCGTTGTCCCGTGATGCGGCACTCGCGTACATCTGGCTCTGGCCAATCACCTGGCCGTTGGTGGCCTTGAGCACAAAGTAGGGCGAGCCGTCTTTGCCATCAAGGCTTTCGTAACGTGCGTCAACAATGCCGTTTTTTCTGACCGACTCAATGCCTTTGAGCGCGCTGGCTTTGGACTCGTACATTTCACTCGACAAAATGGTCTGGTCATTGCCCGCCAGCAGGGAGAAAAAATGTTTGTCATTTTTCGACTTTTTGAGCTCG
Source organism: Burkholderiales bacterium (assembly GCA_038230935.1). Classification (GTDB taxonomy): domain Bacteria; phylum Pseudomonadota; class Gammaproteobacteria; order Burkholderiales; family Burkholderiaceae_C; genus Polaromonas. Next base: position 14,581 of record JBBRMH010000084.1, on the reverse strand, counting down.
AATTTTCCAGCCATGAACACACTCCTTTTGGATAAAACCACATTAGAAATCAAACCCCTGCCACTTGTAACCGCTCATCGGGGCAAATGCAAGACCCACGGCTTACGACTGCACCAGTCGTTTGGCTTTGGCAATCGACATCAAAATCCCTACCGCCAGCCCCAGCGTCACCATGGCCGTGCCGCCATAGCTGATAAAAGGCAAAGGCACGCCCACCACCGGCAAAATGCCGCTGACCATGCCCATGTTGACGAAAGCATAGGTAAAGAAAATCATGGTGACGGCGCCTGCCAGCAAGCGCGCAAATAAAGTCGGCGCATCCATCGCAATCGCCAGGCCGCGCAAAATCAGGAAGATGAATCCACTGATCATCAGCAGCGTGCCGGTCAATCCAAACTCCTCGGAAAACGCGGCAAAAATAAAGTCGGTCGTGCGTTCGGGGATGAACTCCAGATGCGTTTGCGTGCCCGCCATGAAGCCTTTGCCAAACACGCCGCCAGAGCCAATCGCAATCATGCCCTGAATAATGTGAAAGCCCTTGCCCAACGGGTCACGCGACGGGTCCAGCAGGGTACAAATACGTTGCTGCTGGTAGTCATGAAGCACCGGCCAGCGCACGCCGTCGGCACACAGCTGGGGCTCAAACCAGACCACCAGAAAAATGCCCACCAGCCCCAGTAACACGGGCGGCACAATCAGTTTCCAGCTCAAGCCCGCAAAAAAGATCACGGCGACCCCAGCCGCCAGCACCAGCAGCGAGGTGCCCAGATCAGGCTGCTTCATGATCAACCCCACCGGCACGACCAGCAGCAGCCCGGCCACCAGAAAGTCGAGCGGCCGCAACTGGCCTTCACGCTTTTGAAACCACCAGGCCAGCATCAGCGGCATGGCGATTTTCAAAATCTCGCTGGGCTGGATTACCACGCCTACATTGAGCCAGCGCCGCGCACCTTTTTTGGTGATGCCAAAAACCGCCACGGCAATCAGCAGCGTCACCCCAAGCAGGTACAGCGGCACCGCCAGCGTCATGAGGCGTTGCGGTGGGATTTGCGCCACCACAAACATGATGGTGCCCGCAATCAGCATATTGCGGCCGTGGTCCGCAAAGCGGGTGCCGTGGTCATAGCCAGACGAGTACATGATGAGCAAACCGGCGCAAGCCAGCAAAAAAACCGCGAATGCCAGCGGGCCGTCAAAGCCTTCAAACAGGGGCAAAGTGCGCCTGAGAAGGGAAGGTTTGTCAAAGACTGCAGCCATGCCGTGATTATCTGTCAGCCTGATGCGCCCGAGAATTACACTTGAGTCAGATTACAAAATCCATGAAATTCAGGAAACCACGAGAAGGCCCACGTTTTGTTTGTATTGTTTGAAGAAACCGGTAAATTTTTGGCCGGGCGCATTCTGTCCGAGGCCGACAGCTCGCTGCAGGTCGAGCTTGACTCTGGCAAGCGCGTCAAGGTCAAGGCGGTCAACGCATTGATACGGTTTGAAAAACCAGCGCCTGCAGAGTTCATGGCTGCGGGCCAAAAACTCAGCGAAGACATTGAGCTTGAGCTGGCCTGGGAGTTCGCCAGCGACGATGAATTTTCCTTTGCGGACCTGGCGCGGGACTACTTCAGCGCCGACCCGTCCAAACCGGCAACGCTGGAGCAGCAGGCCGCCGCGCTGTTTTGCCTGTTCAACGCACCGCATTACTTCAGGCGTTCGGGCAAGGGCCGATTTAAAAAGGCCCCTCCAGAGATTTTGCAGCTGGCCCTGGCTGCCATTGAAAAGAAAAAAGCAGTCACGCTGCAAATCACCGTTTGGGCAGAAGCGCTGGCACAAGGCCAGTGCCCCGAGCCGATTCGCGAGCAGCTCTACAAAATCCTCTTCAAACCAGACAAAAACAGCGCCGAATACAAGGCCGTGGTCGAGGCATCGCGCAACACCCAAACCGCGCCACTCGACTTGCTGCAAAAAGCGGGCGCGATTGCCTCGCCTTACCAGTTTCACTACAAACGCTTTTTGTTTGAAAACTTTCCCAAAGGCACCGGTTTTCCGGCGCTGCAAGCGCCCTTGCACACCGAAACCCTGCCGCTGGCGAACGTACGTGCGTTTTCAATTGACGACTCCAGCACCACCGAGATTGACGATGCCCTGTCGGTCAGCGGCCTGGGCACGGGCACAGTCACGCTGGGCATTCACATTGCCGCCCCTGGCCTGGCCGTGTTGCCCGGCAGCCCGGTGGACGCGCTGGGGCGGGCACGTTTGTCCACCGTCTATATGCCGGGCTACAAGCTGACCATGCTGCCCGACGACGTGGTGCAGAACTACACGCTGCAAGAAGGCCGCGATTGCCCTGCCGTGTCGCTGTATGTCACGCTGGACGAGGCCACGCTGGCTATTGGCGAGACCGTGACCCGGCTGGAGCTGGTGCCGATTGCCAGCAACCTGCGCCACGATGTGCTGGACAGCACCTTCACCGAAGCGTTTTTTGAGGCCGCTACTGAAAACATAGCGGCCACCGCAGGCATTGATTGGGCTGAAGAGCTTATTTTCTTGCATCGCCTGGCCAGACAGCTGAAAGCCAGGCGCGAAGTGGTGCGCGGCAAGCCAGAGAACTTCAACCGTCCTGACTACAACTTCAAACTGGACAACCCCAGCGGACAAGCGCCCGAGGGGCATGAAACCGTCAGGATCACCACACGCCAGCGCGGCGCGCCGCTGGACTTGATCGTCGCCGAAGCCATGATTCTGGCCAACAGCACCTGGGGCCTGTGGCTGGCAGAGCATGGCGTTCCCGGCATTTACCGCAGCCAGGCCAGCATGGCACCGGGTGTGAAGGTGCGCATGGGCACCAAGGCGCTGCCGCATGCGGGCCTGGGTGTGCCCAGTTACGCCTGGAGCACCTCGCCCCTGCGCCGCTACACCGATCTGGTCAACCAGTGGCAAATCATTGCCTGCGCCAGGCATGGCCGCAGCGCCGCGCTGGTGGCGCCCTTCAAGCCCAAAGACGCAGCGCTGTTCGCCATCATCTCGGGCTTTGACGAGGCCTACAGCGCCTACAACGGCTTTCAGTCGGGCATCGAGCGTTACTGGACGCTCAAATACCTGCAGCAAAACGGCATCACGGAATTGACGGCCACATCGTTCAAAGACAACCTGGTGCGGGCCGATGAGTTGCCGCTGGTGTTGCCGGCCCTGGGTGCGATGGGCTTGCCGCGCGGTGCCCGGGTGCGGGTGCGCCTCGGTGAGATTGATGAGATCACGCTGGACATTGCAGGCACGGTGATCGAACGGCTGGACCTGGTGGCCGAAGCCCCTCTGGCGGGCGAGGAGGAAGACGAGGGCGACGACATGGCCGCCGGCCCGATCTCGATCGCAGTCGATGTCAACGAGCCCGCAGCGGACGCTGCGGGTGTCGTGCCTGCCGCGATTTAATCACTGCGACACCTGTTCTAGATGTTCTCGATGTTCTATCCCGATAAGTTCTCCAAGTGAAATCCCTCAGCACACTGCAGATTGCCCTGGGCACGTCGGTCCTGGTCCACGCGGTGGTGCTGACCACACGTTTTGTGGACCCAGAGCGTTTTGACCGGGTGTTTCAGGACAAGCCACTGGAAGTGATTCTGGTCAATGCCAGGTCCAGTGAAAAACCGGATGCTGCCAAAGCCATCGCGCAGGCCTCACTCGCAGGCGGTGGCGAGCTTGAAAAGGGCCGGGCCACCTCGCCTTTGCCGCCATCCGCACTGACCGACCTGGGCGACGCCGCTGAAAATGCGCAGCGCAAGGCTGAATCCATGCAGCAGCAGCAAACCCAGCTGCTGGCACAAATCAGAAAGCAGCTGGCCAGCCTGCCGCTGCCTGACCCCAACGTGCCTGCCAACGACCCGGTGCAGGCCGAGCAAGAGCAAAAGCGCAAACAGCTCATCAAAATCCTTGCAGAAATTGAAAAGCGCATCAACGAAGAAAACGCCCGGCCCAAAAAACGCTATATCAGCCCCGCCACGCGCGAAGAGGTTTATGCGCTTTACTATGACAGCCTGCGCCGCAGGATTGAAGACAAGGGCACCACGAATTTCCCGGAGCTGGCGGGCAAAAAGCTCTATGGCCAGCTGACCATGACCGTCACCGTCAACTTTGACGGCCGCATACTGGACACCGAAGTGGTGGAGACATCCGGCAATCTGACGCTGGACCGCCGGGCACAGTCGATTGTCAGAGGCACCGGGCCGTTTGAGGCGTTTACAGCAGCCATGCGCCGCCAGGCCGACCAGATTGTGGTCGTGTCGCGATTCAAGTTCACGCGTGACGAAACGCTTGAAACACAGTTGACGAACCGTTAGAAAACTACCACGCCATGGACCACTACTGCGTACTGGGCAACCCGGTCGAACACAGCAAATCGCCCCTGATCCACGCGCGCTTTGCCGAGCTCACGGGGCAATCGCTGCACTACAGCAAGCAATGGGTGGCACTGGATGGCTTCACAGCCATGCTGGCCCAGCTGCGTGCAGACGGCGTGCGCGGCTGCAACGTCACCGTACCGTTCAAGTTTGAGGCGTTTGTTGCCGCGCAACACTGCTCAGACCGCGCCCAACTGGCGCAAGCGGCAAACACCCTGCGCTTTGACGAAGCGGGCATCCATGCGGACAACACCGATGGCGTGGGTCTGGTCAACGACATTGAGATCAACGCTGGCATGGCTCTGGCTGGGCGGGACATTTTGCTGATCGGGGCAGGCGGGGCAGCAGCCGGGGTGCTGGGGCCACTTCTGGCGACTGGCGCGCGGCGCGTGGTGCTGGTCAACCGCAGCGCCGACAAAGCCCGAGCGCTGGCAGAGCGTCACAGGCAGCACCCCTGGGTGCAAGGTTTGCTACAAAAAACAGAGCTGCTGGTGCAGGAAATACAAGGGCCGGAAGGTGATTTCGATGTCATTGTCAACGCCACGGCAAGCAGCCTGGCCGGTGCCGCCGTGCCTGTGCCTGCCAGCGTTTTAAAGCCTGGCGCACTGGCTTACGACATGATGTACGGCCCGGCCGCCCAGCCCTTTGCGCAGTGGGCGATCAGCCACGGCGCGATTGCGCGCGACGGCCTGGGCATGCTGGTCGAGCAGGCGGGGGCGGCGTTTGCCCTCTGGCGCGGCGTTCAGCCACCGTCTGGCCAGGTGCTGCGCGAAATGCGCGCTGCCTTGCAGCCTGCTGGCGCATGAAAGCGGTGCTGCGCCTGTTGGGCCTCGTGCTGCTGGCAGGCCTGGCCCTACAGCTTTATTTTGCAGGCCGGATTGCCCTGATGGCGGTCGTGAACCCGGAGTCCACCGCGTTTGAACGCTCTGAGGTCTATCGGCTGGCCAGCAGCACCGGCGGCATCAAGTGGCGACAGCAGTGGGTGCCGTACAGCGCACTTTCAGACCACCTGAAAAGCGCGGTGATTGCCTCTGAAGACGCCACGTTCATCGAGCACGATGGGCTGGACATTGAGGCGCTTGAAAAAGCCTGGGACAAAAACGCGAAAGCCGAGCAGAAAGCACTGCAATCCACACCCCGGCCAGCGCCTCAAAAACTTTCAAACAACGCTGCAAAGCCAGCGGTCAAGCCGCCAAAAATAGTCGGTGGCTCCACCATCACTCAGCAACTGGCAAAAAATCTCTTTCTGTCGGGTGAGCGCACCCTGCTGCGCAAAGGCCAGGAGCTGGTGCTCACCGTGCTGCTGGAAGCCCTGTTGAGCAAACAGCGCATTCTTGAGATTTACCTCAACAGCGTCGAATGGGGTGAAGGCATCTTCGGCGCAGAAGCCGCCGCCCAGCACTACTACCGCAAGCCAGCCGCAAAGCTCAGCGCCTTTGAAGCCGCACGTCTGGCGGTGATGCTGCCACGCCCCAAGTATTTTGAAACCCGGCCCAACTCGGGCTACCTGTCATCGCGTGCTGGCACCATTGCTGCGCGCATGGGTGCGGTGGATATTCCCTGAACCTCACACAACAAGAACAACTTTTCAGCCGTCTCGGCCATCTTCTGGCTTTTTGTCCGAATCCCGCCCTCAGGCAATGACTGCCTGCGCAGACAGCTATTAAAAACATAGCAAAGGTGCAGTTTGAGGCGAAGGTTGATGCGCAGTTTGAGGCGCAGTTTGAACAGGCTTTTCAGCCGCTCGTCAAACGGGCAAAGCCGTGGTTGCCTTCACGCTGTCCAGTACAAAACTGGTTTTGCAGTCTTCCACACTGGGGTGTTTGAGCAGGGTGTCCATGATGAAGCGGCTGTAGTGCGCCATGTCTGTGACCACCACGCGCAGCAAATAGTCCATGTCACCCGTCAGAGACACGCATTCGACCACCTCGGGCCAGACCTGCACGCTGGCGCGAAACAGGTCCATCGGGTTGCGTTTGTGGTTTTCGGTGTGTTTTTCAAGGCGCACATTGAGGTAGGCCGTCAGGCTCAAGCCCACAGCTTCAGGTGTGACGAGTGCAACGTAACGGGCAATCACACCGGCTTCTTCGAGCCGTTTGACGCGTCGCAATACGGCGCTGGGGGACAACCCCACCTGCTCGCCCACCACGTCGTAGGTTTCACGGCCATTGCGCTGCAGGCTGCGCAAGATGGCACGGTCAAGCTTGTCGAGTGTGGCAATGACGGTCATGACGCAATTCTACGGAGCCTTTGACAAGGCGCAGACCGTCAAGACCCATGAACAAGTTAAATCCTTGCGCGGGATTACCCTAATTTTTAATTACAAGCTTGCTGAGAAAATTCATCTGAAATAAAAAAGCACGATCGTTCGTTTAATTTTCCACCCCAACAGGAGACAGTCATGACCGTTTTTTCATCCCTTTTGCGCTCGATATCACGCAGCTTCTTGCGCCACCTGCATCGCTTTGTGTTTGCCCTGGCCGCGACAACACTGCTGTTTGGTGCCAGCGCACACGCCGACAGTGGCTACACCAAGACCCGCTACCCGATCGTGCTGGTGCACGGCCTGTTTGGCTTTGACTCGTTTCTGGGCGTGGATTATTTTTACGGCATTCCCAGCGCCTTGAGCCAGGATGGTGCCCGTGTGTTTGTGGCCCAGGTGTCAGCCGCCAACAGCACCGAGGTGCGCGGCGAGCAGTTGCTGGCGCAGGTTAAAAACATCATGGCCATCACGGGCGCCAGCAAGGTCAACTTGATCGGCCACTCGCACGGTGGCCCGACCATTCGCTATGTCGCTGGTGTGGCACCGCAACTGGTGGCGTCTGTCACGTCCATCGGCGGCGTCAACAAAGGCTCACGCGTGGCGGACATCTTGCGCGGCGTGGCACCTGCGGGCGGGTTGTCCGAAGTCGTGGTGAACAATGCCGCCAAGGCTTTTGTGGCGCTGATCAATCTTGGCTCTGGCGGTACCTCACTGCCGCAAATGCCTACTGCAGCCCTTAACTCGCTGAGCACGGCTGGCTCCCTTGACTTCAACCGCCGTTTTCCGCAGGCCCTGCCCACAGGTTGCGGCAGCGGTGCCGAGCTGGTCAACGGCGTTCGCTACTACTCCTGGGCAGGCATACAGCCAGTGACCAATGTTCTGGACATCAGCGACGGCGCGCTCGGCATCATGAGCCTGGTGTTTGGCGAGGCCAATGACGGACTGGTGTCAGCCTGCTCATCACGGCTGGGCAAACATCTGGGCGACTACCGACAGAACCACCTGGACGAGGTCAACCAGGTCCTGGGCCTGCGGGACTGGTTCTCGGTTGACCCGGTCACGCTGTACCGCCAGCAGGCCAACCGCCTCAAGCTGCTGGGACTGTGAACCGCAAGCCGCTGGTCTTGAGCACCGCTGCAGCACTTCTGTGCGCAGCGGGGCTGTGGTGGCTGGTGTCGCCAGACGCGCTGCCTGATACCCGTGAGACCCGTGAGACCCCGGCAGCACAACGCCTGGCCGCCGCATCCAGTCAACAGCTGGCTGCCTCTGCCGCAACGCCTCTGACCGGGCGCTCGGGCGAGGCACTGGCAAGCACCACTGGCGATGCATTTTTAAGCCCTGACCTGCGCCAGACCTTTGAGGCCATGCTGTTTGAAGCCACTGATGGTGCCGACATGCGCGACCTGGCCGTGCTCAAGACACGCCTTCTGGCGCTGGTGCCACGTTACTTTCCGGCGCAGTACACCGTGCGGGCCACCGCCCTGATGGAGCGGTATGTGGACTACCGGGTTGCACTCGGCGGCCTGAAGCCGCCCACAGACCCAAGCGACCCGCGTGCATTGCGTGCCGCACTCGATGCACGCCAGCAGGCGCGTGAACAACACTTCACCAGCGAAGAGTACGAGGCGCTCTTTGCGCAAGAAGCGCGGCTGGACCGCTACACATTGGCCCGTATCGAGATTGAACGCAACAGCGCACTGACAGCACTGCAAAAACAGGCGGCACTGAAAGACGCCGAGCAGGGCCTGAGCGACGCGCAACGCGCCGAGCGCGACGCGGCAACTGCCCACATCAATGTAGCTAGCCAGACTGCTGGATTTGATGCGCAGGGAACCACGGCCAACGAGCGTTACACCCAGCGTCGTTCCCAGTACGGTGATGTCGCTGCTGCGCAACTGGGACAACTCGACCTCGAAGAGCGCGATTGGCAGGCACGGCTGAGTGACTACGCCGCCGCACAGGCCCGCAAAGCCAGCCCCGAGCAACTCCAGCTGTTGCGCCAGCAGCTGTTCTCGCAGCAGGAACAACTGCGCGTGGAGGCCGCTCTGGCGGCGCGCCCTTGAAGGTTTGGCGAAAGCACGCATTTTTCCTGTGAAAAGGACCATGGCTTATCCGGAATTCAACAGAAAATTGCTGGTGTCTGGCCTTAAAGTCGTGGGGATTGTCTTGAGAGTGTCTCCGTACCACCAGCCCAGGGCGCAAAATAGACCGTCCATACAACCACGGAATTTCACCATGCCACTGCTTACTTTTACAGCATCAAGCCGCAGCGTTTCGCTTAATTCGGTAGCCGCCGCAGCGCTGGCTTGCGTGACTTTTCTGTTGCCCGCTGCCGCGTCAGCGCAAACTGCAGCATCAGCCTCAAGCCTCGACGCCGTACAAAAAGCAGGCGTGCTGCGCATCTGTACACCGGGCGACTACAAGCCCTTCAGCTTTCAAAAGGCCGACGGCGCGTTTGAAGGCATCGACGTTGACCTGATGGCATCGCTGACAGCCAGCCTGGGCGTCAAGCCAGAGTGGGTTAAAACCAGCTGGTCCAACCTCATGCCAGACATGGTGGCCGGCAAATGCGACATGGCCGTGGGCGGTATCTCGGTGACCACCGAGCGACAGAAAAAAGCATTTTTCAGCACCGCCTATATGGTCAACGGCAAAACACCGATTGCACGCTGCGCTGATGTTGCCAAGTACCAGTCTGTCGCAGACATTGACAAACCCACGACCCGTGTGATTTTCAACCCGGGCGGCAGCAACGAGCGCTTTGCCAAGGCCAACTTCAAGCAGGCGCAGATGCGCCTGAACCCTGAAAACCTCACTATTTTTGACGAAATCCTGGCTAACCGCGCCGACGTTTTTGTGACTGAATCAGCCGAAGCCATCACCCAGCAACGGCTCAAACCCGGCCTGTGCGCCATCAACCCCGACAAGCCCCTGCAATACGGGGAAATGGCCTATCTGCTGCCACGCGGTGACGTGACCTTCAAGGCCTATGTTGACCAATGGCTGCACCTGGCCAAAGCCAGCGGCGATTACCAGCGCGTAGAAGGTCAATGGCTGAAATAACCATTCAGGGTGCCAGCCCTGCGGTGTACGGCCAGTCAAACCGCCCACCCCGGGGCGACTATACACGGGGTGGCCAAGTCAATGCAGACTACACCTGCCCGCAAAACCATGCGGCCTACACCGCGGCTGACCATGACATTTACCGCCGTCTGTATGAGCGCCAGTCTGCGCTGCTGCCTGGCCTGGCGTGTGATGCATTCATCACTGCGCTGCCCGCGCTGGGCCTGAAAAACCGGATTCCGCGCTTTGAAGACATCAATGACCGACTCTACAAGGCTACCGGCTGGGAGGTGGTGGCGGTACCCGGACTGATTCCTGAAGTGGCATTTTTCACCCTACTGGCCAACCGAAAATTTCCGGTTACGGACTGGATTCGCACGCCCGAGGAGTTTGACTATATTGTCGAGCCCGATATTTTTCACGACCTATTCGGGCATGTGCCGCTGCTGTTTAACCCGGTGTTTGCTGACTACATACAGGCTTATGGTGCCGGTGGCCTGAAGGCACACGCCCTGGGTGCGTGCGAGCAGTTGTCGCGTCTGTATTGGTACACCATCGAGTTTGGGCTGATACGGCAGAGCGACGGCTTGCGTGCTTATGGGGCGGGGATCTTAAGCTCGTCAGGTGAGCTGATGCACGCGGTCACAAGCAGCGAGCCCCGCAGAATCGCGCTCGATTTGCTGCGCACCATGCGAACGCGTTACAAAATCGACAGCTACCAGCAAACTTACTTTGTCATCGAGAGTTTTCAGCAGCTCTTTGACATGATCGCACCCGACTTCACAGCGCTTTATGAAACGTTGAAAGGCCTGCCTGAATTGCCAGCAGACAGTCTGCTTGAGACGGACGTGCAGACTCAGCTTTGAGATGACTGGCTGGCACCTACAGAACTGGGAGCAGGCTCGGATGCGATCTATGGTTGACGCAACGTCGCCAGCGTGGCATCCATGATCACGGGTAAAAACGCCATCTGCACATGCGCTGCGCCGCGCACCATGCGGTTATCTGCGCCTGGCAGGGTGGCCGTCGAGGTCGGGAACACAATGTTGTCGCAATTGGAATACCAGCAGGTGAACTGGGTATGCCGATCCACTGGCATCTGGTGGTCAAGCTGGGATTGCCAGTCCGAGAGCAAACGCATCTGCTGGCCGTTTTTCCCGTGGCCAAAGCGCGCCAGCCAGGTGCCGCGGTGCGGGGTGCCAATGGTGACAACATGGTGTACGCGCGCTTCAGACTTCATGGTTTGAAGCCAGGCCCTGGCAGCGAGCCCGCCCATGCTGTGACAGACCAGCAGGGGCGGCAAACCAGTGACCAGCGTGACCTGCCGGATGGCCTTGTCAATCTGCGGCACATAGTCATCAATCGAGCCGAACAGCGGCTCCAGATTGACTGCTACAAACGCGTGGCCCTGGCCCTGCAGGCGTTTTAGCCACGGGTTCCACAAACCCCGGTTGCAAAAAAAACCATGTACAAACACCACGCCCCGAAAACCGTGGGTCACGCCCATGGGGGACACGTTGTCAGCAATCGCCTTGGCACGAAACGGCTGACGCCAGCAAAACACCTGTGGCGCTACCCGTGTCTCACCGATCCAGGCGCCAAACAACTCTGCCCAGCCGGGCTTGGGGGCGGGGTCTGACTGGTTGACGAACCGCAAAATCACAAATTCAAGGGCCAGAAGACCGGCGTAGCCGAACACGATCAGCAAAAAGCCAGCGACGGCCAGTACGGGAGAGCTGCCCCAGAAGTAAAGCCACCAGCCGCCAGCGGCAGCAATCAGCGCGAATGTAAGGAGTCTTTGTAGGAGGGCCAGCATTGAAAGCAGTCGGGTAGTGCAGAAATCTTGTCTGGTCGATTAGAACTGCAAATACCAGGCAAATACCAAGCGTGCCAAACGCCCGCCGCATCAAACAAACTCAGACCACCTCAGGCCAGCACCACATCCTGACCACTGAGCTTTTTAGCCAGGGCTTGGGCGAGCCGGTTAACCGTGCCATACACCGACAGCTGCGGGTTGGCACCGATGCTGGTCGGAAACAGCGAGCCGTCATGAATCGACAGGTTGTCAAGCTGCCAGTGCACGCCATCGGGACGGGTCACACCCAGCGCTTCCGTGCCCGCCAGACCACAGCCACCCATCACATGCGCACTGACCACCTTGGTCAGCAAGGGTTTCATGGGCAGGGCGTTGACGGCATCCCGCGCCTGTGACCACGTCGTGTAAGACTGGGCCATCTCGTGCAGGGGCAAAACCTGCTGGGCACCCGCTGCAAACTGGATTTCCATCATCGAGAGCAAGGCCCTGCGCCCGCCTTCCATGATGTAGTCGCTCAGCGCGTAGTCCAGTACCGGGGAGTCGTCACCACGCAGCTTGACTTGGCCACCCGGTGCGCCCTCATGAAAACCATCGCGCATGAGCGCCAGCAAGGTATGCGTGTTGGGAAAAGCCTTGAGCAGATCGTGCTGGCTTTTGCCAATACCGGGCACGGTGGTCGCAAAAATAAGCGGGTGCAGCGGCGGCGCTTCAAGTTTGTAGCCGATGGGACCGTCTATGGCCTGGGTTTCCAGAAAGTGGTCGGTGTAAATCGTCTGGGGCGCGCCGCTCCAGGCCTCGACTTTTTGCTCGAATACGGCAGACGACATCACCACCGGATGTAAAAACGTTCTCTTTCCCAGCCGCCCATGCGGGTCGGGTGCGCCGGAGCGCAGCAACACGGCCGGGGAGTTGATGGCACCCCCTGCGAGCACATAGTGTTTTGCTACTATTTTTATAGCTGTCTGCCCACGCGTTTCCTGCCCTGGAGCACTTTTTGACTCTAAAGAACGGCACAGTAATGCGGTCACCCGGCCATTGCGCAGCTCAAAGCGCTCGGCACGGGTTTCAGTCAGCAGCTGGGCGCCTTTTTCCAGGGCTGCTGGCAATGTGGTGACCAGCATCGATTGCTTGGCGTTGGTGGGGCAGCCCATGCCGCAGGAGCCCAGGTTCCAGCAGCCTTTGACGTTGCGTACAATCGCTTGCGCCGGAATGCCCAGTTTGGCCGCACCGCGTCGCAACAAATCGTTGTTCTCGTTGGGCGGCGCGAGCCACGGCACCATGTTCAGTCGCCGCTCGGCCTGTTCAAAATAGGGGGACAAGGCATCAACGGTATAGTTTTTCAGACCAAAGCGGTCTTGCCAGAATGCCAGCGTGGGTGCTGGGGTGCGAAAAGACGATGTCCAGTTCACCGTGGTGGACCCGCCAACGCAGCGGCCCTGCAAAATGTTGATGGCCTTGTCTTCGGTTTTGCGGGCAGCGCTCTCCTGGTAGAGCTGGGGGTAGGCTTCAGACTCTTTCTGGTTGAAGTCGCTGCTGCTTTTGAGCGGGCCTTCTTCTATGATCACGACCTGCAAACCGGCCTTGGTCAGAATTTCGGCGGTGATACCGGCACCAGCACCGCTGCCAATAATGGCGACATCGCAGGTGATGTTTTCAGGCGGACGGCCCAATGGGCCACCCATGACTTTCCAGCCGCGCTGGATGCCCTCGCGGACGGGATCTTTCAATTGACTCATGCGTAGTTAGTGCCTGGCTTACTTGGGAAGTTCAAATTGTCATGGGTCCGGGATAGCCCAGCAAAGCCCAGCTGGAAGGGTCTGAAAAATACGCCCCTGCCGTGATCTCATGCAGGGCGGCATAGGCCTGCTGGCGCAGTGCCAGGCTGGACATGCGCATGGCCTGCAGCGCGCGCTGCACCTCTTCGAGCGGGGCCTCAGCCCAGGGCTTGGCGAGCCCGGCGAGGCTCAAACGTCCCGCAGGATTTCCGAGCAATGACAACAGCTGCGACAACTCATTTTGAGCATGTTGCGGCAAACCGGCCACCAGCACATCCACACGCTGGAGCAAGCCCTGCAGAGCGATTTCACGCGCGCCCTCCTGCACAGGCAAGGTCTTGTCAAGTACAGCCATGCCAACCGAACGGAACACTTCCCGGCCCAGGGGGCTCAAGCTGCCACGCTCCAGACCGGGTTGCAGCCAGGCGACCGCCCCCCCGACGATAGACAGCGCTATTGCGGCTGTCGCACCCAGCTTGAGGAGGCTTCTTCTTTGCATGGTTTGAGTTTCGCATGGAGACCTTCAATTCAATAGAGCTCCAACCCTAGATAAACTCGGGGTTTATATGGACGATTCCGCACAAAAAATTCACGACGCCCTGCAAGCTGTTGACCGGCTCAGGCAGCAGCACGCCGCCAATGGTTTGCTCAAACAGGCGATGTTTGACATCAAGCGATTTCAGGCCCGCAGGTTTCAGGCCAGCTATGCCGATCTGCTGCAAAGCCCGCGCTACAAAACGGCAGCATCATTTTTTCTGCAGGAACTCTATGGCGACAAAGACTATGCCGAGCGCGACCAGCAGTTTGGGCGGATTGCCAGCACCATTGCCCGGCTGTTTCCGCAGGCTGTGGTCAACACAGCGGCAGCACTGGCGCAGGTGCATGCATTGACCGAGGAGCTTGACGACATGATGGCCCGGCAGTGGCTGCAAGAAGACCCACAGCTTGGGGACTGCGCCCGTTATATTCGCTGTTGGCAAAACGTGGCCGACAGTGCAGCGAGGCACCGGCAGCTTGATGTGGTGCAGTTGCTGGGCCATGAACTGGACCGGCTGACGCGCAAACCGGGGTTGCGTACGCTGCTTAAACTGATGCGTGGGCCAGCCAGTGCAGCCGGGTTGAGCGCACTGCAGCGCTTTCTGGAAGCCGGCTTTGACGCCTTTGCCAACATGCGCGGTGCGGATGCGTTTTTGGCACTCATCCGGCTGCGGGAGACCGAGTTGATCCGCGTATTGTTTGAAGACACACCTGTCGCCTGTGAGACGAAATTAGTCCATTT
>JBBRMH010000083.1:0-16988 GCA_038230935.1 Burkholderiales bacterium | reverse complement strand
TTGACCTGAGCGATCTGCGCGGCAACGACGAGCTGGGCGTGCTGGCGGGCGGCCTGCAAGACCTGCTGCAGCGCGTAAACGACGACGTGCGCCGCGAGCACATTCGCCTGGCACACGAATAAGACACCTGGCACGCCGTTGGCCATGAAATCATGTCACCCCTGCAGTCGCTCATGGTGCTGCACGGCGACAGCACTGACCCGGAGCACCGCTACATCAGCCGCATGCAGCAGGCGGTGCGTGTGCTGTACGGCAGCGCATCGCCCAGCGAAGCGTTTGAGTCCAGCGCGCTGAATGTGCAGACGCTGGACGTGAATGCCTTTTTAAGCCACGTGGCAGGCAACGCAGAAGCCGCCGGCATTCCCGGCGTGACATTCACGCCCGGCGCACAGCCGGTGATGGTGCGTGCCGACGAGTATTCGCTTGAAGACGTGGTCTCGCACATTCTGCGCAACGCTGAGCGCTACCGCACCGGCCAGACACCCATAGCCATCACCCTGATGCTGCAATCCCCTGAGGCGGTGGTGACCATCAGCAACCAGGGCCTACCGATTGCGCCCGAGTTGATCGATAAAGTCTTTGAATACGGCGTTTCAGACCAGCAGGATGCAGGCGCTTTGGGTCAGCGCGGCCAGGGCCTGTTTGTGGCCAAAACCTACATGGCCAAAATGGGTGGCACGATTTCAGCCCGGAACACGGACGGCGGGGTGTGCTTTGAGCTGCGCTTGCAGTTGGCGGGTTTAGGGTATTGAGTCTGGCTAGGTTTGGAATGCTCAGAATACGCTACAGGTAAGTTTTATAGCTTTAACCTGTACTCAAAGTTGGTCGGTCAAGTCTTCACTTGCAATAACTGCTGACTGATACTTTTAATTAGTCGACGAAATTCTGGTTTCGAGTGCCGTAATGCGGTCACCTGAGCTTTTCAAATGACCATATGGTTGACTAAATTATTACTTTGACCAAGTCTCAAACTCGGTGCTTTACGACTGCTGCGGACCGCTGCTTCTGCACGATCAAAAGTGACGCGTACGACGTCCGAGACAATTTCATCCATACCTCCACACGCTGCAATACGTACGTTTCGAGCTGCTCCTCCGCTGACTACAGAACCTGTTTTAGCGAGAACTGGTTTGCACCACGAATCAGATTTTTTCATATAAAACTCCAAAAAATTTCTTCATACGGTTGTTAAGATTTACCGAAAAATACGCTTGCCATTGATCCATTGGTTCAAAGCCTTAGAAGACCAGCGTGGACTGCGTCCCAGCATGATTGTTGGCTCAGGGAATGGAGGCATACCCGCAAAGTCATCATCGATTCCAAAGTGCATAGTAGAAAACAAATTTCCTTTGGGATTGGTACGACGCAAACGTTCTAACGACGACCGCGAGATTGAAAGCTTCTTACACACCTGATCGATATCAATAAGAATATCGTCAGACCCAAAATCGAAGGTCATAATTTACCTGTTCTTAATGAAAAAGAGATGACTTGACGCATTCTGACGCATCAAGACGCGTCAGTCAATAGAAATTAATAGAGCCTGTACAAAATCAAGGGCATACGCCACAGCAAATCGAGCTTTGTGCTGCGCACGCTGAAAAAAGCCGATCTGCCACTGCTGCCGAATTGAGAAATCTTTAAGCAGACAGCTGCACTACACCGCATCAGAAAAAACCCGACAAGCTGCCACGCAATTGCCTGACAGCCCAGCCAGACGATCAGCCGCAAGATAGACAGCGGCACTGCGCTGGTGCGGGCCAGCGACAAGGCGTTTTATATGCATCAAAAATTCAACTTTTCGAACCGCTATGGTGCTGGGGCTGAACCAGTCGCTAGGCGGGTATTTACTTGCCTAATAGCCAGTCTGGTCGCAGCCAGCCTGACCGCTTGCGGGGACACCGCCACCTTGTTGCCAACCGAGGGGATGGGTGCAACACCCACGCTGCCCAAGCCTGTCAGCCGCCTGATACCCACCGTCAACATTGCACCCGCCCAAGGCTGGCCCGAGGGCCTGAGCCCCACGCCCATGGCGGGCATGACGGTCACTGCGCTGGCTGCAAAACTTGACCACCCGCGCTGGGTATATGTGCTGCCCAACGGCGATGTGCTGGTCGCTGAAAGCAATGCACCCCCCAAACCGGATGACGGCAAAGGCATCAAGGGCATGGTCATGAAATGGGTCATGGGCCGCGCCGGTGCCGGGGTGCCCTCGGCCAACCGCATCACGCTGCTGCGCGACGCAGATGGCAATGGCCAGGCCGAAGTCCGTACGGCGTTTTTAGAAAACCTCAATTCACCCTTTGGCATGACGCTGGTGGGCAACACTTTGTATGTGGCCACCACTGACGCGGTGCTGCAATTCCCGTACGAAACAGGCCAGACGCGTATCAGCGCGGCACCTGTCAAGCTGACTGATTTGCCCGCTGGCACCATCAACCACCACTGGACCAAAAACCTGATCGCCAGCCCTGACGGCAGCAAACTCTACGTCACGGTGGGCTCCAACAGCAATGTGGGTGAGCGCGGTATCGACGCTGAAGCAAGCCGCGCGGCCATCTGGGAGGTGGATGCCAAAACCGGCCAGCACCGGGTGTTTGCCTCCGGCCTGCGCAACCCCAATGGCATGGGCTGGAACCCCGAGGGCGGTGCGCTCTGGACGGTGGTTAATGAGCGCGATGAGATTGGCAGTGATCTGGTGCCTGACTATTTAACGTCGGTGAAAGACGGTGCGTTTTATGGCTGGCCGTACAGCTATTACGGCCAGAATGTGGACGTTCGCGTCAAGCCGCCCCGGCCTGATCTGGTGGCCACCGCGCTGTCGCCTGATTACGCGCTGGGCTCACATGTAGCCCCTTTGGGCATGGCGTTTTCTGAAGGCAAGGGCCTGCCTGCTGCATTGGCCAGCGGTGTCTTTGTCGGCGAGCACGGCTCGTGGAACCGCCGTCCTCAAAGCGGCTACAAGGTGGTGTTTGTGCCGTTCGCCAAGGGCCAGCCTGAGGGCCTGCCGGTCGATGTGCTGACCGGATTTTTAAGCCCCGAAGGCCACGCCTACGGGCGGCCAGTGGGTGTAGCTATGGACAAACGCGGTGCGCTGCTGGTGGCTGACGATGTGGGCAATGTGGTCTGGCGGGTGAGTGGCGCGGCTGCAAAGTAGCTTGCCTCAGGCGTAGGTGACCCAGGCCGCGTGCTCGGGTGCATCCAGATGCGGCAGCGTGTTGTAGGTCACCAGCATGTGGCGCTTGGGTGTGAAGGCGAACTCGGTCACCGATGCATTACGGATGCGCAGGTTCAGCTCAATGGTGGTTTCGGGGCTGGTACCCAGTACATGGCCCACGGCGGTGGCAATCGGCCCACCACTTGAGACCAGCAGCACGTTGCCGGTGTGGGTGGTGCGAACATGGTCCAGCGCACCCGTTACGCCCGCTACAAAGTCCTGGTAGGCCGGCATGCCTTTGGGGCTGACTACGCCGTCCATCCATTGCCTGAGGCCGTCGCGCAGCAGGCGAAAGTGGCTGCGGTACATTTCGGGCGACGTTGGTTTTTCGAGCTTGTGGGGGTGAATGGCGGCGATCACCGCTTCGCTGTCGTACTCGTTGAGACCCGGCCACTGTAGTGCTTCAGTTCCGGTATTCATGCCGGTGCAGATGCCCGCAAAGGTACTGATCTGACGCTGCAGACTTCCCGTCAGCGCCGCGTCAAACACGATACCTTTGGTTTTGAAATACTCGCCCAGCCGCACTGCCTGCCGCATGCCGAGCTCGCTCAGCACATCGTAATCATCCGCGCCAAATGAAGCCTGGCCGTGGCGTACTAGGTAGAGGGTTCCCATGATTCACATTGTGCGGCGCGGAGCTTGAAATGCGTGTCGCTTGCGTGTCGATTTAACCGTGACTCTGCCCTTGAAGCTACAAATCAAAACTCAGCTGCTCCCCACCCTGGTAAACATCAGTGGGTCCTGTCAATGGTTTTTTGGACGGGCGTTTGGCGCTGCTGCGACCACGTGAAGCCTCCATGCGCTCCCGGTTCGGGCTGCGCGAGCCGTGTTTGTCGAACACTTTTTTAGCCTCGCTTTGCACCGCTGGTTCGGCTTTTTTACCGTAAATCCTGTCTTTAGCCGTTTGCGTGGCGGCTTTCAGGTCAACGATGGGGGGCGGGTAGTTGGGCGCTGGTTCGGGCGCAAGCCACGGCTCGTGAATGAATTCAGTCGCCACACTCGCAAGCTCAGGCACCCACTGGCGAATAAACAGGCCGGTCGGATCCTGGTCGTGGCTTTGCTTGACGGGGCTGTACATGCGGATGGTGTTGATGCCTGTCACACCGGACTGCATCTGGCACTGGCTCCAGTGAATGCCAGGCTCAAAATCTGTGAACTGCCGCGCCAGGTGCAGGCCAGTGTGCCGCCAGTGCAGCCACAGCTGGTAGGCGGCAAAACTCATCAGCATGGCCCGCATTCTGAAGTTGATCCAGCCGGTGACCAGCAAACTGCGCATGCACGCATCGACGAACGGGTAGCCGGTGCGGCCTTCGCTCCACGCGACCAGGCGTGCCTGCTCATCGGCTGTCAACTCGCCTTCATTGCGCATGCAGTCAAAGCCCCGGTTCACGTTGCGGTGCTCGATGGCGGGCTCGGATTCGAGCTTTTGAATGAAGTGGCAATGCCAGTGCAGGCGGCCTTCAAAACTTTTAAGCGACTGTAAAAACCCCTCAGGCCGCTCGCTGGCGGGCAGATTCGTCAGCCTGCTGCGCTGGGTGGCCACGGCCTTGATGCATTCGCGCACACTTAAAGTGCCCCATGCCAGATGTGCGGAAACACGCGAGCAGCTCTCGGGTGCCGTCACAGGGCTGGACATTTCAAACCGGTAGAACTGGCCGCGCCGCTCTAAAAATGTGAGCAGCTCCAGCAGCGCCTGCGCGCGCCCGCCGCGTTTTCGGAGTGGTTTTTCAGCCCCTGGCAAGTCCAGAGCTTCCGCGCCAAGTTCACTGCACAGCGGCAAGCCCTGCAGTGCGGTGGCACTGACCCAGCGCACACCCTGGGGCGCTGCCAGCAAACCTGACTGCATACGCTGCAGGTGATGGGCGCTCCAGCGGTTGCGCCCACCCAGGAACTTCAAACGACGCACCACGCCGTTGCTGGCGAATTCACGCCACTCGACGCCGTTACTTTGGCACCAGCCCGCTACGTCCAGGTCGCGCTGATAGCTCCAGCTGTTGCCGGTTTCCTCGTGGCTGACCAGGGTGAAATCGCCCAACTGGTCTTTGAGTAAGCTCAACACTGCCAGCATGTCACCGCGCAGGCGGCACAGACCGGGATGTTGCGGGTCGCCGCTGGTGGTGGCGTCATTTTGCACCCAATCGCTGACCTCCCTCAAGCACTCATTGGCAAACCCAATGTGCTGCACCGCCATATCAGGCTGCTGCCACATGGCGGGCTCATAGACCCACAACGGCAACACCGCGTCACCATGGGCCGCTCCTGCGTCTGCCCACACGGCAGTATTGGCCAGCGGCGCGTGGTCATGCCAGCGCAAGTCTTTTTTGAACCAAACCACGTACACCATACCGGGAAGTTTAGTGGTGCGCGATCAAAAGCATGGTTGCGTTAAAACAAGCCCCGAGAAGGCTGAATCGAAAGTCTGGATAGAGCTTTCAAAAACGCATCCTTGATCGCTTCCAGGCGGACGCTCGTGGGACTGTTTACCTCCCGGATACTCAATAACACCCAGGTATTGGGGCGATCGCAGTGCGCGTATCGGTACACAGATAGGCGTAGAGCCCGGCGCTGCTTTGTTGTCCATAGCGTGCACAACATGGCCGCAATGAGGATGGCTGCAATGCCTGAGCCCGGGCAGGTGATTTATTTGCAGTCGGCGTCGTCATCTGACCCGGCCAGCTTGGCCAGTTTTTCTTGAGCTGCCGTGCGTTCTTTTTCACGCGCAAGGTCTCTGAATTGCCACCATGTAAAGGCACCTATCAAGCCCACAATCAGCAGCAATTTGACCAGCATCAGGTATGACGTAGTCATGGATTGGACGCTTTGACGGGTTCATGCCTTCCATGGGCGCGTGCATAAGCATTACGTTGCCCGTCAAGTGCTGAAGTTTTGGCAGCATCAGCCTGTTGCAGTCGCAAAAACAGATCTGTCGTCCACTGGGCGCGTTCTTCAAAGGTGCGGCGCGGTGGCTGGCTGGGTTTGGCGGGTGATACGCCATTTTGCATGGCGGCTTCCACCAAAAACACATTGGCGGGCAGGGCGGCCATGTGTACCGTCGGGTCGGCCGGTGTGATCAGAACTGCGGCGCTGGCCCTGGCAAGCAGCGCCAGTTTGCGTTTGCCGGACACGACAGCGCGCTGGTTGATGGAGTCGAGCCCGGCTTTTTCAAGCTCGCGGCCAATTTCGGCATAGACCAGTCTGGCTGCGTGGATGGCTGGTCGGCAATCCCGGGGGAGCTGGCCAATGCCGTGCTCTGAGCGCTGGTAAAGCTCGTCAGCTGCCTTGATCAGACGGTTCACCACAGATGCGATGCGCGCGTCAAATACCGGCTGGGCCAGCCAGGCGTCAGGGTCCAGCCCGGCTTCACGCATCCAGGCCAGAGGCAGGTACAGGCGGCCAAAGCGCGCATCTTCGCCCACGTCGCGGGCAATATTGGTGAGCTGCATGGCAACCCCCAGGTCGCAGGCCCGGGCCAGTGCCTGTTCGCTACGCGTGCGCATGACCACCGCCATCATGGCTCCCACGCTGCCCGCTACGCGCGCGCCGTAGGCCTGCAGGTCTTCAATGGTCTCGTAGCGGCGGCCTTCGGCATCCCACTCAAAACCTTCAAGCAGCGCCGCAACCAGTTCCAGCGGCAGATCAAACTCACGCACCACGGCTGCCAGTGCACGATCAGGCTCGTAAGCCATCGGGTCACCGGCATAGACGCGTCTCAAGCGCTCATTGAGGTGGGCAAGTGCTGTGACCCGGTCGTCGCTGAAGTCAATGGCATCGTCGGCGACGCGGCAAAATGCATAAAGGGCGATGGCCGGGCCGCGTACCCGGCTGGGTAGCAGGCGTGATGCCGCAAAAAAGGTTTTGGAGCCGCCACGCATCAGCTCCTGGCAGGCTTCGTAGTCAAAACCGTGTTTGGCATTGGCCGCTGCAGCAGCGCCGTGGGCTGAAGGGGTCACTACAGATGGCTGGGCTTCATGCATAGGCTTGACACCAATTCAAACACCGGCTGTTTTTTTGACTTCAGGCACCACTGTTTGCAGCGCTTTGGCGGACATCAGCACGCCTGGCATGCCCGCACCTGGGTGGGTGCTGGCACCGACCATGAACAGGTTTTTAATGTCTTCACTGCGGTTGTGCGGGCGAAACCAGGCGCTTTGCAGCAGGACGGGCTCCAGTCCAAAGGCCGCACCTTTATAAGACAGCAAATCATCATGAAAGTGCTGCGGGGTCATGACGTGTGAGGTCACGATGTGCTGGCCCAGTTCAGGCAGCAGCGTTTCTTCAAGCCGCTTGCAAATCGCGTTTTTATAGGCGTCGGCATACTCCGCCCAGTTGGTGCCGCTGTCCAGGTGTGGCACCGGGGCCAGCACATAAAAGTTATCGCAACCTTCTGGCGCTACCGACGGGTCTGTAGCTGTTGGGCGGTGCAGGTAAAGACTGAAATCGTCCGTCAGCTTGTGGTTTTTGAAAATATCGGTCAGCAGGCCTTCATAGCGTGGCCCCAGCACCATGGTGTGGTGCGGTACGTCTTTGTACTGGCGGTTGGTGCCGAAGTACCAGACGAAAAGGCTCATCGAATGCTTGCCGTTTTCAATGCGTTTGTTGGTCCAGTGCTTGCGATGCTCGGGTGCGATCAGGTTCATGTAAGTCCATGACGTGTCTGAGTTGCACACCACAATGTCAGCAGCCAGCTGTTCACCGCTGACCAGCACCACACCTGTCGCACAGCCGTTTTCCACCACAATTTTTCGCACTTCTGCGTTAAAGCGAACGGGCACGTTCCGGTCAGTCAGCAACTTGCACATGCCATTGATGATGGAGCCCGTGCCGCCCATGGCTGAGTAAACACCGAAGCGGCGCTCCAGTGCGTTGATCAGGCTGTACACACCCGTGACTGAAAACGGATTGCCGCCAATCAACAGCGTTTGCAGACTCATGGCCATGCGCAGTTTGGGGTGCTTGAGGTAGCCCGACACCAGGCTGAACATGGTTCGCCAGGCTTTCATTTTCATCATGGCGGGCAGCGCAGCGACCAGGTCGCCAAGACTGTCAAAGGCTTTGCAGCCCAGCGTTTCAAAGCCCAGGCGGTAGCACTTGTCAGCTTCTTGCACAAACCGGTCAAAACCAGCTGCATCCTCGGGGCTGATGCGAACCACTTCAGCGCGCATACGGGCAGGGTCACCGCAATAGTCGAAATGTGTGCCGTCATCAAAACGCACCCGATAAAACGGGTCCATCAAGCGCAGTTCCACATCGTCAGAGAACTTTTTGCCGCACAGACCCCACAGCTCTTCAAACAAAAACGGGACGGTCACGATGGTTGGCCCGCCATCAAACGTGAAACCGTCCTGCTTGCGCACATAACCGCGCCCGCCAGGGCCATCGAGCTTTTCAAGTACGGTAACTTTGTAGCCCATCACGCTCAGGCGAATAGCTGCCGCCAGCCCGCCAAAGCCAGAGCCGACGACGATGGCTGTTTGCCCACCCGATGGACCGGCGCCCGCGCCGGAGCCTTGAGCGACAAAGCCTGATGTGGTTGAAAGTGTTGAATTAAGAATTGTCATCAATGACCTGCTGAGTCAGTCGCTCCCACTGGAACAACAACACGGTCAGCGTCGGGTGGTGTGCGATTACGCAAAGCCCAGCGCCACAATGCGGTTGAAGGCAGTGGAAGTACCAGGAGAAAATGCTCCAAAATCGCCATGGCAAGCATGGTTGACACCAAAATCCACCCTACAGCCTGCGCATCAGTGGCTTGAGGAATGCGCAGAACCATCAGCACCAGCACGACCATGGCAGCCAGCAGCGCAGGCGGGAAAAACGCATTCATGTTGCGCCGCCGGAAGTAGCTGCCCATGTAGGTCAAATGTGCGGGCAAAAACTCTTCGGACAGATTACGTACGCCAAAAAACAGGTTTAATTTGGCGCTTGTGCGCATGACCCAGAGCACGCCGAAGGTCCACGCACCGATCTGGTTGGACTGGCCCCAGGTAATGGCCAATATCAACATACCGACAGCCAGGATGGCCAGCTCGTGCCAGAGGATGGCCGCCACAGCCTGACGAAAACGTGGCCAGCCACGCTCAGCTGTCCGGGAGATTTTTCGGGGGCCTGTCAGCCAGCCGGTCAGAAATGTCAGCTCGTGCCAGCCCCAGACCAGAAGCGCAGAGGTAAAAGCGCAATATGCGTTAACCACGCTCAGCTGGCTTGCAGTGTGTGACAAGCCATAAAGAGCTGAGACGGCCAGCGCAGACGAGATCAGGATGCTCCAGGCAAAAGTTGTGCGTGGCAGGCCGTCGAGTATGAGCACGATTCCAGTCGCAAACCACCATATGAAAATGGCAAATACTGCTGGGAGCAGGAACTCAAGCATGGTCAAGTCAAAGTGTTATTTGAACGGCTGATCAAACAGGCATTTACCAGACAGGCTGCATGCGGATTTGCTCTGGCAAGGCGTGCTGTTTCATGGGCAGTAAATACAGGCGAACAAAAGTAGCGGCACCCACCGACGCCCAGTAAGCCTGCTTGAGTTTGCCCCGCAGGCCGCCTTGCGCCTTGGCCGCAGTGATGCCTGTTTGGGCCTCAAACAGCCGGGTCATGCCTGCGCGGAAAGCCGGGTTGTCAATGTCCAGTGATACCGGGAACACTTGGCGCGTGATCTCGTTGGTGATGCGAAACACCTCATAGTCATAGGCGGTTGGCTCCAGCCCCATGGCCGCCTTGAGTTGTGGCCGGGTGTGGTCACGTACATACATGGTGCCGTAAACTGCCAGCAGGAAGAAGCGGATCCACAACACATTCAGGCCCTTGAGCAAGTGTGGCTGCGTGCGCATGATGAGCGCAAAAGATTCGCCATGGCGAAACTCGTCATTGCACCAGCGCTCAAACCACCTGAAGATCGGGTGAAAGCGTTTGTCCGGATGGCGTTCCAGCTGCCTGAAGATGGTGATGTAGCGGGCGTAACCGATTTTTTCGCTCAGGTAGGTTGCGTAAAAAATGTACTTGGGCTTGAAGTAGGTGTAGGACTTGGTGCGTTTCAAGTCACCCAGATCCAGCCCCAAGCCGAAGTCTTTCAGAGACTGGTTGATGAAGCCCGCATGGCGCGATTCATCTCTGGCCATGTAACGCATCAACGCCTTGACATCCGGGTTAGTCACGTTTTTTTGAATTTCGTTGTACAGGATACAACCTGAAAACTCAGAGGTGAGCGAACTGATCAAAAACTCAATGAATTCCTGCCGGAGCTCTGGTGAAACCTTTGAAAATTGCTCGGCAACTTCAACCGCAAACTCGGGTGTACGCTGAAAATGATCATGGTTGTTGTCGCCCTCATATTCGGCCAGCATGGTGTCCCACTCGGCGCGCAAAGATGACACATCAATCTTGTCCATTGCGGCAAAGTCAGTGGTGTAGAACCGGGGGCTGAGCAACGACTCCTGCTTGGCCTTGAGCGCTGCTGAAGCGGACGTCGTGGTAGCGGTGTTTGCCGGATCGGTGATTGCCTGACCTGCCTGTTGCATGGTGATGTCCTGGTGTAATTCTTGAATGGTTTCAAATGCCTAACGACTGCCTTGCGGCTGCATTGTCAGAAATGGCACAAATACGGCTGCATTGGTTGGCCCAAACGACTCCAGATCAATGCGCTGGCCTGACATCGGGTCAAACAGCGTCAGGCGACCATCTGTGCGGGCAATCAATTTGAAGGGTTGCTCAGAGCCGATTTTTCTTGCGGCCCTGTCACGGGTCAATGCGCGCAGGGCACCCCGGAAAAACCCTTGTTCACCCGTCATGGTTGTCAAAAGCTTGCCAGTCTCGCCATCAATGACCGCTACACCACCGCCTGGACTGTCTTCAAAGCGCAGCAGGCGTTCGCTGACGGTGGCGGCAGCCAGCTGGTCTGGCCCGTTGCCAGTGATGCGAACCAATGCTACGGCACCGATGATGAACACCAGCAAAAAAGCGGTCGTCCATAGCACCCAGCGTGGAAAATTATCGGGTGTGGCTGCAGGGGATGTCATGGTACTCATATCGTATCAATTTTTTGGCTGAATCGTCAGTGGGTTTTCACCAGCCATTGTTAGTTGAATAGCTTCTCAAAAGGGTGTTTTAAACAGGGCCGTTAGATATTGGCTGCCGCGCAGCCCAAGTTGCATTTTTCGCCTCGGGCAGGATCGACGCGCTTGCCTGCACCTGATTTCCCGTAGCTTCTGCCCATGCTTTTTGGAAAGTGGCAGCAACGGCCTGCGCATTCGGCACGCAACGCAGCATGGGTTCAGGCTGGGCAATGTGCCATGGCCGTACATGCGGCCACAAGTTGAGCCAGCCAATCCTGTCGCCACCACTCAAAACCAGTGGCATATCGCCAAACCCCTTGGCAGTCAATTGCAGGCCAGCAGTTTTGATGCGTTTGAGTGGCAAGTTAAACGTCAACGTCAGCACAATACCGATGCGCATCACCATGCGCTTGTCGGTCAATGTGTAGGCGGTGGTTCGCGCTGTTAACCAGGCCAGCATGGCGAGCGCGACCATCGCGGTCAAGCCCAAACCGGCAACAATCAGGACACCCGCAAGCACCGTCATGAATGGCGCGTCCAGTGAATAAAGATAACTGCCCCGTACAGCCATCAGGATTGCAAAGTACACCACCGCTTTTTTAAGATGAAAAACCCGCACGGCCAGGTCGCCAAAGTCTGGTGCGCCTTGCCACAAAATGGTTTCATCTTTGGGTAAGGCCTCAGGCAGCCCGTAGGCGGCTTCAAATTCGTGTTCGTGTCCGTTGTTTTGAATACTCACAGCAAAGGCTCCGCACGAAGTGGGTCAGCGTACAAGGTGCCGGCCCCGTAATAGGCACTGATTTTTTCTTCTTCCAGCATCGTGACCTGATCTGCGTTTTGCAGTTTGGGTACGTTGGCAAACTGCGCTGCATAAATGCTGTGCGCCTTGACGCTGTCCTTCTTGATGCGTGCAAAAGGTACCGGCAGCAATACGTGCTGGGCGCTGCCCTTGACTTCAATTTCAATGAAACGGAACATCATCTCGCAGGTATCGACCCACATGTCAACCACCTTGCCTGCCACCTGGTTGTCGGTACCGAGCACGGGCAGCCCGCGCGGGTCGGTATCGTGTTTTGACACATCGAAGCCGGTCAGCACGCGAAGCGGACGAATGATGGGCTGGCCATGCAAGTCCATGTCTGGCACGTCGGCCCGCATCGCGTAAGCGCCAGCGCCCACACCAGAGGTCATCAGGTCGCCGGTTGGAATGTAAGGATTGCCAAACGACATGCCGTCGCGCCGGGTAGCCAGGGGAGGCTCCGGGCGGTTCAGTTCTGGCACTGTGACTTCTTTGCCGTTGGCCAGTTTGAAGGTTTTGGGTGAAGGAATCGGCCAGCCCAGGATGGCTGCTGAGCCCGGACGTTCTTCCGACTCCATGGGGTAGCCTTCGCGATGACCTTCAATCACCAGATAAAAAATGATGCCGGCAAAGAACAGCCAGAACATATACAAAACGATCTGGGCTAGGTCAAGATATCCGGTGATGGCGCCTATTTGCATGGTGGGTCTCCTAAAAGTGTCGGTTGCGGTGCAAGGTATCGGTTAAAGCGGTAAAAAATAAGCAGGAACGGGCTGAAAATCAATCACCCTGGCAGATCAGCCAAGCCAAAGCGTTCAACTTTTTCTGGCTGATTAGCAGCGGGCAAACTGGCGCGCCTGACCAGGGGGCCAATGGCTACCAGCGTGACAAAAAGCAAGCAAATTTCGGTGTAGTACACAAAGCTGTAACCCGTGACTGGCACGGCCAGCGCCGAGCCGAGTGAGCCCTGCTCAGCCAGGCTGGACACAAAGTCGCGTGCCACACCGCCAAAAGCAATCGATAAACCTGCCGCCGTGGCCTGAACAGCGCCCCAGGCACCAAGGGCCAGGCCGACGAATTCTCTGCGCTCCATCCCCATCGCTGCTGCCAGCGTACTGATGGAAAAAAGTCCGGCACCAAAGCCGATGCAGAAAACGCCAATGTAAAACAGCCAGGTCGCGCTCAGTGGCGCAGCAAAAATAACCGCTGAAAAGCCAGGCAGACCGCAGACAACGCCGTAAGCGGCCAATCGACAAGGATCAATGCCATTGGAGAGCTTGCGCGACGCCACAGCAAACGCGACCAGCGAGCCGCTTGCAAGCAGTGCTGTCAGCAAGCTGGTGGCGCTGACAGTGAGCTTGAGAATCTCGCCGCCGTATGGCTCCAAAACGATATCCTGCATGTTGAAGGCGGCTGTGCCCATGGCCACCATCACCAAGAATCTGCGTGCCTTGCCATTGCTGATGAAACGCTGCCAGCTGTCTTTAAACAAGGGTACAGGCGTATTTTTCAGGGCCGCTGCCCGGACCGGGTCACGCGCTTCCTGCTTCCACAGTGCAATAGCATTCAACACCAGCGTCAAAACGGCATGGCCCTGAATGACCTGAATCAGCTTCAAGGGCGTGAAGTTCTGCAGCATGAAGCTAAACGCAAAGCTGCTACCCAGCATGCCGAGCAGCAACATGACATACATCAGGGCAACAACCCGTGGGCGGGTCTGGTCATCGGCCAGGTCTGTTGCCAATGCCAGACCCGCTGTTTGTGAGGTTTGCAGGCCAATACCTACAAATAAAAAGGACAGTCCTGCAATCGCCTGGTTAAACCACGCGGGTGTGGCGATCTGGGCTTGCCCCGTCAACACCAGCAGTGCAAACGGCATGAAGGTCAAACCCATGAATTGAATCATGGTGCCGGTCCAGATATAAGGCACCCGACGCCAGCCAAAGGCAGACCGGTGGGTGTCTGATTTAAAACCAGTGACCGCCCGAAACGGCGCAACCAGCAAGGGAATCGCCACCATCAAGGCCACCAGCCAGGCAGCCACACCCAGTTCAACAATCATCACCCGGTTAAGTGTGCCCAGCATCAGTGCGACCGACATGCCTACGGTGACCTGAAACAGGGACAGTCTGAGCAAACGGCCCATAGGCAAGCCCACACTGGCGGCATCTGCAAACGGCAGATACTTCAGGGGCAGCCGGCGAATGCCGTTTTTAAAACTGGGGATTTTCATGGCCGTGTCCACTGCATGGCTTGAGACTTGTAAAAGCCACTCGACACGCGCTCGTCACGGCTGTGCTGCCAGGTTTTCAAAGCTGGGTCCTGACGCATCAGCGCCATAAGTTTTTCTTTGGCCATGGGTTCCAGCCAGGGTGCGCGATTGGTGCGGGGTAACAGCCGTCCGACAGAAATCAGAACGGCCAGCAGGGGTGTGCGGGGCGCAAACGTGAAGGCAATGGAGGTGGTGGTGCGCTCAGCGAGGCGCGCAAGTGCATTAACCGCGTCTTTGGTTTCGTAATGAATGATGGAGTCCATCGCAACAACGTGATCGAAATGGCCCAGCTTGTCGTCCAGCATGTCGCCACTTCGAAAGTCGAGTGAGCCACGCTGCAAAGATTCAGGCATGCGCTGACGCGCGATTTCTACCAGCTTCGGCGACAGGTCGATGGCGACGACATCGGCGCCTCTGCGTGCGGCTTCGACTGCCAGTGCGCCGGTGCCACAACCCGCGTCAAGGATGCGCCGCCCCTGCAAGTCCTCTGGTAGCCAGGACAGTAAAGTCTCCCGCATTTTGGTGCGACCTGCGCGCACGGTGGTGCGAATGCGTCCGACTGGCGCATCGGAGGTGAGCTGCTCCCACGCCTGAACAGCAGTGCGATCGAAGTAATCCTCAATCTGGCTGCGTCGGCTGGTGTAGGTCGTGGTATTGATAGTCATGCTTGTTTCTGCTTTTGAAATTTTTACTTTCAAAAAATTTTTTAATCAAAACCCAGCAAATCAAAAATGTCGCGGTCTTTCATGGGCACAGCGTTCAGGGGCTCAGTGCCCAGCCACAATGAAGCTGCCAGCCGCATGTATTCGTTTTGTACCGCCTCCAACTCGGGTGAATACTCCATCTCGAACAGGGTTGATTTTTTAAGGCGACTGCGACGAATCACATCCAGGTCAGGGAAATGTGCGGCGAGCTTCAGGCCGATCTTGTTGTTGTATTTATCGATCTGGTCCGTGTCCTTGCTGCGGTTGGCAATCACGCCGCCCAGCCGGACGTTGTAGTTTTTAGCTTTTGCACCGATGGCCTGCACGATGCGGTTCATGGCGAAAATGGAGTCGAAGTCGTTGGCGGTAACGATCAGTGCCCGATCTGCATGTTGCAGCGGTGCTGCAAAGCCGCCGCACACCACGTCGCCCAGCACGTCGAATATCACCACATCGGTGTCTTCAAGCAGATGGTGTTCTTTCAGAAGCTTGACCGTTTGCCCGACCACATAACCACCGCATCCGGTACCCGCAGGTGGACCGCCAGCTTCAACACACATCACACCGTTGTAGCCTGGGAACACAAAGTCTTCAACGCGTAACTCTTCCGCATGGAAATCGACCGACTCCAGAACGTCGATGACGGTCGGCAGCATTTTTTTGGTCAGGGTAAAGGTCGAGTCGTGCTTGGGGTCACAGCCGATCTGCAACACCCGCTTGCCCAGTTTTGAAAACGCAGCTGACAGATTGGATGAGGTCGTGCTTTTACCAATTCCGCCTTTGCCATAAATGGCAAAGACCTTGGCATTGCCAATTTTTAGATTGGGGTCGAGCTGGACTTGCTGGCTTCCCTCGCCATCGAGTTGCAGCTTGGTGCGCTCACCTCGGCTTTTGATGCTGGGAAACGGAACCGTGGTCATGTTCATGCGGTAACTCCTTCGTGGGATTCTGAAAATACACCTTCAAGCCGGTCTTCCAGCTCCTCACTTGCACGGCGTAATGCTTCAAGTGTTGCTGCGTCGGGTTGCCAGTAATTTCGCTCAGAGGCTTCGATCAGGCGATTGGCCACGCGCATGGACGCGGTAGGGTTCAGTCTGGCCAGTCGCTCGCGCATGACCGGGTCGAGCAAAAAGGTTTCCGACAGCTCTTTGTAAACCCAGGGCTGTACCTGCCCGGTGGTGGCAGACCAGCCCATGGTGTTGGTGACATGCACCTCGATTTGCCGCACGCCTTCATAGCCATGCTCCAGCATGCCCTCGTACCATTTCGGGTTGAGCATGCGGGTACGGGTTTCAAGCGATACCTGCTCACGCAGTGAGCGCACTGCGCCATCGCCCTTGGTCTGATCGCCGATGTACACCGGTGGCGTATTGCCGCCTTTGGCAACTTTGACAGCCTGCGTGATGCCGCCCAGTGTGTCGAAGTAGTTGTCCACAGTCGTGACGCCCAGTTCAACGGAATCCAGGTTCTGATAGGTCAGTTGCACATCAGCCAGTGCGCTTTTCAGCAGGGCGGTTTGTTGTACTGCGCGGCCCGTACGGCCATAGGCAAAACCTTTACGGCGCGTGTAGGTTTCAGCGAGTTCGCCCTCATCGGTCCAGCGGCTGCTTTCAACCAGGTTGTTGACGTTGGAACCATACGCACCTTCTGCGTTGCCATAGACCCGCAGAGAAGCAATCTCAAGCGTGCAGCCATGCTCTTGCTGGTAAGCCAGCGCATGCTTGCGAATCCAGTTCATCTCCAGCGGCTCGTCAGCTGACGCTGCCAGAAAGGCGGCCTCGGCCAGTAATTTGATCTGCAGCGGCATCAGGTCGCGGAAGATGCCAGACAAGGTGATCACAACATCGACACGCGGCCTGCCCAGCTCAGCCAGAGGAATCAGAGTGGCACCAGCGAGCCGGCCATAACTGTCAAAACGGGGCAGTGTTCCCATCAGTGCCAAAGCCTG
>JBBRMH010000082.1:0-17012 GCA_038230935.1 Burkholderiales bacterium | reverse complement strand
GGGCTGCGGCGGCGGTGACAGTACCTCCAACAGCACGAACAGCAATGGGTTCACGTCCATGGTCGTCTTTGGCGATAGCCTGAGTGATATTGGCAGCTACAAGGTGGGCGCGGTGGCAGCCGTCGGCGGTGGCAAATGGACGGTTAACTCCCCAACGGCCAAAAACTGGACAGAGTCGATTGCAGCGCAATACAGCTTGCCGGTGCCCTGCGCAGCGCAAACCGGCCTGCTAAGTATCATCCCGGGCATCACGGCTGTTCCTGTTCAAAACTTCACCGCTTGCAGAAACTATGCACAAGGCAGCTCGCGTGTCACCAACCCGGCAGGACCGAACAGCATTGCTATACAGCAAGGTGTATTTGCAGCCACCAAAGCGGGCGGCGGTACCGATGCGCAAGCGGGGCAGGCCGCGGCCAGCGCTGCCGGGCTGGGCTTGATGGCTCTGCCAGTGGCCAATCAAATGGCCAATCACCTGGCCGCTGCAGGCGGCGCATACAGCGGCAGGGAGCTGATCACCATCATGGCTGGTGGCAATGATACTTTCATGAACCTCAACGGCGTGTCAAGCGCAGCGGCTGGTGGCGCTGGTGCTGTCGGGGCCGCGCAGTTTGCCGGCTGGTCAGCAGGTGTGCAAGCCAGCGTGGCCGCTGGTGGTGCCACAGCAGCAGGTGCAGCCCAGCAGGCAGCCGTTGCGGGCATGGCGCAGGCCGCTACCGAGCTGGTAGCACTTGTCAACACTCAAGTGCTGGCCAAAGGTGCCAAATACGTGGCGGTCATCAACTTGCCCGACGTCAGTCAAACACCTTTTGCCTTGTCTCTGGACCCTGCAACCCGCGGGTTCGTCAATCTGCTGGCAACAACGTTTAACAGCACGCTCAATGCTGGCCTGGCTGGCAAGCCCGGTGTCATCGTGGTCGATGCCTACACCCAAGGCCGTGACCAGGTAGCCAACCCGTCGCAGTACAGCCTGAGCAACGTGAACACGCGCGCCTGCAGCACAACGTCAGCTGCCAATCCACTCGGCGGATCATCTTTGACCTGCACAGCAGCGAGCGTGATTCCAGGCGACACCAGTAAATACCTGTTTGCAGATGATGTTCACCTGACCCCATACGGCAACCAGTTGCTGGCCCAATTTGTCGCTAAAAACCTGGCCACGGCCGGCTGGCAGTAACCCCTTGTAGCCTTGCATTTAAGGAAAAAATCATGAGAATATTTAATCTTGCGCTGGCGACTTTGATAGCGTCGGCTGGCTGCGGTATGGCAATGGCGCAAAAAGCCGGTAGCCTTAGTGCCTCGATTGGTGTGACTCAAATCTCGCCTTCGGTCAACAGCGGCAACCTCAGTGCGCCCAGCCTGCCCGGCACGCAGGTCGGTGTGAGCAACAACTCGCAATTGACGGGAGCGCTCAATTACATGGTGAGCGATAACATTGCGCTGCATTTACCGATTGGTTTCGGCTTTAAACACGACATCACAGGCGCAGGTGCTATTGCCGGCGTGGGCAAACTGGCTGATACCAAGGCGCTGCCGATCACATTGATCGGTCAGTACCGATTGATGGACGCGAACGCTGCCTTTCGACCGTATGTCGGTGCAGGTGCTTCTTACGTGAAGTTCTACAACACCAATGGCACGGGCGTGCTGACGGCCATCACCCATCCTGGCGGCCCCGGAACAGGCGTTTCATTTGAGTCCAAGCTGGCCCCTACCATCCAGTTGGGTGCGATCTTCAATCTGAATGAAAAATGGTATGTCGAAGCCGCTTA
This sequence comes from Burkholderiales bacterium, assembly GCA_038230935.1. Taxonomy (GTDB): domain Bacteria; phylum Pseudomonadota; class Gammaproteobacteria; order Burkholderiales; family Burkholderiaceae_C; genus Polaromonas. The sequence goes on along the minus strand of JBBRMH010000082.1, from coordinate 15,243 downwards.
CAGCAAGACATTCCTCAAGACACGCGGCACCCTGACCACAGGGCAAACCATTGACGTTAAATTTGACCCAAGTGCATATTCTTTTCAGATGGGCTACAAGTTTTAATCAGAATTTACGCCATTGCGTGTGTCAAATCCTTCTCTGGATCAATGCACCGAAGAGTGGGCAACACAAGCAGCAACCTACGCTGAGGTGAAAGATTGACGTGCATTTCTGCTGAAATGACCTGAACGCGCTCTACAAAACCAAGACGTAAAAAAGCCGCTCTAAAAGCGGCTTTTTTACGTCTTGGCGGAATCGGAGAGATTCGAACTCTCGATAAGGCTCTACACCCTATACTCCCTTAGCAGGGGAGCACCTTCGGCCACTCGGTCACGATTCCAATGTCTGAATTATCTCACGACTTCGGGTCGTTTTTTATCACCCGCTTCAACTAGCTGGCTGGTCGAGGTCAAAAGCCTTGTGCAATGAACGTACGGCAAGCTCCATGTACTTTTCATCAATCACCACTGAAGTCTTGATTTCGCTGGTGGAAATCATCTGGATATTGATGCCTTCATCGGCCAGCACCTTGAACATTTTGCTGGCAATGCCCACATGGCTGCGCATGCCGATGCCGACGATGCTGACCTTGCAGATTTTGGCGTCGCCCGTGACTTCGCTTGCGCCAAGTTTTGGCACCACGCTGGTTTTGAGCAGGTCCAGGGTTTTTGCGAAGTCGTTGCGGTGAACGGTAAAGCTGAAGTCGGTTTTGCCGTCCTTGCTGATGTTCTGGATGATCACATCGACTTCAATATTGGCATCCGCCACAGCACCCAGAATCTGGTAGGCGATGCCAGGCGTGTCAGGCACACCGAGAACAGAGATTTTGGCTTCGTCGCGGTTGAATGCGATGCCCGATACGATGGCTTGTTCCATGTTTTCGTCTTCCTCAAAACTGATCAAAGTGCCTGATCTGGCCTCTTCGTTGATGTCAATATCCCACGCGGTGAAGCTGGACAACACGCGCAGCGGTACCTTGTATTTGCCCGCAAATTCGACCGAGCGGATCTGCAGCACTTTGGAGCCCATGGAGGCCATCTCCAGCATTTCTTCAAAGCTCACGGTTTGCAGGCGGCGCGCTTCTGGCACCACGCGTGGGTCGGTGGTGTACACGCCGTCCACGTCGGTATAAATCAGGCACTCATGCGCCTTCAGGGCGGCGGCAATGGCCACCGCTGATGTGTCAGAGCCGCCCCGGCCAAGCGTGGTGACATTACCTGCATCATCGACGCCCTGAAAGCCCGTGATGATGACCACGCGCCCAGCATTCAGGTCGCCGAGCACTTTCTGGTCGTCAATCGACTCAATACGGGCCTTGGTGAAAGCACTGTTGGTCTTGATCGTGACCTGCCAGCCGGCATAGCTTACAGATGGCATGCCTTCGGCTTGCAACGCAATGGCCAGCAAGGCGCTGGAGGCCTGCTCGCCGGTGGCGGCCAGTGCATCGAGCTCGCGCCCATAGGCATCGCCCGGTTTGGCCGGTGAGAGCTCTTTGGCCAGACCCAGCAAACGGTTGGTCTCGCCACTCATGGCACTCGGGACCACCACCATCTGGTGGCCAGCGCGTGCCCACTTGGCGACACGCCTGGCAACATTGCGGATACGCTCGGTCGAGCCCATCGACGTGCCGCCATATTTGTGAACAATCAAAGCCATTGAGGGAAATCAGTCAAGAAAAAGTTGCTCAGAAAATATGCTGGGTGGTTGATTTTTGCGGTCAAGGGATGCTTCATGAAGCACTTTTCAGTAACCAGTAAAGCCTCTGATTATAACCAGCACAGGGTCTGCAACGGTGTTCAAACTCTGGCAAACCACTGGCTGAACAGATGCGTCAGCCAGACAGGTCCGCAGCAGGCGTGTACTTCAACACTGTCCCCACACGCGTGACATGACCAGTGGCTATTTTCAAATGAATCTGGTGCCCACGGGTCGTGCAGACGGCGATCTGCCGCTGCAGTTGCGCCAGCTGTGCGGTGCTGGCGGTAGCACGATGGGATTGAAGCAACCAGTGCCTGAGCAGATTGGCTTGCCGCGCTTGAGACAGCCCCTGCAAGGCCTTGATGGCAGGCTCCGCCCCCACGCGCACCAGGTCATCGCATGCCACCTCAACCAGCAGAGCTTGCGCCTGCGCCGCATGTCGAGCGCTGCGCGCGAACGTCTCGCGAAACTGCGGAAAAGCATCGGCCAACGCGGGCAGCAAGCGCGCCCGGATACGGTTACGGGTGTAGCGCTCGTCTGTGTTGGTAGGGTCATCGACGAAGGCGATGTTGCACTGCGTCAGCCAATCACGCAAAGCCGCAGCGGGCGTTTGCAGCAGCGGCCTGTGAAACGTCATGCCACTGCGTTGAAACTGCGCCGCCATACCCGACAAGCCCGGCAGGCCTGCCCCGCGGCTCAGCGCCAGCAGCAGGGTTTCAACCTGATCATCAGCGTGCTGCCCAAGCAATACACCCGTCAAGCCCAAGTCAGTGGCCGATGCGGCCAGTGCGGTATAACGCGCCTTTCGGGCTGCGTCTTCAGGGCTTTCACCGCGAACGGGCGTTGCGTTGATCGGCACAACCTGCAGGGGCACGCCATGCGCTGCACAAACCGACTGGCACACCCGCACAAAATCGTCCGCCGCTGCCTGAAGTCCATGGTGGATATGAATGGCATAGACCTGGCCCGGCCACGCTTGGACAGCGGCGAGCAGCAAAGCGGTGGAGTCAGCACCGCCGCTGTAGGCTATCCCCCACCTGGCTTGCGGGGGCATCGCAAAAAGTTTGACCATCGCTGCCAGCGCAAGCAGCGCCGGATTATCGATCGCCGTCTTATCGGGCGTCGGCTTTGCTGTCAGCTTTGATGTCGGTGAAGCGGCCATAACTTTGCAGGCGGTCGTAGCGGCGGTCGAGCAGTTCTTTGACCTTCAAATCACTGACCTGCCGGAAAGCATCGCCCAGAGCCCGTTTGAGAAAAGCCGACATCTGCTTGTGGTCCCGGTGCGCGCCGCCCACCGGTTCATTGACGATCTTGTCGATCACGCCAAGGGCTTTGAGCCGGTGCGCGGTAATACCTAGGGCTTCAGCCGCAATTTCAGCCTTTTCAGAGGTTTTCCAGAGGATGGACGCACAGCCTTCCGGGCTGATGACCGAGTAAATCGAATACTGCAGCATCACCACCTGGTCCGCTACAGAAATAGCCAGCGCACCGCCCGAGCCACCTTCACCGATGATGGTCGTGATAATGGGCACTTCAAGCTGGGCCATTTCAAAAATATTGCGGCCAATGGCTTCTGACTGGCCGCGCTCTTCGGCGTCAATGCCGGGGTAGGCACCAGGCGTATCGACAAAGGTGAACACCGGCAACCTGAATTTTTCAGCCGTTTTCATCAGGCGCAGGGCTTTGCGGTAGCCCTCGGGCTTGCTCATCCCGAAATTGCGCAAGCCGCGTTCCTTGGTGTCGCGCCCCTTCTGGTGGCCCAGCACCATGCAGGCCGTGCCGTTAAAACGGGCTAGCCCGCCGACGATGGACAAGTCGTCTGAAAAATGCCGGTCGCCGTGCAGTTCGACAAAATCAGTGAAGATGTCATGGACGTAATCAAGCGTGTAAGGCCGTTCGGGGTGACGCGCAATTTTGGTGATCTGCCAGGGAGTCAGGTCGCTGTAGATGTCTTTGGTGAGCTGCTGGCTTTTTTTGGCGAGCTGATCGATTTCATCAGAAATGTCCACTGCGGATTCGGTCTGCACGTAACGCAGTTCTTCAATTTTTCCTTCAAGCTCCGCAATCGGTTGTTCAAAATCGAGGAAGGTCTTTTTAGCCATGTTCTGTCACTCCTGTGCTGAAAACTGCGCCTCAAAGCTTGAGGGTCCTTGAATTCATGCTGGCTCACTGCCCAACACCGGCAGCGGGTCCAGCGAACGCCAAATATACCAAGTTGCCACGCTGCAGTATGGCGACCAGGCCGCAGCGACCTCACGCGCATCACTGCGACTGACGGACTCGCCTGAAAAATAATTTTTACTGATGCCGTTGATCAACCCCACATCGTCCAGCGGCAACACGTTGGGGCGTGTCAGGTAGAACATCAAAAACATCTCGGCGGTCCAGCGGCCAATACCGCGAATGGCCACCAGCTCGGCAATGATGGCTTCGTCGTCCATCGCTGCCCAGTCCTTGACATGCACGCTACCTGAGTCAAAGTGAATCGACAAATCCACCAGGTATTCGACCTTGCGCGCGCTCAGACCCGCTGCGCGCATGTCATCGACCTTGAGCTTGAGAATATGGGCCGGCGTCATGGCTGCAGGCAGCGCCGCGAAACGGTGCCACACGGTCTGTGCCGCTTTCACGGATATTTGCTGCCCGATGATGCTTCGCGCCAGGGTACTGAAGGCATCACCGCGCGACTGCAGGCTGACATCGCCAAACTGGGGAATCAGCCGTTTCATGACACGGTCTTTTTCCACCAGGTGCTTGCAGGCGTCCAGCCAGTAGTCAGGTGTGACGTTGCCCGGTACTGCATTGGGCGAGGCGATCTTGTTTACTACTTTGTCAATTACTCTTGATGCTATTTTTTTCATAGCGGGTGGCCCCCGTAAACGCTGCTGCAGAGGCCTGAAAAGCTTAAGAAAATCAAGACTTGACCTCCCACGTCGTGCCGCCAGACGCGTCTTTCAGCACAATCCCCTGCGCCAGCAAATCGTTGCGAATCCGGTCAGCTGCCGCAAAGTCCCGGGCGGCTTTGGCAGCGGTGCGCTGGGCAATCAATTGCTGAATGCTGGCCTCGTCCATTGCAGCACCGGCCTGCAGATAAGCACCGGGCGCGCCTTGCAGCAAGCCCAGACAGGCGCCCAACTGCTTGAGCAGCCCGGCCAGTGCGGCAGACCGGGTTTTGTTGACTTCACTGGCAAGGTCAAACAACACAGCCACAGCCTCTGGCGTGCCAAAGTCCTCGTCCATGGCGGCCTTGAAGCGCGCGGCGAACGGGTTGGCCCAATCAATACTGCTGTCGTCGGGCACCACCAGATCAAGCGCGGTATAAAGCCGCTTGAGAGCCGCCCTGGCATCGTCCAGATGCGCATCGCTGTAGTTCAAGGCGCTGCGGTAATGCGCGCGCACAATGAAAAACCGCACCGTCTCGGCATCGTACTTGGCCAGCACTTCGCGGATCGTGAAAAAATTGCCCAGCGACTTGGACATTTTTTCGTTGTCCAGGCGCACAAAGCCGTTGTGCATCCAGACTTGGGCCAGGGGCTTGCCGCTGGCACTTTCTGACTGGGCGATTTCATTTTCATGGTGCGGAAACTGCAAGTCTGCACCGCCGCCGTGAATATCAAAGCTCTCGCCCAGCGTCTGGCAGCTCATGGCCGAGCACTCGATATGCCAGCCAGGTCGGCCTGACCCGTAAGCACTTGGCCATTTGGCGTCGTCAGGCTCATCAGCCTTGGCAGATTTCCAGAGCACAAAGTCCAGCGGGTCGTCCTTGCCGTCCTGCACCGCCACACGCTCGCCCGAGCGCAACTCGTCCAGCGATTTACCTGACAGTTTTCCGTAACCCCTGAACTTTCGCACAGCATAGTTCACGTCGCCACCAGCGGCCTGATACGCCAGCCCTTTTTGTTCAAGGGTGGAAATCATCGCCAGCATCTGCGGCACGTACTCGGTTGCCCGAGGCTCAATATCTGGGCGCTGTATGCCCAGTGCCCCGGTGTCCTGGTGCATGGCGGTGATCATCTCGTCGGTCAGGGCGCGAATCGTGATGCCGCGCTCGACCGCCCGCCGGATAATCTTGTCGTCAATATCGGTGATGTTGCGCACGTAGGTCACCTGCAGGCCGCTGGCCCTGAGCCAGCGCTGCACCACATCAAAGGCCATCATCATGCGGGCGTGGCCGATATGGCAAAAGTCATAAATGGTCATGCCGCAAACGTACATGCGAACGTGGCCTGGAGTCAAAGGTGAAAACTCTTTCACCTCACGCGAGAGCGTGTTGTAAATGCGAAGGCTCATGGATAGTCGGGGGTACGTGGCTGGCCGTCAAACGGTCAAAAAAATCAAACAAAAAAGCTGCGTGGGGCGTTCAAAGCCAGGCTGGGCCAGATCAACCCACAGGAAAAACCTGCCAGGATACAGGGTCGGGGCTGGCTGCAAAGTCGTCATCTGGTGGGTTGCATTCAGCGAACAGGCGTCCAGAATCTGCCAGACAAAACCCAGTGCTGACCCCGGCAAACCTGGGCCTTGCTTTCCCCGTTGAACTATACCCCTCGGCTACAATCCATCAGTATATCCAGCCAGCCCAGGCCATTAAAAGCATCAGAAATTGCAGAGGCCCCATGATTAAATCACCCATCTTTTTACATCAGCCGCCGTTGGGTGATTCATCGGCTGGCCGTCTTGGTCTGGCAGGTGCGCTGCGCGTGTTTGCGCTGGTGGTTACCTTGTCAGTCACGGCTGCACACGCAGACGATTACGCCGACGTGAATGTGCTGGTCCGCGCTGGCAAACTGGCCGAAGCACTCACCAAGGCTGACCAGTATCTGGCTGGCAAGCCGCGTGACCCGCAAATGCGTTTTATCAAAGGCGTGATACAGACCGAAGCGGCCAAGCCACTGGACGCTATCACCACCTTCACACAAATCACACAAGACTACCCTGAACTGCCTGAGCCTTACAACAACCTGGCCGTGCTCTACGCCGGTCAGGGCCAGTTTGACAAAGCCCGGGCAGCGCTTGAAATGGCCATCCGGACCAACCCCAGTTACGCCACCGCCCACGAAAACCTCGGCGACGTCTATGCCAAGCTGGCCAGCCAGGCCTACAGCAAGGCACTGCAGCTTGACGGTGCCAACACCGGCGTGCAACCCAAGCTGGCACTGATACGCACGCTGTTTGCACCCGACGCCAAAGGGCAAAAACCAACGGCTGCACCCGTAGCAGCCGCCAAACCAGCACCCGCCCCGGCAGCGCCCGTAGTTGCCTCCGCGCCACCAGCGGCAACAGCACCAACACCAGCGCCGGTCACGAAACCAGCCGCGACATCTGCGGCCCAGCCAGCAGCAGCGCCAGCGCCGGCACCCTCCCCGTCCGCTGGCAACAGCGCTGCAAAAGAAGTCGAAGCCGCCGTGCGCGCCTGGGCCGAGTCCTGGTCAGAAAAAGACATGGACACCTACCTGGCCAGTTACGGACAAAACTTTGATACGCCCGGTAGCCAGTCGCGCAAGGCCTGGGAAGCTGATCGCCGTGCCCGCATCGTCGGCAAATCACGTATCAGCGTCAAACTGTCCAACCTATCTGTGTCTGTACAGGGCAGCAAGGCGGTTGCCAGGTTCAAGCAGGACTACAGTGCCAATTCACTGAACGTATCCAGCCGCAAAACGCTGGAAATGGCTAAGGCTGGCGAGCGCTGGGTGATCGTCAAGGAATCCACGGGCAGCTGATGGCTTGCTCTCCCGTCTGCATGGCGTTCCACGCTGTTGTCAAACCGTCACTGCGGGCACTGGCCTGCATAAAAAGGTCATGCAAGCCTTTGATGGTCACACTGGCCTGCGTAGCGCTGGCAGCGTCGATGGCGCACGCTGAAAGCAGCCGGAAAAAAAACCGGAACGCTAGAGCTTCGATGGCATCGGCCAGTGGTGCAATGGCCGTTGCATCAGGTAAATCCTCACCGAAAACTACCAAATCGACCAGAACCAAAACGGCAAAAAAACTCGCTGCTGCAGCGGTGGTTGTGGGGGCGGCACAGGCTGTCCGGGCCACCTTGGTGGCTCCCTCGCGTGATGGGGACGCGGAAGCCCGGCTGATTGAGATCTATAAGCTCATCGGTCAGGCCAACACGCGCAACGCACTGGCGCAGGCAGAAGGCCTGGTTAAAGACCACCCGAATTTTCAGCTGGCACAACTGGTCTATGGTGACCTGCTGGCAGGCCAGGCACGGCCCATTCGTACGCTGGGCGATGTACCCGACACGACAGCCACCGCTGGTGCGCAGCAGCTTGCAGAACTGCGCCAGGAGTCCCAGCAACGTCTGCGGGCACTGCGCGAGCGACCCGAAACGGGCCTGGTGCCCTCCCAGTTTTTAACCCTGTCGCCACGCGTCAAACATGCCATTGCGATTGATGCGTCACGCTCGCGTCTGTATCTGTTTGAAAACACGGCCAGCGGGCTTAAATTGCTGACTGACTACTACATATCGGTCGGTAAATCAGGCATTGAAAAATCGCTGGAAGGCGACTTGCGCACACCGCTCGGGGTGTACTTTGTCACGGGCAGTCTGGACCGCAAAAAGCTCAAAGATTTCTACGGCTCCGGTGCGCTGCCGATCAACTACCCAAACCAGCTCGACGTCAAACGCGGCAAGACCGGCAGCGGGATCTGGCTGCATGGCACGCCGCCGCAACAGTTTTCCCGCGCGCCGAGAGCCACTGACGGCTGTGTGGTACTAGCCAATCCGGACCTGGAGCGCGTCATAAAAACCGTCGAAATACGCAGCACGCCGGTGGTGATTGCACAGAGCCTGAACTGGGTTGCACCACAAACGGTCCGGGCAGACAGCAAACCGTTTGAAGACGCGCTAAGCAGCTGGCATGCTGCAAAGTCAAGCGGTGACATCACGCGGCTGATGAGCTGGTACACGGCAGACTTCACCAGCTACGGCAAGACGCTGGCCGAGTGGAAACCGGCCTTGACCACCGAGGTCAAACAACTTGCCGGGCGCGAAGTGCAGCTCAAGGACGTGTCCTACATGCGCTGGACCGACAGCGCAGATACCATGGTGGTCACCTTTGGCGAGCTGGTGCAGGGGGCCAAATCAGGCCCGACCAAACGCCAGTACTGGACCCGGCAGGGCAACCAGTGGAAGATATTTTTTGAAGGAGTGATTTGATGGTCGTTACAAGTTTCGCAAAATCAGCACGACGCCAATGGCTGGGTGTCGTGCTGGCCAGCGCAGCCCTGCTGGGCATGGCCGGTGCAGTCAGTGCAGAAACCGCACCCAAGGTCAGGTTTATGACCAGCGAGGGTGAATTTGTGGTGGAAGTCTATCCTGACAAAGCCCCCAAAACAGTCGCCAATTTTCTGCAGTACGTCAAAGACAAGCACTATAACGGCACCATCTTTCACCGCGTGATCAACAACTTCATGGTCCAGGGCGGCGGCTTTGATGCGGCCTATACCCAAAAGCCCACGCGTCCGCCCGTCGCACATGAAGGCCAGGAGGCACTGGCCAAAGGCGGCTCCAAAAACGTCGTGGGTACGCTGGCCATGGCCCGTACCAATGACCCCAACTCGGCATCGTCCCAGTTTTTCATCAACGTCAAAGACAACGACTTTTTGAACCCCACGGTGATCCCGCCCGGCGACCCGGTACCCAAGTTTGAGTTTCAGGGAAAAACCTACTCCAACGTGCCCCGCGCCCAGCTCCTCAACGCCACAGAGCTGTTTGGCTACACCGTGTTCGGCAGGGTGGTCAGCGGCATGGACGTGGTCAATAAAATCAAGGCGGTGCCTACAGGCGCAGGGGGGCCTTTTTCATCCGATGTGCCCAAAACCCCGGTGCTGATCAAATCAGCAACACTTGTCAATTAATATTTAGCCATCCCATTTTTTCCACTCTTTTTATAAAGAACACCATGAGCAATCCAAAAGTAGAACTCCACATCAAAGACCACGGCGTGATCACGCTGGAGCTGGACGCTGCCAAAGCGCCAAAAACCGTTGCCAACTTTTTGAGCTACGTCAACAAGGGCCATTACGCCAACACCGTTTTTCACCGCGTGATTCCCGGCTTCATGGTGCAGGGCGGCGGTTTTGAGATCGGCATGAAACAGAAATCAACCGATGCCAACATTGAAAATGAAGCTACCAATGGCCTGAAAAACGACAAGTACACCGTCGCCATGGCACGTACCAACGAGCCGCACTCGGCCAGCTCGCAGTTTTTCATCAACGCCTCCAACAACGGTTTTTTGAACCACACTGCGCCGAACGGTTCGGGCTGGGGCTATGCCGTGTTTGGCAAGGTCGTCTCGGGCTTGGACGTGGTGGACAAGATTGAAGGCGTCAAAACCGGCAACAAAATGGGCCATGGCGATGTGCCCGTGACCGATGTAGTGATTGAAAAGGCCGTGGCGCTCTGAGCATGGCCACACCGGAGTTGATGGCCGCGCCCGCCTGGCGTGCCATCGACTTCATCTCTGACCTGCACTTGCAGGCCAGCGACGCTGCCACCTTCAATGTGTGGCAGCAGTACATGCACAGTACCCCCGCCGATGCGCTGTTTATCCTCGGCGACCTGTTTGAAGTATGGGTCGGCGACGATGCCCTGCACAGCGGCAGCTTTGAGTCGCAATGCGCCGCTGTTATCCAACACACGGCGGCCCGCGTTCCGGTTTTTTTCATGCACGGCAACCGCGATTTTCTGGTGGGTGATTCGCTGATGCGCCACTGCAATACTCGCCTGCTCAATGACCCCACAGTGCTGGTGTTTGAGGACACGCGCTGCCTACTCTCGCATGGCGATGCACTGTGCATTGACGATTTGCCCTACATGCAGTTTCGCGCCCTCGTGCGCAGTGCCGAATGGCAACAGGCTTTTCTGGCCAGACCGCTGGCTGAACGCCAGGCCATCGCCCAGGGGCTGCGCCAGCAAAGCGAGGCTAGCAAGCGCGCCGGTACGGTCTATGCCGATGCAGACACCCCCACCACACGCCAATGGCTGCAAGATGCCCAGGCCACCACGCTGATCCACGGCCACACCCACCGGCCTGCAACGCATGCGCTGGGTGGCGGCATGCGCCGGGTCGTGCTCAGTGACTGGGACGCGGACGCCACACCGGCACGCGCTGAGGTCTTGCGCCTGACGGCTAGGGGCTTGCAGCGTCTGGCTCTGGTTTAAGCGGGTTTGAGGCGCACAGACCGCCATGCCAGCGCAGCCAAAGCCAGCACACAGAAAACAGCCCCGGTATAAAACGTGTAAGCCGCCCCAAGCTGGTCCCATACCAGCCCGGCCAGGCCACTGGCCACCAGCAGTGCCAGACCACTCATGAGGTTAAAAAACCCATAGGCTGTCCCGCGCAGATCTGCAGGTGCCGTATCGGCAACCATGGTCGCCAGCAACCCCTGCGTCATACCCATGTGTATACCCCACAGGGCCACACCGCCAAGCACCACCGCCCAGTGGTTGCTGCTGGCCAGCACCAGATCAGCCGCAATCAGCACCACCAGACCTGCAGCCAACAGTGTGGTGTGACTGACGCGGTCTGACAGCTTGCCAAACGGGTACGCTGATACCGCGTAAACCACATTCATGGCCACCATCACCAGCGGCACCAGCGCAATTGCCATACCGCCTTGCTGGGCGCGCAGTACCAAAAAAGCCTCACTGAAACGCGCCAGCGTGAACACCGCACCAATGCCCACCACCCACCAGTAAGGCCGGCCCAGCCGCTGGAGGTTTGGCCGGGTGACCGGGTTGGTGCGCTTGGCCACAGTCTGCCCGGCAGGCCGTACAGGCTCATGCACACCAAACACCAGCAGGACAACAGCCAGCACGCCCGGCACGACGGCTACCCAAAACACCGCCCGGAAGTCATTGGCCCACAGCAGCATCAGGCCAACCGCCAGCAGCGGCCCGACGAATGCGCCCACGGTGTCCAGCGACTGGCGCAAACCAAACGCTGCGCCCCGCAAATGCACAGGCGCGATGTCCGCTACCAGCGCATCGCGCGGCGCACCCCGCACACCCTTGCCCACACGGTCCAGCAGCCGCGCCGTGAGCACCACACCCATAGTGGGCGCCATCGCAAACAACGGCTTGGTCAGAGCGCCCAGCGCGTAACCAAATACCGCCAGACCTTTACGCTTGCCAAGGTAGTCGCTCAGGGCACCCGAGAAAACCTTCACAATCAGCGCTGTCGACTCAGCCAGCCCCTCCACCAACCCCACCGTGAGCGCACTGGCACCCAGCGTGGTCACCATGAACAATGGCAGCAGGCTGTGGATCATCTCCGACGAAATATCCATTAACAGGCTGACAAAGCCCAGCACCCAGATACTGGCGGGAATTTGCCGCAGAGTGCTTTGTGGTGTGGGGATCATGGTTGGCGGCTTGAGGTTGACCGTTTCAATGTGAGTTGCAATTTCAGTTTACCAACCCAGATACCGAAAATATTTCTAAAGCGTCCTTCTTTTATGCTTCATTGGCTACGCTCACTGCTCCGTTTTCCCGGTACCCGCCCCAAGGCTATTCCTGACGCGCTGTGGCAGCAAACGCTGGCGCGTTACCCCTTTATGGACCAGTGCTCGCCTGAAGAACAACACCAGCTGCGCAGTCTGTCGGCGCAGTTTCTGATGAACAAGGAATTCACTGGCGCGCACGGTCTGGTGGTGACTGACGACATGGCCGTGGCAGTTGCTGCGCAAGCCTGCCTGCCACTGCTGCATTGGGGCCGCAAGGGTTTAAAGCGCTACGACGACTTCCAGGGCATCGTGCTGCACCCTGGTGCCATGCTGGCGCGCCGTGAAGTCCATGATGCTGCGGGTGTTGTGCACCGCTACAGCGAAGCATTATCTGGTGAAGCCATGCAAGGCGGCCCAGTCACTTTAAGCTGGCAAGATGTGCAGGCTTCGGGCGAAACGGCAGCGCAAGGCCACAATGTCGTCATCCATGAGTTCATCCATAAAATCGACATGCGGGAAGGCTCCGCCAATGGCTGCCCGCCCCTGCCCTCACGTGTGGCCAAAGCGGCCTGGCAAAGCACCATGCAAACAGCATTTGCCAACTTCCGAACCCAGATCGCCATGGCTGAGCGTTTTGGAGGCGCACCGCCCTGGCTCAATGCTTACGGCGCAACGTCACCCGCTGAATTTTTTGCAGTGGCCGCTGAAGCCTATTTTGTCAACCGGATGCGCTTTGCGCAGGACTTTGCAGCACTGACAGTTTTATTTGATGATTTTTTTGAACGAAAAAGTCTGCTGCGGCAATAAATACGAGCGCTAGCAGCTATATTTTTGATAGCAAGCTATCACTCTTTCATCACCAATGAATTGCAAGATAAAAGCGCTATGTCTTCCTGAATCTGTGACTGAGCAGCGCTGTTTCCAATGTTCCTTTCGAAATATCTTCTCATCGAACGCAGAAATCTCGCACCTTGCGAGCCAGCCCGAGACCGCAGTTCTTCAAGGTTAAACTTCTAATTGTCACAAAAAAGTCATATTTATAACCTCGTGACAAAGGAGTTGAAATGCTGTTTGCCAAATTGCTGCCACGAGAAGGCAATTTTTTTGAAATGTTCAACCAGCATGCCGACCGGATTGTGGAAGCTGCTCACGCATTTTCAAACATGGTGGCCAACTACAGCGATCTGGAAAAACGGGAGGCTTTTAACCGCGAAGTTGACCATGCCGAGCGCGCTGCAGACCGCGTCACGCAAGAGGTCAACCGGGCGTTGCATAAAACCTTCATCACGCCGATTGATCGTGAGCAGATCCACAAGCTCATCAATACGATGGACGACGTCGCCGACCTGATTCAGGATTCTGCCGAGACCATGGTCCTGTACGACGTGCGCCACATGACCGACGACATCGTGCGTCTGACCGACGTGAGTGTCAAGTGCTGCGAAAGGCTCAAGGAGGCCGTGGCACTGATTGAAAAAGTCAGCGATGCCGCGACCGCCGAAGCCGCCCTTAAAACCTGCGAAGAAATTGACAGGCTTGAGTCCGACGCTGACCGCGTGATGCGCTCGGCTATGAGTCGGCTGTTCCGGGAAGAGCCCGATGTGCGTGAAGTCATCAAGCTCAAGGCGGTCTATGAGCTGCTTGAAACCATCACCGACAAGTGTGAGGACGTGGCCAATCTGATCGAGGGTATCGTCCTCGAAAACTCCTGATGCCGGGCTGGTAGTCGTGCAAAGCGTACAGACCACTCTATGGGTTGTAGCCCTGCTGGTATTTTTAGCCATTGCTTTTGACTTCATGAACGGGTTTCATGATGCGGCCAACTCGATTGCCACGGTGGTCTCTACCGGTGTTCTCAAACCGGGGCAAGCCGTGGTGTTTGCAGCGTTTTTTAACCTGGTGGCGATTTTTATATTTCACCTCAGCGTGGCGGCCACGGTGGGCAAGGGGATTGTGCAGCCGGGTGTGGTGGATACCCATGTTGTGTTCGGCGCGCTAATGGGGGCCATCACGTGGAATCTGCTGACCTGGTACTACGGCATTCCGAGCAGCTCATCGCATGCGCTCATCGGCGGCATTGTGGGTGCGGTCATGGCCAAATCGGGCGCGCATTCACTGATATCGGGCGGTATTTTCAAAACGGTGGCGTTTATTTTCGTGTCGCCCCTGCTGGGCTTTTTACTTGGCTCCATGATGATGGTGCTGGTCGCCTGGGTCTGCAGGCGCGCCACGCCGTCCAAGGTCGATCGCTGGTTTCGCCGTCTTCAGCTGGTGTCTGCCGGTGCCTACAGTCTGGGGCACGGCGGTAACGATGCACAAAAGACCATTGGCATCATCTGGATGCTGCTGATTGCCACAGGTTATGCCTCAGCCAGCGATGCCTTGCCGCCGACCTGGACAATTGTGAGCTGCTACCTTGCCATCGCGGCGGGCACCATGTTTGGCGGCTGGCGGATTGTCAAAACCATGGGTCAAAGAATCACCAAACTTAAACCTGTTGGTGGTTTTTGTGCAGAAACTGGTGGCGCGTTGACGCTGTTTTTGGCAACAGCTTTGGGCATTCCGGTATCCACCACCCACACCATCACCGGTGCCATCGTCGGTGTAGGTTCGACGCAGCGCGCGTCTGCAGTGCGCTGGGGTGTGGCGGGGACGATTGTATGGGCCTGGATATTTACCATTCCCGCCTCGGCTTTCGTAGCAGCGATTGCCTATTGGGTCAGCCTGCAGATTTTTTGATGGCTCAACCAAATGTCGAGCATGCTAGCTGTCAAGTCCCGCCTGTTCATAAACCCGTTTAACAAAAAGTTCTGGTTTTCTGCGTTGCCAGTCTTTAAGCGCCTGCACCGGTGATTGATGGTGCAGCGCACGCTGAGGGATGTGGTGGTTGTAGGTCTCCAAGTAAAGCCCCAGCGTGGTTTGAAGCTCTTGCGCCGAGACAAACCTGGTTTGATTGACCAACTCGGAGATACGTCCGTTAAAGCGCTCGACCATCCCATTGGTCTGCGGGTGGCGCGGCGGGGCCAGCCGGTGCTCGATACCCAACT
>JBBRMH010000081.1:0-17028 GCA_038230935.1 Burkholderiales bacterium | reverse complement strand
TGCGCCGAAAACACCCGCAAGCTGATTGCAGACGATGTGTTTGCGCTGTTTGGCTACATCGGAACACCTACCAGTGTGGCGGCTTTGCCACTGGCCACCAAAGACAAGGTGCCGTTCATTGCGCCATTCACCGGTGCCATGGCGCTGCGTGAGCCGTTCAACAAATACGCCTTTCATGTCCGGGCCTCGTACAACGATGAAACCGGCCTGATCGTCAAGCAGCTGACCAGCCTGGGCCTGAAAAAAATTGCGGTGTTCTACCAAAATGACGCCTATGGAAAAGCCGGTTCGGGCCTGACAACCATGTAGCGTCCAGTTTTGTGGAGCTGTCCATGCTGATGGGCGATGGACGGGTACGGACCTGATTTTTTGTGTCTGCCCACAAACCGGGCAGATCGAATCTCAGCCCATGCGCTCGGTGCTCGCCAGACCACGCATGAACGCCTGGCAACGCGCCAGCTGCTCCAGGCTCACAAACTCGTCGGGCTGGTGCGCCTGGGTAATGCTGCCAGGGCCACACACCACGGTAGAAATACCGGCCTGCTTGAACAGCCCGGCTTCGGTACCAAAAGCGACCTGTGTGGTGCGGTCCTCGCCGGCCAGTCGCTGGGCCAACAGCGTTACAGCGTCGTGGGCGGAGCCTAAAAAAGACGGCACCTCACAAATCGTCTCAAAACTGAAGCCCGCATCAGGCGCTATCTTTTTCATAGCTGGTTGCGCACGTTCTGCGTAGGCTACAAGCTCTTTTTGCATCAAATGGGCGTCTGCGGTGGGCAGGTTGCGAAATTCATACCGAAACACCGCATCACGCGGCACCACGTTGTCAGCCATGCCGCCATGGAACTGGCCCACGCTGGCGGTGCTGAAAGGCACGTCAAAACCCTCATAGCGCGGCTCATTCGCCTCAAAGCCCTCAGCCATGTCGCGCAGCTTGCCAATCACGCGGGCAGCCATCTCAATGGCGTTGACAGATTGCGGCGTGAGCGACGAGTGCGCTTCTTTGCCGCGTACACAGCACTTGTAGCGGTAAACCCCCTTGTGCGCAGTGGCGGGCACCATGCTGGTGGGCTCGCCGACGATGCAGGCAAGTGGCTGGATGCCTGCGTCTTTCATATCGGCAATCAGCTCTTTGACACCCATACAGCCGATTTCTTCGTCATAACTGAGCGCCAGATGCACCGCAAACGGCGCACGGCTGTTTAAAAAGTCACCCGCATGGGCCAGCGCCATGCCAATGAACCCCTTCATGTCGCAGCTGCCGCGCCCGAAAAGCTTGCCATCCTGAATGGCGGCTGACAGCGGGTCAAGCGTCCAGTCCTGGCCGTCCCAGGGCACGGTGTCGGTGTGGCCCGACAAAATAATGCCCGCTGGTTTGCCTTCACCGAGTGTGGCAAACAGGTTGGCCTTGGTTTTGTCTTGGTTGGTGGTGATGCGGCTGGCAACGCCGAGTTTGTGCAGCTCGTCGCGCACAAAATGAATCAGCGCCAGGTTGCTGTTGCAGCTGACCGTGTTTATTTGAACCAGCGTCTGGATCAGCTGCAGCGCGTGTGCGGACACGGCAGGCAGGGGGACGGGTGCAGAGGCGCTGGCAATGGGTGACAGGTTGGGTTGGGGCATCATGGCCTGATTTTGACTGACTTTGCTTGACCAGTTCGCGCGCTGCTGCCGGGGCCGTCAGGTATGCTCAAAAGATGGCTTTTTATTCCCCTTCTGCACTGCTTGCAATGGCCCGACTCATGCGGCCGCACCAGTGGCTTAAAAACGCCTTTGTGTTTGCCGGGCTGGTGTTTGGCCAGTTGTGGCGTGATGAAGCCACGGTTTGGCGTGTGGCGCTGGCTTTTGGCGCTTTTTGCTGCGCTTCCAGCATGGTTTACATCCTGAACGACTGGCATGACCGCGCCAGCGATGCCCTGCACCCGACCAAGCGCCGCCGCCCACTGGCCAGTGGGGTGGTGTCACCATTGTCGGCGCTGGTGCTGGCCTGTGGTTTGCTGGTCGGCGCGGTACTGCTGGCCTCAGGCAACCGGGTACTGTTGCTGCTGCTGGGTGTGTACGTGGCGCTTAACCTGGCGTACTCGTGGCGGCTCAAACAGGTGCCGGTGGTCGATGTGTGCATCATTGCGTCGGGCTTCATGCTGCGGCTGCTGGCGGGCACGGTGGCCGTGGGCATTGTGCCTTCGCGCTGGTTGCTGCTGACAGGCATGTTTGTGGCGCTTTATCTGGGGTTTTCAAAGCGCAAGGCCGAGAGCTTTCATGACGCGTCCGTCCAGCGGGCGGTGCTGGCGCATTACCCCCCGGCATTGCTGGACACCTTTATCGCTGTGACCATGACCGCCACACTGACCACCTACAGCCTGTTTGCCACCAGCCCCGAGGCGCAATTGCAGCATGGTGAACGCCTGCTTTACACCGTGCCGGTCGTCATCTTCGGCATGCTGCGCTACGCCTACCAGGTCAGCCGTGGCCATGGTGAGGACGTGGCGCGTGACCTGCTGCGTGACCCGTGGATTCTGGGTGCGGGGGTGTGCTGGCTGGCGATTTTTTCAAGCCGCTGGCTGTGAATCCTGAGGCTGCCCGCTTGCAACTGCCCCTTAAAAAACTGTTGCTGGTGCTGGGCGCCGTCAGCACGGCCTATGCCGCTGCACTGCTGGTCTGGGGTGGCCAGCCGGGTGCCTTGCTGGCGTCGCTGTCGGTGCTGTGGTCCTGGACGGGCGTGCAAGCTGCGCCGCTTTGCCTGCTCAACTATGTTTTGCGGGGCGTGCGCTGGCGCTTGTGGATGGCGCATTACGGGCGACGCTTTCAGTGGCTTGAAGGCCTGCGCCTGTATCTTGCCGGTTATGCGTTCACGCCCACACCCGGCAATGTGGGGGAGGCCGTGCGTGGCTTGATGCTTGCAAAAAATCCTTTGAGCACCCGGCAGAGTCTGGCTATTTTTGGGGCCGAGCGACTGGCTGATCTGCTGTGCCTGCTGCTGCTGTGTCTGCCCGCTGTGTGGTGGGTGCTGCGACATGGCGCACCGGCGCTGCCCGGCCCGCTGGTACTCGGATTGGCCGGGGGCGGCGCTGTGGCTGTGCTGTTGGTGCTGGGGGCTGCGTTCTGGTACCGCGCCGTTCTGCTGGCGCGATTTGCGTGGCTGCAGGACGCCTGGATTTGCCTGAGCGTACGTCCCTTCACCTGGTTTGCACTGACACTCATTGCCTGGGCGGCTCAAGGCACAGCGGTGTGGCTGCTGTGCCGCGCACTTGAAGTGCATTTGCAACTGCTGACCGCTATCGGTTTGTATGCCGTGGCCATGGTCGCCGGTGCCTTGTCAGCCTTGCCCGCTGGTCTGGGCGGTACCGAAGTGGTGCTGGTGGGCCTGCTGGTCGCGCAAAGTGCCACGCCCGGCGAGGCGCTGGTCATCACGGTGGTGGCGCGCTTGCTCACGCTGTGGCTGGCGGTCGCCATCGGGCTGGCCGCCCTGCTTTATAGTGCCGCTATTCGCCGGGACATCACGCTTTCATGACAACAAACAACGATACCGACACGGCTGACAGTACGCTGGTCACCCGCTGGCTGCTGGCCGCTGGCCTGGCCTCGCTGCTGCTGCGCTTTTTTATTTCTGTGACCTTTCCCATCACGGGTGACGAGGCGTTTTTTTACTGGTGGGGTGTCTATCCAGACTGGGGTTATTCAGACCATCCGCCCATGGTCGGCTGGCTGATTGCCTTGACGCGTGCCACGCTGGGCGACAGCATCTGGTCGATTCGCCTGCCTGTGGTGCTGTTGCCGCTGGGCCTGGGCGCGGCGCTGTGGTGGGCCTTGAACGGCGTGAATAGGCAGCGGGCAGGCTGGGCGGTGCTGTTTTTCTGGCTGGCACCGCTGAACTGGCTGAACATGCTGATCACCACCGACACGCCACTGATTTTCTGGTCCGTGTTGTCGGCTGCTGCCCTGATGCGCGCCGAGCGCCGGGTACTGCTTGACCGCACCGCCTCTGGGCTGTATGCCTTGTCCGGGCTGTTTTTGGGCTGCGCGTTTTTGTCCAAGTATTTTTCCGTGATTCTGGGCCTGGCCTACTTCGTTTACTTTGCGCTGTACAGCCGCCAGCGCTTCGCAGGTTTTGCATTGCTGGTGCTGTGCGCCTTGCCCGGCCCGGCGATCAACATTGCCTACAACATGTCGCACGGCTGGTCGAACATCATGTTCAACCTCTACAACCGCAATGAAAACGAGGTGTTTGAGCTGCGCAAGCCGCTTCTGTACATCGCCATGATGGCCTACCTCATCACGCCCGCCGCCGTGTGGATGGCCTTCAAACACCGCCGCGCTTTGGTTGCCACGGTGTCCAGCGCCAAAGCCCTGCGCCTGCTGGCCTGCCTGGTGGTGGTGCCGCTGCTGTTTTTCATGCTGTTGTCGGCCAAAAAAGTGATTGGCCTGCATTGGGTGCTGTCGTTTTACCCGTTTGGTTTTGCCTTTTTGGCGTTTGCCCTGCCCGCTGACAAACTCAAACGTACAGCGCAGGGCCTGGCGCTGTTCGCTGGCCTGCATGTGCTGGTGGTGGCCGGTCTGTACGCGACCAGCCTCGACACCTGGCGCAGTGCCAAGCTGTACCCGCAAATCATCCGCAGCTATAAAACCGCAGACATCATCAGCCAAGTCAGTAGTCCCGGCGTGGTGCTGATGGCTGACGCCTACACGCCCGCATCGATTTACGGCTTTGAGCGCAGGCAGTACATGCCTGTGTTTGGGGTGGGCCGCTTTCATGCGCGGCAGGACGATATGCTGATTGATTTTTCGCTCTATCAGGGCAAAACCATACGCATCATTCATGGTTCCCCCCCCAGCCTGGACGAGTTCAAGCCTTATTTCGACAAAGTAGCAGTTTTGAATTTTGTCCAAAACGGTGCGCCGTTTTATGCCGTGGAAGGTACAAACTTTAACTACGAGGCCTACCGCAAAGAGGTGCTGGGCACCATCTTCAAACGCTTCTACAACATCCCCAAAGCCCTGCCCATGACAGGCTGCCCGTTTTGTGAGCGCTACTGCGGTCAGGTGCGTTGCCCATGAAGCCAGTGACGGCCACCGCCCCTGTAGTAGCCGCCTTTGACTTTGACGGCACGCTGACCCGGCGCGATACCTTCATGCCTTTTCTGGCGCGCGGTCTGGGCTGGCCGCGCTTTGTGTGGGCCATTCTGCGCTGCCTGCCCTGGCTCATCGGCTACGCCCTGCGCCTGGTGCCCAACGACATCGCCAAACAAAAAATCATGCTGCAAACCCTCCAAGGCAAAAGCACTGCCGAGATGGATGCCTGGACAGATCGCTGGCTCGCCAACGACTTCCCCGGCCAATTGCGCGACTGGACGATGTCCCGCCTGGCCTGGCACCAAGAGGCGGGACACTGCTGCGTCATGGTCAGTGCGTCTCCTGATATTTACCTGGAACGCGTTGCAAGGCAGCTGGGTTTTGACGGCCTGATTTGCACCGAGATGGACGTGGTTTCAGGGGTGTTGACTGGCCACATGCGTACGCCCAATTGCTATGGCGAGCAGAAAGTGCTGCGCTTGACGGCCTGGATGCACGAACGCTTTGGCACTGAGGCTGGTTTTACGATCTATGCGTATGGCGACACATCGGGCGACAAGCCTATGCTGGCCATGGCAGCGCACGCTTTTTACCGGGGCATGCCCTGGAAAGCATGATGTGAAAATGTTGGGCTTCGACCATGTGCTGTGCCCAGCCTTCCAGCTGGGCTTGGACGCAAGAACTGGTGGTGGGGTCACCCGTAGCTAATCCACCTTGGCCCCGGCCTCAAACCATTGTTTGATCAGCGCGCGCTCAGCGTCCGTGATGCCGCTAGCGTTGTTCATGGGCATGATTTTGCTGACCACCGCCTGCTGGTAGATGGACTGGGCGTGCTGTTTGACCAGGGCGGATGAGTCGAGCCGGACGTTTTTCATCTGCATCTGCGCGCCGTGGCACATGTAGCAGCGCTGCTCCAGCACTTTTTGCAGGGGTTCATAGCCTATTTGGCTTGCAGCGCTTGTATTGACTGCACCACCCGCTATTGATTCAGTAGCAGACACGGCAATAGCGCCATCTGAAGGCCCTGGCGCTGGCTTGAGCCAGACAATCACGCCCATGATCACAACCACACCTACCAGCGCATAGGCTGTCGGGTGGCGGTTGCGGCCCAGCTTGTAGCCGTGGCGCAGCACAAAAAACTGGCGAATCGCCGCACCGGCCAGCATCATCAAAATCAGGATCAGCCAGTTTTGCGGGTGGCTCCAGGTAAAACTGTAGTGGTTGCTGAGCATGGCAAACAGCACCGGCAGCGTGAAATAGGTGTTGTGTACGCTGCGCTGCTTGCCGCGCTGGCCGTGCACCGGGTCCACCGGCTGTCCGGCCTTAATCGCTGCGACCACCTTGCGCTGGCCGGGGATGATCCAGAAAAACACATTCGCGCTCATGGCGGTGGCCATCATGGCGCCGACCAGCAAAAACGCCGCCCGTCCGGCAAACCAGTGGCACGCCAGCCATGAAGCCACGCACACCAGCACGGCCACCAGCGCGCCTACTGTTGCGTCGCCGTTTTTGCCTTTGCCCTTGCCTTGACCCAATAGCCTGCAAATCGCGTCGTAAAGCAGCCAGAACACCACAAAGAACGACAGCGCCACCGCCACAGCAGCGCTGGGCGACCAGTTCATCAGGGATTTATCGACCAGATAGGTGCTGGCGTTCCACAGGTAAGACACCGTGAACAGGCTGAAACCTGTCAGCCAGGTGCTGTAGCTTTCCCAATAGAACCAGTGCAGGTGCGCAGGCATCTGTGGCGGCTTGACCGCAAACTTGACCGGGTGATAAAAACCACCGCCATGCACGGCCCACAGCTCGCCGCTGACACCCTGGCGTTGAAGGTCTTCGTCCACTGGCGGCGTCAGGCTGGAGTCGAGAAACACAAAGTAAAACGAAGAACCCACCCAGGCAATGGCGGTAATGACGTGCACCCAGCGCAGCAGCAGGTTGGCCCAGTCGAGAAGGTAGTTTTCCATGAAGTCGCCCTATTCATCACATCAGCTCAAACGCTGTGTGCAAACCTGTTCACCACTGCGGGCGCTCTGAACAGCTGTTGGGCCGCGAACAAAAGAAACACCTGTTTAAAGGCATGTTTCCCGGCTCCGCTGCGACCTGAAATGCACAGTTTACAAAAAAATGGTAGCACTTGCCTTTATGGGTGACCCATAGGCTCAGGCAGGTAGCTTGCCAGCATCAGGGCTGATGGTTTGCAACAACTGCGCTGCCACCGCCACCGCAATCACTTCGGGTTCTTTACCGGCAATGCCTGGCACACCAATCGGGCAAGTCACATGGGCCAGCTCGGCGGCGGTGTAGCCGCGCGCCTGTAGCCGGTGGCGAAATGTTGCCCATTTGGTTTTGCTGCCAATCAGACCGATGTAGGGCAGATCAGCACGTTCGCGCTGGCGTTGCAGGCAGGCACTCAAAACATCCAGGTCTTCGGCGTGGCTGAAACTCATGATCAGCACCCGCGACTGGGGAGCCAGATGACGTACGGCGGACTGCACGGGGTCGGAGTGCTCGCACACCACCTGTGACGGCAAACCCGACGGAAAGATACCGTCGCGGCTGTCTATCCAGGTCAGGGCAAACGGCAAGTTGGGCAGGTTGACCAATAACCGGGTCAGCGCATGGCCGACATGCCCACCACCGAACAGGGCCACCGGCACCAGCGTGCGCAGCCGGGCCTGTTGCAGACGTGCCGTGAGGGCAGGCACGTCCTGCGAGCTGACCGGCTCGAAACGCAGATGCACCACGCCACCGCAGCATTGGCCCAGCGCAGGACCTAAGGCAAACCGCAGGGTCTGGTTCAGTGGCTCAATGACTTCACCATCATCCGGTGCAAGAGCCGTTTGCAAGCGGGTTGCCGCTGAAGTTGTCAGCAGCGCACGCGCCTGGGCAATCGCCTCATGCTCCAGGTGGCCGCCGCCCACTGTGCCCACCAGCGTATCTGCAAACACCGCCATCCAGGTGCCGGCTTCTCGCGGGACTGACCCCTGGGTGGACTCGACATGCACCAGCACAGCAGGTGCCAGCGCCAGACGGTCAAGAAAAACCTCGTGAAAATGGCTGTGGCTGGCGTCAAGGGTCAAAAGCATGGCTTGTAAATAATACGGTTGTTGACCGGGCATCGAGGCTCGCTTCTGGGCACAATAACATCTGGAACTGTGTCGAGCGTGAACGATAGCACTGACGCCCGCAGCGCCCGCTACACCAGAGTTATCCCATCAATTCATCAAGGAGACTTCCATGCCTGATCCTTCGCCGCGCCGCCCTTATCTGCTGGCCTTGCTGTCGGCCATGGTTGCAGCGGTGGTGGCTGCCTGCAAGTCAGGCCCCAGCGTGGATGTCTCGCTGCCCCAGACACCTGCGCCGGGGCCACTGGCTGCACCAGAGCCTGCCTTGAGCATCGGCCCCGTCGCTGGTCCGCGCGGTTCAGCCCGCGCTTCGGGCGCGACCACGCCACGTGCTTACCGCGAAGACGGGGCCACTCACCTGTATGGCCTGAATGCAGACCGGATTTACAAAGGCAAACTGCCACCGCTGCTGTATGCCATTGGCGTGCTGGACATTCACATTGACCGGCGCGGCGTGGTGACCCACATTGACTGGACGCGCGCGCCCAAGCACGCACCGGAAGTCATCGCTGAAATTGCCCGCACTGTGCAAAGTGCGTCGCCATTTCCAGCCCCGACAAGGCTTGGCAAAGTGATTTATACCGACACCTGGCTCTGGCATGTCAGTGGCAAGTTTCAGCTGGATACATTGACCGAAGGGCAGATGTGAAATAGAGCCCCCACGCTTTCCCACTTCGTGTGGACGCTGCCCCCCGAGGGGGCCGCTGCGCCTGCGGCTTGGCAAAGCCAGTTCCGCGGCCCCTGCTTGCATCAACACGGGTAACGTGAGGCCCCACGCTTTTCACTTCGCGTCATGCGCGGCCCCTGCTTGCATGAATACGCAGGCCGCAGGCTGGGGCTGGGGCTGGTTTGGCCTTACTCTATTTTGAGGTTCTGGGTTCGCACAACATTGCGCCAGGCCCGGTAGTCGGCTTCAAGAAAGCTGCCCAGCAGGGCGGGCGAGCCGGGTGCGGCTTCTACGGCGTCGAGTTTGAAACGCGCAACAACTTCTGGCAGCACCACTACCTTGTTGATTGCGGCATTGAGGGCGGTAATCACGGGCTCGGGTGTGCCTGCCGGGGCCATCAGCGCAAAGTAGTTGACCACGTCGATCCCCGGAAAGCCCGACTCGGTCATGCTGGGGGTATCGGGCAGGGCGCTGGAGCGTTTGGCGCTGGTCACGGCCAGCGGTTTGACGCTGCCGTTTTTAATGAAAGGCAGCAGCGCGGGAATGGTGCCGGTCACCAGCTGGATCTGCCCGCCAATCATGTCCATGGTGGCGGGCGCAATACCGCGGTAAGGAATGTGTGTGATGTAAGTGCCGGTGCGCGACTTGAGCAGCTCCAGCACCAGATGGTTAACCCCCCCAGCGCCTGCCGAGCCGTAATTAAGCACACCTGGCTGTTGTTTTGCCAGCCTGACCAATTCTTTCATGTTGGAGACAGGCAACGCTGCGCTGGTGACCCACACGAGTGGGCCGGTAGCAATCATGCCGACCGGTGCGAACTGGCGCAGAGGGTCGTAATTGGCCGTGGCCACGGAAGCCGCCACCGTCGTGAACGGCGAGGCCACCAGCAACAGGGTGTAGCCGTCAGCAGGGGCCTGGGCTACATATTGCGTGCCAATCGCACCAGAGGCACCCGCCTTGTTGTCCACCACAAAGGTGGCCTTCATGGTTTCACCGAGCTTTTGCGCCACCAGCCGCGCCATGGCATCCGTGCCTGCGCCAGGAGCAAATGGCACCACGATTTTGATGGGGTGATCCGGATACATGGCTGGGGCTTGTGCCAGCGCAGCGGGCGCAGCCAGACCGGCCAGCATGCCAACGGCCCCCAAAAGCGTCAGGGCGTGGCGACGGCTGGGGATGCTGGAGATATTGAATTTCATAAGCAGGCTAAGCCTCAAGTTTTTAAACAATTAATCACATTATCAGCACTCCCCGTGACGCGGGCATGACAAACACACTGTCGATGAATGAAAACCCCCATGCCCGTTCACTGGTTTGCCTGCAAAATATTATTCAAGGCACTGTTTTTGCTTGCAAAATTAGCACATTGACGGCCTTGGCCGGCCTGGTTACGCATTGACCGCTGTCTTCTACACCTCAGGAACCCCATGACAACACGCACCACAATCCCATGGCTCAAGCCATTTTCTGTTGACCCAAAGGCCCTGAAGCTGGCTGGGGCGCTGCTTCTGGGCGCAGTCATGGGCGCTGCACAGGCGCAGGTTACGCCCATCAAATTCCAGCTTGACTGGCGTTTTGAAGGCCCGTCAGCCCTGTTTTTGACGCCAGCGGCCAAGGGTTATTTCAAGGACGCCAAACTCGATGTGACGGTTGACGCAGGCAATGGCTCTGGCGGCGCCGTCACGCGGGTGGCCTCGGGGGCCTATGACATCGGCTTTGCCGACCTGGCCGCGCTGATGGAGTTTCACGCCAACAACCCGGATGCACCGAACAAGCCGGTGGCCATCATGATGGTCTATAACGACACACCGGCGTCGGTGATGGCGCTTAAAAAATCCGGTATCAAAAAACCATCGGACCTGAACGGCAAGAAAATGGGCGCACCGGTGTTTGACGCGGGTCGCCGGGCTTTCCCGATTTTCTCCAAGGCCAACAACATCACGGGCGTGCAGTGGACCTCCATGGACCCACCTCTGCGCGAAACCATGCTGGCGCGGGGTGATGTGGATGCCATCACGGGTTTTACGTTCACGTCCCTGCTCAACCTCGAAGCGCGTGGCGTCAAGGCTGAAGACATCGTCGTGCTGCCTTACCCCGACTACGGCGTCAAGCTCTACGGCAACGCCATCATCGCTTCGCCAAAAATTCTCAAGGAAAACCCGGCAGCGGTCAAAGCCTTTCTGGCGGCTTTTTCCAAAGGCGTGAAAGAGGTCATGGCCAACCCGGCCGCAGCGATTGCGGACGTCAAGGCGCGCGATGGCATCGTCAACGTCGAGCTGGAAACGCGCCGCCTGAAGCTGGCCATTGACACCGTCATCAACAGCCCCAACGCCCGCGCCGAGGGCTTTGGCCAGGTCAATGGCCCGCGCCTGTCGCTGATGGCCTCACAAGTCTCGGACGCCTTCAACACCAAGACCCGCGTGAACCCCGATGCAGTCTGGAACGCTTCCTACCTGCCGACCAGGGCCGAGCTGAACGTATTCCCCAAAAAATAAACGCTACCTGCCCTGCACCAGTCTGCTATTTATTAAATAGCGGCCAGCGCATATAAACAGTGCGCCAGCAGGTCATTTGATTGATAAAAATAATGCAAGAAACCCCCCCACCCTGGTTCGTGGATTTTCAGGACGTCTGGCTGGCCTACAACGACGAGTTGCTCCAGCAAAACCACTTTGCCGTCGAAGCCATTGACCTGAAAGTGCAGCGTGGCGAGTTCATCGCCATCGTGGGGCCATCGGGTTGCGGCAAATCAACCTTCATGAAGTTGGCCACCGGCCTGAAGATGCCGTCGATGGGCAAGATCATGATTGACCAGCAGCCTGTGACCGGCCCGCTCAAAATATCAGGCATGTCATTTCAGGCGCCGTCCCTGCTGCCCTGGCGCACCACGGTTGACAACGTCTTGCTGCCGCTTGAAATTGTTGAACCGTACCGCAGCAACTTCAAGGCCAAGCGCAAGGAATATGCCGAGCGTGCGCGCCAGCTGCTGCAAAAAGTAGGGCTCGCAGGCTATGAAGACAAGTTTCCGTGGCAACTCTCAGGCGGCATGCAGCAGCGCGCCAGTATTTGCCGGGCCTTGATCCATGAGCCCAAAATGCTGCTGCTCGATGAGCCGTTTGGCGCGCTCGATGCCTTCACACGCGAAGAGCTGTGGTGCATTTTGCGCGACTTGTGGTGCGAGCAGCAGTTCAACGTCATTCTGGTCACGCATGACCTGCGCGAGTCGGTATTTTTGGCCGACACCGTCTATGTGATGAGCAAAAGCCCAGGCCGCTTTGTCGTCAAGCGGCACATTGAGCTGCCACGCCCGCGTGACCTTGAAGTCACCTACACCAAAGCGTTCAGCGACATCGTGCATGAGCTGCGCGGGCACATTGGTGCATTGCGTAAAAGCTCACCTGCTGCTGTCACTTCACCGTAAAAAAGCGCGCCATGAACAAAAAACAGGTTGAAATGTGGTCGCCCTGGCTGCTGCTGGTGTTTGTACTGGTGCTCTGGCAAATCATCTGCTCGGCGTTTGATATTTCAGAGTTCATCTTCCCCAGCCCATGGCGCATCTGGACCCAGTTCTGGGAGTTCAAGGCCATCATTGCGGGCCATGCCTGGCGCACCTTCTGGGTCACCATGGTGGGTTTTGGCATCGCGATTGTGGTGGGCGTGGCGCTGGGTTTTGTGATTGGCTCGTCGCGCCTGGCCTACGCGGCGGTGTACCCTCTGATGACGGCGTTCAACGCCCTGCCAAAAGCGGCTTTTGTGCCGATCCTGGTGGTCTGGTTTGGCATTGGTGTCGGCCCGGCCATTCTGACTGCGTTTTTGATCTGCTTTTTCCCCATCATGGTCAATATTGCCACGGGCCTGGCCACACTGGAGCCTGAGCTGGAAGACGTGCTGCGGGTGCTGGGGGCCAAGCGCTGGGATGTGCTCATCAAAGTCGGCCTGCCACGCTCCATGCCGTACTTTTATGCCTCACTCAAGGTCGCGATCACGCTGGCTTTTGTCGGCACCACGGTCAGCGAAATGACGGCGGCCAATGAAGGCATTGGCTACCTCTTGATTTCGGCAGGCTCGTCGATGCAGATGGGGCTGGCCTTTGCCGGCTTGCTGGTGGTGGGTGCCATGGCGATGGTGATGTATGAGCTGTTCAGCTTCATAGAAAAGCGCACCACGGGCTGGGCGCACAGAGGCTCTCAAAACACGTGATGCGTTCCGTTTAACGCATGGCCTGGCACGCTCGACTTGATCTGGATTACCGCCTGGAGGCAGGCCGTTGTGTGGCGCGTCACGCACACACCGGTCCGCTGTGGATTTTGCAAAGCCTGTACCCCGAAGGCGACAGCATTTGCCACAACGTGCTGGTGCACCCGCCCGGCGGGCTGGTGGGTGGTGACACGCTGGACATCAACGTCAACGTCGCGTCTGGTGCGCATGCTTTGGTGACCACGCCGGGTGCCACGCGTTTTTACCGCTCGGACGGCGAGCAGGCGCTGCAGCACAGCTGCATCACGCTGCAAGCCGATGCACGCATGGAGTGGCTGCCGCTGGAGGCAATCTGCTACAGCGGCTGTCTGGCTGAAAACCGCCTGAGTCTCAATCTGGCCCCAGGCGCAGAACTGCTGGGCTGGGATGTCACGGCTTTTGGCCTTCCGGCTGCGGGCAAACCATTTGACACTGGGCAGTTCTGCCAGCACATTGAAGTGCCTGGCGTCTGGCTGGAGCGCGCGACCCTCCAGGCGCTGGACACGCTGCTGATGAACAGCCCGCTGGGCCTGGCCGGCCACCGTTGCATGGGGACGCTTTTTTTTGTGGCGGGCAGCAAACTGGCGCGCCACCGCAGGCAGGAAGCGCTCGACACAGCCCGCGACGTGCTGGCTGCCCACCCCCTGTGCGCCACTGCAGGCGCGACCAGCCCTGACGGGCAGGTGGTGGTGGTCCGGGTTCTGGCCCCGGTGGTGGAGCCTGCCATGGCACTGCTCAGGCAGGTCTGGCTGACGTGGCGCAGCCATCTCTGGCAACTGGCGGCATCCAGCCCGCGCATCTGGTCCACCTGAGCTTGAGAAGCCTCGGCGGTCTGGCCTGGATCGGCCCTGTCCTACGGTCAGACAGGCCGGTCACGCGGTCTGCTGGCCCCTTTGGCTGTCACGCCTGGACAGGCGCGTTCTTTAGACTGCATTGATCAGTCCACAAAGGGCGCACCAAACCAGGAGTTTGACCATGAATGCAAGCAACACACCGCACCATTTCCACCTTTACCCTACTACCAGAAGCGTTGCAGGGTTTGCGTTCTGTGCCCTGCTGGCGGTGAGTGCCACTGCGCAGATCGCAGCAGGCACCACCGGCATTGACGCCACAGGCAATGCAAAAAGCGAGATGGCCGCCTGCAACAACGGCAAAACCCAGCAAGACCGCGCAACCTGTCTGACGGAAGTTAAAAATGCCAACGCGGCCCGGCGCGCAGGCAAAGTCGATAACGCTGGTGGTCAGTTCCAGGCCAACGCCATGCAACGTTGCAACATATTGCCTTCGCAAGACAAAATCGCCTGCGAAGCCCGCGTCGCGGGTTACGGCAACCCGCAGGGCAGTGTGGCAGGTGGCGGCGTTATCACTGAAATCGAAACGGTCGTGGTGCCCAACAATCCGGGCCCCATCCGGATTCAGCCGCAAACCAAAAGTGACACGATTCTGGTGATTCCTGCACCGCAGTAACCACGACAGCGCTGCTTGAAACTTTGCGGGTGCGAAATGCCCCGCTCGGTCAGCACAATTCTCAGCCGGGTAACTGTCTGACAGACGACGGTATTCGGTTCAGCTTACGATCAAGGTTTACTTTTAGACAGAACTTCTTCATGCCCCAAGCAAACGGCTACGCTGCCACATCTGCAACCTCCCCACTGGCACCTTTTACTTTTGAGCGCCGCGCCCTTGGCCAGCTCGATGTGGCCATTGACATCCTGCATTGCGGGGTGTGCCACTCTGACTTGCACACGGTCCGCAGCGAATGGGGTGCGGCCTTATACCCAGTGGTGCCTGGCCACGAAATTGTGGGCCGCGTCACGGCTGTCGGTGACCTGGTCAGCAAATTCAAGGTGGGAGACACCGTGGGCGTGGGCTGCATGGTGGACAGCTGCCAGCACTGCAAGCCGTGCGCCGATGATCTGGAGCAGTACTGTGAAAACGGCTTCACAGGCACCTACAACAGCCCCGAGCAAGGCACCGGGGCCAACACCTACGGCGGTTATTCAAACCAGATCGTGGTGCGTGAGTCGTTTGTGTTGAAGGTCTCGCATGACGCGAAAGACCTGGCGGCTGTGGCACCGCTGCTGTGTGCCGGCATCACCACCTATTCGCCGCTCAAACACTGGAAGGTGGGCCCAGGGCACAAGGTGGGCGTTGTGGGTCTGGGCGGGCTGGGCCACATGGGCGTGAAAATCGCAGCGGCCATGGGCGCACATGTGGTGCTGTTCACCACCTCTGAAGGCAAGCGCGAAGACGCACTGCGCCTGGGCGCCAAAGAAGTGGTGGTGTCCAGAAATGCCAATGAAATGGCAGCGCACACCAGCAGCTTCGACTACATCCTCAACACTGTGGCGGCCCCGCACAACCTGGACGCGTTTTTGGAACTGCTCAAGCTCGACGGCACCATGACCCTGGTGGGCGCACCGGCCAGCCCGCACCCGTCACCGACCGTTTTCAACCTGATCCTCAAGCGCCGCAGCCTGGCGGGCTCGCTGATTGGTGGCATCCGTGAAACGCAGGAGATGCTGGACTTTTGCGCCGCGCACGGTATCGTCTCCGACATTGAAGCCATACGCATGGACGAGATCAATACCGCCTACGAACGCATGCTCAAAAGCGATGTGAAATACCGCTTTGTGGTGGACATGTCGTCCCTTCAACCAGCGGCCAGTGTGTGAAGGGCGGCTTGACGGCGCTGGCAGGCTGCATCGTGCTGGCTGCCAGCGCCGTGGCTCAGACGGCCGGGCCTGCAGCGCCCGCATCAGCGGCAACACAGCCCGGTGGTGCGTGCCGCACTGCCCTCAATGGAGTCGGCCAAACCGCCACCCCGGTACAGTGCAACGGACATAGAACGGGTCTTCAATTTCATGGACGCCGACAAAAACGGACAACTCAGCCGTCAGGAAGCCGCTGGTTTTCGAAATGTCGCCAAGTACTTTGATGCGGCTGATACCAACCAGGACGGCGTGCTGTCGTTGCTTGAGTTCAGTAACGCATTGAACCGGCCTTGAGCTTTTTCCACCGTGCCTGACAGCTTCACAGTCAAGACAAGATGCTATTGAATACATAGCTGCCAGCGCACACCGTTAATGCCCCAGAGGCGTTTTTCATGCATGATTTTTAAAGCGGGTCGCTGTCTGTGATGTCGGGGTCGTCAAGGTTGTCAGACTCTTCAGATGCCAGCGAATCGACGTCAGCCAGTCCAGATTCTGCATCTTCCCCGAGCGCCATGTCATCGGGCGGTCCTTCAATGTGGTCGGGCATGATGTCAGCGTCAAAAACTTCAAGTCCCGGACCTGCAGAGGCACGCTCGCCTGTGCCCTCGGCATCGCTGTCGCTGGACATCTCGTCAGTTCCGTAGGCACCCTGCGCGTCACTGCCGCTGTCAGAGTTGTCGCTCGGGCCGAGCGCGTTGGTGTCTTTGCCGAAAATGTGCTCGGGTGGCCGCTGG
This sequence comes from Burkholderiales bacterium, assembly GCA_038230935.1. GTDB lineage: Bacteria > Pseudomonadota > Gammaproteobacteria > Burkholderiales > Burkholderiaceae_C > Polaromonas. The sequence goes on along the minus strand of JBBRMH010000081.1, from coordinate 485 downwards.
CCACCCAAAATGCTGCTGTTGGTCATGACAATGACTTTCTAGGGTGTGTTGAAAAACCACGGGGCTAAAACGGGTCACATCACGCCAGCCGAAGCCCCATCGACTGCGCCACATCACCTATTGTCAAGGTCGGTACCTTGCACACTTGTGGGACATGTCTGAAATTGAAGTTATCACGTTGAAGCGCTTGATTCAGACAACGTTGGCAGGCCCGTCCGCCTCACGCTCTCGCCAAGCATGTGGCTGGCCTTGCTGATCTGCTCTGTCGCTGTGCCCAACAGCATTTGTGCCTCAAGGATTTGTGCCTCAAAGGGCAGGTCTGCCTGCATATCCGCCAGGCTGGAGCCCAGGGGCTCCAGTGCTGCCAGAGCACTTGCCAAAGATGCGCTGAGTCGGTCGGCCAGGGCAGCGGTAAGCTCGTTTTTCAGGTGGTCCATGCTTTTTAGCTCGGTAATGTCTGTTGCGAGAGAGTAAAACCCGATCAC
>JBBRMH010000080.1:0-17145 GCA_038230935.1 Burkholderiales bacterium | reverse complement strand
GTCTCTGGCGAAAAGGCCGTGTCAACCGACTGGCTGCTCACCAGCAAGACAAAGGCCGCGTACGCTGGATGTATGAATGGCGGGGTAGTCGCGAACCTGCGCCTGGGAGCGTTGTTTACAGCCCCCGAGTGCTTGCTGACCGGCCTTGCGTGGTGGTTTCGGAAGATGGCACAGTATTTACTGTCGATCTGCCGAACTTTTTCATTTCAATACGGCAAAAGCCCAATGTGTTTCCGTATCTGGAGGGGCTCAAGAACAGGTGAGCAAGGCGTAGTTGTGACTCCTCGCATAAGTTTTTCGCCTCACCAGCCTACCAGTTAGCCGAGGGTTACAAGCACAAGCGTGAGCCAGTCTGTCACACGCAGGTATGGGCGCCTACCCACTGCCCGCTCGCCTAAGGGGGCTCTATCAGCCCGCATGATGCTGGGCAAGGCGTCGCTCACGGACCACCTACGAGTCAAAGCAATCGTCAATGACGACGCGCGCGGGCTACGTGGGTACAAAAACCGTGTACTGCTGGCTACATGGTGGCTACATGAGCAACTGAGCGCACAAAGTAAAAAGCCCCGTGCTATACATTTAATAGCTTCGGGGCTAGTGCCTATAAGGCCTGTACTTGGTGGGACCTGCGGGGGTCGAACCCACGACAAACGGATTAAAAGTCCGCTGCTCTACCAACTGAGCTAAGGTCCCAAAAATCACTTCTTGGAGAAATTTTCAAATCCTGCATTGTGTACAGAACAGCTTCAAATTATAGCGTTATTTTTATGGGGTTTGAAAAACTACTCTGCAATTTTAAAAAGTATCCAGCCCGCTGCGCAAATACCGAAGGTGGCAGTAACGGTAACCACTGAGCCATAACCGTGGCAATTGAGGCTGCCGTCACTTTGGCCGTCAACAACGTCTGGCGTTGTAGCGTCTGCCACTAACAAATTTTTTTCAGCAGCAACATCAGGCTTCATCACCGACTCCCGGCTGAACACGCAATTGATGTCCATTTTCCCCTGGCGCGCTGCGCCCTGCTCTTTACGCAAGCGGTAGCGCAGCTGGGCCAGCAACGGATCATGCGTTGCAAGAGACAGATCATCAATTTCCACCTTGTGCGCATGACGCTTTCCACCAGCTGCGCCCACGCTGATGAAGTTTATTTTTCCAGTGCCTTTATACCGTGCATTGTGTTGAAGCGCCCAGGCAGCCATGGCTGTTTTGGCCTTGACCTGGTCACAGGCATCGATGATTGAAACCGACGCATCGGCACCGCTGTCCAGCGCTGCTATGGCGGGCCAGTTATCAGCATCAACAAACTCTTCAATACAGCGCACGTCACAGGCCGGATTGATATGCGCAATACGCTCCCGCATGGCCTGCACCTTGGCCTGGCCCAGCGTATCGTCCAGCGCGTGAATTTGCCGGTTGATATTGGACTCGGCGATGTGGTCCAGGTCAATCAGGCTCAGGCGGGCGACACCACTGCGCGCCAAGGCTTCTGCAGTCCAGGAACCGACACCACCCAGCCCCACCACGACCACATGGGCAGAACGAATCTTTTGCGCGCCAGCTGTTCCGTACAGTCGTGCCAATCCGCCAAAGCGCCGGTCAAGATCAGCAGAAGCGATGTCTGCTTGCATCAGATGCTTCGCTCCAGCCGCCACAGCTGGTACTTCAAAGCAGCCACACTGCCCGCAATGATGGCCGCCAGCGCAACGATGCTGGTCAGGCTCAGGGTAGATATGCCTGAAAGACCCTGGCCTACCGTGCAGCCCATGGCAACCACGCCGCCCACACCCATCAGCATGCCACCCACCAGATGGTTGGCAGTATCTTCTGCATTACGAAAACCTTCCCAGCGAAAACTGCGTGTGACCAGTGCATACAGGGCTGAGCCTGCCACGACACCGACTACCGAGACAATACCAATCGTCAGCAATTTGGCCTTGTCACTGAAGAACATGACCCAGTCAAGGGTGTAGGCCACCGGGGACACAAAGCTGAGTGCCTCAGCCCGGCCCGAGTTGGTGGCCAGAAATGCTTCCTGCAAAGTTTCAGGGTGCTCGGCCACATAGCCCAGGTGGCCACTGACCCACCACATGGCCACAATCACTGCGCCAATGCCAAAGCCCGCCAGCAGGTTGTCCAGACGCACAAAGTCGCGCCCCAACAGCGCCCACACGATGAGTCCAAGACCCAGCGCGAGCGCTAAAACAAGGCCGGTTGCTGAAGGGCCAAGTCCGAGCATACTGCCCAGCCAGTTTGGCAAATTTGCGTTGCCCGAAAAATCCAGCGCCACACGGTCCACCGTCGCTACCCGCACCACAGCGGTAATGCCTTTGAGCGTCGCGAAAGCAGCGACGCCCATCACCAAAAACACAACGACGGATTTCAGGTTGCCACCCCCGATACGCACCAGGGTTTTACTGCCACAGCCCGACGCCAGCACCATACCGAAGCCAAACAAAAGGCCCCCAGACAGCGCTGATAGCCAGATGAACCGGTTGGAGGCGTAAAGGGTTTTGGAAGGGTCTATCTGGCCTGCTGCGGCCAGCGTGTAAAAACCGATCATGGCTACACCAATGGCCATGCCCCACATGCGCATGCGGGTCCAGTCGCCCATCGTGACGATATCGCTGACAGCGCCCATGGTACAAAAATGGGTACGCTGGGCAATGACGCCAAACACCACGGAGAGAAAAAAAGCAGCCCAGAGAACTTGCGTTGTGAGGGCATTGAGGGCTGAGATATCCATTTCCCGATTTTAAGGGGAACGAATCGTCCGACCTGATGGTGGTTACTTGAGCTTGCTCAGACGGTCTTTGGCGACGGAGGCCGCTTCGGACTCCGGGTATACCTTGACAAGGTCTTCAAGCGTTTTACGGGCTGATTTGGCATCTTTCAATTCCACCTGGCAGTTGGCAATTGAAAGCGCCGCCTCCGGCGCACGCACGTGGTCGGGGGCAATCGTCAGCAAGGTCTTGAAGTTGCCGACCGCTTCTTTGTAGGCGCGCAAGGCGTACTGCGCGTTGCCCAGCCAAAACAATACGGATGGTTTGTAGCCACTGGCTGGGTAGCGCCGGTCGAATTCAATAAAGGCAGTCTGGGCCGCTACAAAGTCGCCCTTGCGCAGAACAGCCAGTGCCGCATCAAATTCCCGCACTTCGGCGGGTGCTGCGACAAACTCCTTGCCATCCATGGAGACTTTGCCGGGTTCAAACTTTTTAAACCGGTCGTCAACGCCCTGCGTCATGTCTTTTTGGCGGCGCTGCATGTCTGCTACCTCACGCGCGAGTTGTTCGTCCTGGCCACGCAACCTGGCAAGGTCTGCACGCAATGTCTCGATCTGGTTGGCCAGGTCCAGAACACTGCGGCGAAGTTGCGCGTTGTCATCGCCAGCTTTTTTGATGTCTTCAGCAAAACGCTGCTGCGAGGCATCGGCTTTCTGGCGCAGGTCAAGAATGGCCCGACGCGCTTCATCGTCCTCAAAAATACCGGCGTGTGCATTCAATAGCAGCAGACTGGACGCAGAAACAACCAGCGCCGCCCTGGCAATTCTAAAAAATCGGAGAAAAGTCATGGATCAGCGGTAGTTGAGTTCAGCACGACGATTTTTGGCCAGTGAGGCTTCGTCGATACCGGTGGCAACGGGTTTTTCCTTACCAAAGCTGACCGCTTCTACCTGCACGTCCGTTACGCCCAGCAGGCCGAGCGCGCGACGAACCGCCTCAGCACGTTTTTGCCCAAGTGCCAGATTGTATTCACGCCCGCCGCGTTCATCGGTATTGCCTTCTATGGACAGCCTGCGTGATTTATTCACTGCGAGATACTTGGCATGCGCCTCGATCGCACTCTGGAATTCAGGCTTGATGATAAAGCTGTCGTAGTCAAAATAAATGACCCGTACAGCACCTGCAGGACCGGCAACGGCAGACTCTGTGTCGCCAATCTGGACCGGCTGGACCGCCCTGCTTGTTACACCCGATGCATCCCCGGACGGCGGGGCGACGCTCGTGGCGGTCCTGTTTTCAACTGGCACGTCATCGAGCTTGACGTTCGAGCCGCAGGCGGCCAGTGCAGCTGACAACGCGATGGCGGAGATGATGGAGAAAAAACGAAGCTTCATGAAATACTCCCTGCTGAAAATAAAATGCGGATCGCAGACTGACTGCTACTTTGAACGAAGCCGTCTGACGATGGTGTAAGACATCTTTGGGACCTAGCGTGAGAACGGGCCCCAGTCGGGCTCCCGAATGTCGCCGCCCGCACCCGCAAGCCGGGCCTTGATCTTTCCATCGATGGTGGTGGTCATGAGGGCTTCTCGGCCTTGCTGCTGGGTGGCATACACGATCAGACGGCTGTTGGGTGAAAAACTCGGGCTTTCATCGGCACTGGTATCGGTGATTTGGGCCACGTTGCTGCTTGCAAGTTCCATAACCTGCAACTTGAAAGCCCCACCCACACGGGAGATGTAAGCCAGCCAGCGCCCGTCAGGGCTGATGGCAGGTGAAATGTTATACGTTCCGGTGAATGTCACCCGCTCCGGGTTACCCCCCGTGGGGCTCATGCGGTAAACCTGCGGTGCCCCACCCCGGTCGCTCACAAAATAAATATATTTACCATCCGGGGAAAAAGCCGGTTCCGTGTCGATGCTGGACGACTGCGTCAAACGGCGTGGCTCGCCGCCATTCGCGTCAATTGCGTAAAGCTGGGAGCCGCCGTCGCGGCTCAGCGTGGCCACAATCTGTCGGCCATCCGGTGACCAGGCGGGCGCGCTGTTTGAACCCCGGAAATTAGCCAGCAAACGCCGCTTTCCGCTGGCGATATCGTGGGCGTAAATCACCGGTTTGCGCGATTCAAACGATACATAGGCCAGCTGTGAACCGTTTGGGGACCAGGCCGGGGAAATGATGGGCTCCGGGCTGGCCAGCGCCGACTGGGCGCCTTCGCCATCGGCGTCAGCTATCCACAACGTGTAGCGCTGGCCGGATTTCGTGACATAGGCAATACGGGTGGAAAAAATACCTTTGTCGCCCGTGAGTTTTTCATACACAAAGTCAGAAATCCGGTGTGCCGAAAGCCGCAGGTCGGCTGCCGTGACGGCATAACTCTGCCCCCCCAGGTCTTGCCCGCGTACCACATCCCAAAGGCGCAGCCGCACGTCAAACCGGCCATCGGCCAGCGGCGTGACGCTGCCAGTCACAAGCGAGTCTGCTCCTTTTTGACGCCACTGCGCCAGGTCAGGCCGACTGTTCTCATCAGCGATCACACCCGCCGTATCGACCGCACGAAACACACCGCTGCGCTCAAGATCGGCCGCGACAATGGCACCGATTTTTTGGGGTGACTGGGGCTCTCCCCGAAAAGGGGCAATTGCTACGGGCATCTGTGTCAGGCCTACCCCTGAGACCTCGACCCTGAATTGCGCGAACCCAGGGACAGTTGCAGTCAGTGCTGCGACGGCTAGCAGGGCAACAAATTTTCGGCGCTTGAAAAATGGAATTTTGCTCATGAACTCACGGAATAAAGAGGTGAAAAGTAGGGGCAGTCGTCAGTGCAGCGTGGTGATTTTGACTGAATCAGTTTGAACTGAATCGAGCCCTTTTTCAGCACGCACCAAACCGGTTTCCATGCGTTCCCGTACTTTTTTCTGGTTGATGGATGCCTGAGTGCGCTGGTTTTCCCGATGCCACAAATGGAAGACCTCTGTAGCTAAAAATCCGTTTTTTCTACGCACACCCAGATGGCTCAAGCGCAGTACCAGATCGGCATCTTCATGACCCCAGCCTTCAAAAGTTTCATCAAACCCATTGACAGCCACAAAATCGCTGTGCCAGACGCCGAGGTTGCAACTGCGAATACCGCGCCACTCAAAACCCTGTTTTACCCTGAATAAAGACCATGGCCAGTAAAGCATATGCAACAATTTGTTGCTATCCCCCTGCAGGCGCGCCCTCCACCAGAAGGCAGCCGGTTGCACCAGAAGATCAAGGGACTGGCCCACCACCTGCGCTGTGAGCCGCTCACTGAGCAGCACACGGCTCCCGTTGACGAACAGCTCGCGCTCAGCGAGCCGCGTGTGTGCCGCGACAAACGACTTTCCGGGCACACAATCACCATCGAGAAACACAAGGTAGTCGCCTTGGGCGTGGTGGGCACCCAGATTGCGCGCAGCAGCTGCCGTGAACCCGGTATCGGGGTGCCAGACATGGCGAACCGGGCAGCGAAAAGCAGGGCAGTTTTTATAAAGCCGCTCTACCTGTGCCGGGTTTGAACCGTCATCGGCAATCAATACCTCGTGACCCACGCCACACTGCGTCGCCAATGAGCGCAGCACGGCCAACAATGCATCGCATCGGTTGTAAGTCAGCACGATAAAGCTGATTTTCATTCAGGAGGAAGTCGTGATGTCTTGCCAGCCAACCGTGCAGTCTCGATGTTGCACTGTTTGCACAATAACCAGAGTTTCAAGTAGCGGTAATAAGTACCTTCAGCATTGGAAATAGCCAGAACCAGCCCCATACGACCATCCAGAAAGCCACGCTTGAGAATATAGGTTCTTATAAACGCCCAGACCCCATGTGCAAGCGCCTTACCCGGCGATGCAGTTTTACCGCGCGCAAACAGCATCTGCGCACCCGCGCTTGAATACCGGTTTACCTTGTCCAGCACAGCTTCAAATCCGGTGAAGCTTTCATGAAGCAGAGGTGACGCGAGTTGTCCGACCGGACTCGACGTGAGAATTTTTTCATGCACCAGCTCGCTGGAGAATTGAGCTGAATGTCGCCTGAACAAGCGCGTCACGCGGTCCGGATACCAGCCGGAATGACGCATGTACTGCCCGCAGTAGCTCGAAAGCCGGGGAAAACTATAGGCATCCAGCGCAGACGAGGTAATGGCCACCATGATTTCAGCCTGCAAGGCGGGGGTGACTCTTTCGTCGGCATCGATGGACAGCACCCAATCGCAGCGCGCCAGTGCCAATGCACGGTTTTTTTGAACCCCAAAGCCTTGCCAATCGCGGTTTTCGCTGACCTCGGCACCGAAGGCCCTTGCAAGCTCCAGCGTCCCGTCGCCACTGCCTGAATCCAGTACCACCCATTGGTCGGCAAACAAAACAGATTGCAGGCAAGCCCCGATGTTGTGCGCCTCATTTTTTGTAATCACAATGACAGACAAGCTGGCCAACGGTTGCCCTTTTCAATGGATAGTCTTTATTTCGGGCACTGCGCCAGGTCATTGCAGCTTGGTCGCCGCCCGATAGCTCAAGGAGCATAGCAGAGCGAACAGGCTGTTTGACGACTCGCTTGGATGCCGATTTCGTCATATTTTGAGTTGCGGATCATGCCCTGTGAAGCTGTCGGGCGCTGAGACAGAATCACCGATAATGCGGCTACCTTAAAGCCGACACCTGCCTTCATTTTGCCCACCCAGATACCTTCATTCCGGCTTGTAGTGATTTGCCTGGCAGCGCTGTCTGTGGGTTTATCAATGGCAATTATCAGCATCGCCAAGCTGCTGCTCATGCTCTGCGCGCTTTGGATACTGTCCAGCGCTTTGTTCAGAACGTCAGGCGCATCCACTGTACCCAAAGCACAACCCACACGACTGACACCACCTGCCGTACTGATCACACTTTTCGCTTTTGCACTGAGTCTGCTCTGGACCATAGCACCCGATGCCGATGCATTTGGCTCGGTCGCCAAGTACGGCAAACTGCTGGTCGTTGTATTGCTGACGGCACTTATTCGCGACCGGCGAGAGGCTCTGTATGCACTGGGCTGTTTTGCACTGGCCCAGCTTTTTCTGGTGTGCAGTTCCTGGGCGTTGTTTTTACATTGGCCTGTGCCGTGGGCAACCTCCAACATGGCTTTGAAGGAATATGCTGTTTTTTCCAGCTATCTGGATCAGGGCATCATGGGCGCTGTGCTGGCTGCCATCTGCTGGCACTTGCGCAGTTGGTTACCCGGGCGATTTGGCAAGCACATAGCCATCGCTGCAGCTGTGCTGGCGATGGTAAATGTATTGTTTGTTTTAAGCGGCCGCAGTGGCCACGTGGTCGCCATTGTCATGTTGTCGCTGGCAATCACGTGGCAATTGCCAAAACGCTTTCGCGCTCTGATAGTTTTGCTGCCGTTTTTATTGGTCACGGCTTTGTTCCTGAGTTCTGCCAAGGTTCGGGAGCGCTTGACCATGGTCAAGGACGAAGTCCAAACTTATTCAACCCAGCAGAAGTCTGATACCTCGTCCGGTATCCGGCTGGAGCTATGGCGCAGGGCCATCGTCATGATTGCCGACCACCCGCTCACCGGGCTGGGTGTGGGCAGCTGGAGTACCGAATACAACCGGGTCGAGCTCGAAAAAAATCCTGTACAAAAGCCCATCAATGGCAACGGCAATCCCCACCAGGAATACCTGCAGTGGGGCGTGCAACTTGGGCTGCCCGGTATCGCGTTGTTGCTGGGATTATTTGCAGTCGTGTTTCATGACACACGGCAACTGGAGCCAGACGTGGCTCGTGCAGCCCAGTCAACGCTGGTTGCACTGATGGTGGCCTGCCTGTTCAACTCGTCGCTGTATGACGCCTTGATAGGTGATTTTTTCTGTGTCACCCTGGGCCTGTTACTGGCATTAGGCACCTACCGGCAACCCATCCCGGATATCAGCTTGTCAGATAATCGGCGCACTGCGTAACCATGGCAGAGAACACAGTTTCTTCGACCGCGCCCGTCAGGTTGTCGATCAGGCAGCGTTTGCGGCGGGTGTGGCCATATTTCAGCAGGTCAAAAAGCGGTTGGGCCATTACAGTGACGGCTACCGTCGTGGCATCAGCTACCGAGCCGTTTATACCGGCCCTGCTCAAACCGCTGCTGGACCGCGGGTTTCAGCAGGGCAGCTTTAACCTCTGGCTGGTGCCGCTGTCTTTGATGCTGCTTTTCACCATTCGGGGATTGTCTGGTTTTATTGCGCAATTTGCGCTGGCAAAAGTCACCAATGACGGTCTGCAGGCCATGCGTACGGCCATGTTTGGCAAGCTGCTGAGTGCCCGCTTGTCACTCTTTTCAGACCAGTCCTCCAGCACCATGGCCAACACGGTGGTGTATGAGGTCTATAACGGCTCGTCCATGCTGATGAACGCCATCATGAAGCTGGCGCGCGACCTGCTCACCCTGGTGGCGCTGATTGCCTACCTGCTCTATCTGAACTGGAAGCTGATGCTGGTGGTGTCGTTGCTGTTCCCGGCGGTCGCGCTGGTCATACAGATTCTGACACGACGGCTGTACCGGTTGACCAAAGAGAGCCAGACCGCCACAGACAACCTGGCTTATGTTGTCGAAGAAAATGTATTGGCACACCGTGACGTCCGGCTGCATGGTGCGCAGGCCAGCCAGGCCAGCCGGTTCGACGTGCTCAGCGACTCACTGCGCCGCCTGTCCATGAAATCGACCGCAGCTTATGCGGGCATGAGTGCGATTACCCAGATTCTGGCCGCCATGGCGTTGTCGGCGGTGATATCGATTGCGCTGTGGCAAGGCTCGGCCAACACCACCACGGTAGGCGGCTTCGTCGCATTCGTCACCGCCATGCTGCTGTTGATAGCACCGATTAAAAGCCTGTCAGACGGTGCAACGCCTATTACGCGCGGGCTGGCGGCACTCGAACGTGGGCTGGACCTGATGGATCTGACGCCTGACGAGTCGGGCGGCTCGTACATCAAGGCACGGGCGCACGGCGACATCGAATTTTCAAACGTGGGCGTGCAGTACAAGGCAGATGCGCCAGCGGCACTCGACAATCTGAGCCTGTCCATCCGGGCAGGTGAGACAGTGGCACTGGTCGGCAGCTCGGGGTCGGGGAAAACCACACTGGTCAACTTATTGCCGCGATTTGTAGAAATGACTACCGGTACCGTCAGTCTGGACGGTCAGGACCTACGCGCCTGGAGTCTGGAATCACTTCGCGCACAGTTTGCGGTCGTCAGCCAGCACGTGGTGATGCTCAACAGCAGCATGGCCTTGAACGTCGCACTGGGGCAGCAGATGGACCGCGATAAGGTCATGCAGTGCCTGATGGCGGCCAATCTTGGTCAACTGGTAGCAGCGTTGCCAGCTGGCATTGACACCGTGCTGGGTCACAACGCCATGGAGCTGTCAGGCGGCCAGAGGCAACGCCTGGCGATTGCCCGCGCGCTTTACAAAAATGCGCCGATCCTGATTCTCGATGAGGCCACTTCGGCGCTGGACACTGAATCCGAGCAGGCCGTGCAAGTCGCCATCAAGGCACTCACTGAGCACCGGACGTCGCTGATCATCGCGCACCGCCTGTCCACCATCCAGCATGCCGACCGCATCCTCATGATGAATGCCGGGCGCATCGTGGAATCAGGCACCCACACCGAGCTGCTGGCGTGCGGTGGTGCTTATGCACACCTGTACCGCCTGGGTTTCCAAAACACCTGAAAGCCGCATTTAAATGTCAGTGTCCATCAGCGGTTTTACTTTCATACGCAATGGCGTAGAGCTTGGGTTCCCGTTCGAGGCATCGATACGTTCGCTGCTTCCGCTGGTCGATGAGTTTGTAGTGGCTGTCGGCAAAGGCTCTGACGACACCCTGGCCCGAGTGCGCGCCATCGCAGATCCGAAAATCCGTATTATTGAAACGCTCTGGAACGAGAACATGGCCGACCGCGGTTTTGTCTATGCGCAGCAAAAAATGATTGCGCAGTATTCCTGCACCGGGCAATGGGCCTTCTACCTCGAAGGTGATGAGGTGGTGCATGAAGATGACATTGCAAACATACGCGCCAGCGTTGAGCGCCACCATGCCAACCCGCTGGTCGAGGCGTTGGTGTTTGACTACAAACATTTTTACGGCTCACCGCAGTGGCTGTCGATCAGCCCTGGCTGGTACCGACGCGAATGCCGGCTGATACGCAACACCCTGCGCAGCTACGCGCCTGATGGTCAATACTGGCTGGTCATGAACCAGCACAAGCGGGGCCGCAACCCGAATGCCGCGCTGGCCAACGCGCACATCTACCACTACGGGTGGATTCGGCGCAATGAAGACATGCAAAAAAAGTTCGATCAGGTGGGCAAATACTGGGCAGCAGCCCCTGCCAAAATTCATTACAGCCAGTTTGACCGCCGGGCGCTTGCCCCTTTTAGGGGTACCCACCCGCTGACAGCACAACACTGGCTGGCCACCGAAGCCGAACAGGTCTTACGCCTTGACCCGGCCTACAAACCGACACCCAAAGAAAACAAGTACCACTTCATGCGTCAGGTTGAGAGCCTGACCGGGCTGGACTTCAGCCGCAAACACTTCAAATTGGTGGCTTAAAAATTCTGGTGGTGGGTGACTTGCTGATAAAGCGCATCTTGTTGTGCGGCGATGCTGCCCCATTCAAACTGTTCGGCAAAAGCCCTTGCTTGTTGCCCAATCTGTGAATCCGCGCCCGAATCATCCAGTATTTGATGAAGCGCTTTGCCCAACGCAACCACATCGCGCGGATCGTCGAGAACGAGCGCATTCAACCCGTTTTCAAGCAGCCCGGCAATGCCGCAATACCTTGCGCTGCTGACCACCACGGGCAGGCCATGAGACATGGCTTCAAGAACCACCATCGCAAAGGTGTCTTCAAGCGTAGGGTGTGCCAGACAATCGGCGGCCCGATAGGCAGGGCCGACATCATCGAGTGCCCCCAGAAAAAACACGCGTGTACCCAGCCCTGCCGCTTGAGCTTGCTGGCGAAAGCCGGGCAACTGTGCCGAATGCCCCACTACGGCAATCACCACCTGTTCAGGCAAAAAGCGCAGGCTGTCAATCAGGGCAGACAGGCCTTTTTTGCGGAAGTCATTGCCTACAAACAGAATGCAGGGTTGTCCTTGCGGCAAACCGAGCTGTTGCCTCGCAACCTGCCTGTCTGCGTCTGAGACAGGCAGGTCGGGCAAGGCGATTCCAGGTGTGATGACCGATGTCATCCCCGCTGCGACCGGGTAAGTCGCTCTAAAGATAGCCAGCAAGCTGTCAGACGTGACCACCACTGCCCGCCCCGGCTGCGCCGCATAGCGAAAGTGTTCCAGGCCCAAATACACCAGTAGCCGCGGGCTGGTCAGCACCTTGAGCCAGCGCAGTACCAGCCGCCAGCCGGCACGGTCATCAAACAGGTTGTGCTTGACGGGCAGCACATGCACGGTTTGCACGTCACCGTGCCAGGTGTTCTCATGCGAATGCACCACGTCAAAACCAGTGCCAAGACCGGGATCAAAGCGCTTTCGCGTAGCCCACCACGTGGCGGTGGCAAACCACAGCTGATTGATCCATCGCGGCCTGCGCATGGGCATCTTGACGTGGTGATAGGTCACGCCGGGCCAGCTGTGTTCGATCGACTGTGCAAAAACATGGATATCGTGCTGGGCAGCCAGCTGCTCAACCAGCGCTATGGAATAGCGCTCCGCTCCACCCGCCTTGGGTGAAAACGTCCGGTTCAGCACGGCGATGCGCAGGCGGCCGGATGTCATCGTTTGCGCCTGTCTTCATAGCCGCTGGCCAGTTTGACCCAGAACATGGGTAGGCTGGTTGATCGCAGTACAGGCACGCGCGGTATTTCCAGCAGGTCGCAACCGGCATGGCAGCGGCTGCGCTGGGTGGTGGTGGCCGTGACAAACCCCTGCTCCGCGACCATGGCCTTGTGCCTGGCCTCGTAACGTCCATACGGGTAGCAAAAGTGGTTGATGGGTGATTGAACGGCTGCTTCCAGCTCCCTGCGGCCCTGCGAAATCTCTGCTGCTGATACTTCGTCACCAGACGCCAGCAAATTGATGTGGCTTCGGGTGTGCGAGCCAATTTCCTGCCCACCAGCCATCCATTGCCTGATTTGAGCCTCGTTCATCAGGGGCGTTTGCGCGATACCGATGTCGGCATCCCAAATATTCGTCTTGCCCAGCAGGCTGCTCACCGCGTAGCAGGTTGACGAAAAGCCGCAGCGCGCAAGCACGGGCAGGGCATGATGGAGATTGTTCAGGTAACCATCGTCAAACGTGATTCCTACCACTTTCCCCTGCTTTTCGCCGCTCAGGTAAGGCTGCAGACCTGTCATGGACAAGCCGGTATACCCCAGCCACTTGAGCAACCGCATCTGCCGCGAAAAAGCGCCAGGCGATACATAAAGGCTGCGAAAGGGGCTGCCTTTGACGGGCGCAATGTCGATCTGGTGATAAACCAGCACTGGAATTGGCTGCACGTTGCGGGTTAAAACAGGGCGCATGACGGGCATTACAAGCTCACAGCAGTACGATGTCGTATTGCTCCTGCGCCATCGCTGTTTCTGCCTGCAGGGAAATCGGTTTGCCAATAAAGTCGCTCAAGCCTGCAAGGTGCTGGCTCTCTTCGTCCAGAAAAAGCTCAATGACCTTGGGCGACGCAATCACACGGAACTCACGCGGGTTGAACTGCCGTGCTTCACGCAGGATTTCGCGCAGGATGTCATAGGTCACACTTCGGGCTGTTTTGACGACGCCTTTGCCCATGCAGGCACTGCAAGGCTCGCATAATTGATGCGCCAGCGATTCACGGGTGCGCTTGCGCGTCATTTCCAGCAAGCCCAGCGCTGAAAATCCGTTGACCGTGGTCTTGATACGGTCCCGGGCGAGTTGCTTCTTGAATTCCGCGAGCACGGCATCGCGGTGGTTTTCCTTGATCATGTCGATAAAGTCAACAATCACAATACCGCCTAGGTTACGCAACCGCAACTGGCGCGCTATGGCCTGCGATGCCTCAAGATTGGTCTTGAAAATCGTGTCGTCAAAATTGCGTGCGCCGACAAAGCCGCCGGTATTCACATCCACTGTTGTCAGGGCTTCGGTCTGGTCAATGACGAGGTAGCCGCCCGATTTGAGGTCCACGCGCCGCCCCAGGGCCTTGGCAATGTCTTCGTCAATATTGAAGTGGTCAAAAATGGGCCGCTCACCAGTGTAGAGCTGCAGCTTTTGTACGGTTGCAGGCATGAATTCGGTAGCGAACAGCTTGAGCTTGTCGAACTGCTCGCGTGAATCAATACGAATGGTTTGTGTGCTTTCACCCACCACATCGCGCAGCACACGCTGTAACAAATTCAAATCCTGATGGAGCACGGACGCAGGTGGCAAACGTGTGGAGGCATCTTTGATGCGCGCCCAGGTTTTGCGCAGGTAGGCTATATCCTCTGATAACTCCGCGTCGGTGGAGTCTTCACCGTTGGTTCTCAGGATAAAGCCACCACCCAGATCACCGGCCAGTTTTTGCATGCGCTGACGCAGCTCATCACGCTGTTTGGGCGTGATTTTTTGTGAGACACCCATATGGTTGTCTTGCGGCAGAAAAACCAGCAACCGGCCGGCAATGCTGATTTGCGCTGTCAGCCGCGCACCCTTGGTGCCGATCGGGTCCTTGAGCACCTGAACCATCACAGCCTGGCCCTCAAACAACTGCTTTTCAATAGGCTTGGGCGCTATCGGGGGGCTGGTCGCATCGACCTCAACATGGCGGTTGTTGATACTGCTCATCAGGTCGGCTACATGCAAAAACGCTGCACGGTCCAGGCCAATGTCAATAAAGGCCGACTGCATGCCGGGCAGTACGCGCGCGACCTTGCCAAGATACACATTGCCCACCAGCCCGCGCTCAAGCGAACGCTCGACCTGCAGCTCCTGCAACGCGCCATGCTCCACCACGGCCACCCGGGTTTCCTGTGGAGACCAGTTGATCAGGATGTCTTGCGGCATGTTCGGGTTCTGTCAGATATGGATGCCTGCGCTTTGCAGCAGCAGCGCTGTTTCATGAAGGGGAAGGCCCATGATGCCACTGTAGCTGCCGCTGATATGGCTGATGTGCTGCGCCACCCTGCCCTGAATGGCATAAGCACCCGCTTTTCCCATCGGTTCACCCGTCGCAACATACGCCCGGATGTGCGCCGCAGTCATGGCATCAAAACGCACACGGGACGTACTCAGCGCTTCAAACCGCTGGTGGCCTGACTGCACGGCAATGGCTGTGAGCACGCGATGTGTTCTACCAGACAGTTCGGCAAGCATTCGCACGGCGTCCCGGGTATTTTCAGGTTTGCCGTAGATGGTTCGATGCATGGCTACTGTGGTGTCAGAGCACAGCACCGGCGCTTCGGCAAGTTTGCGGTGCTTTAACCGGGCCAGAGCGGCGTCAAGTTTGAGCGCCGTCACGCGCCTGACATAGCTTGCAGGCGCTTCGTTTTTCAGCACGGCTTCCAGTGCCTCGGCGTCTTCATCAGCGTCTGGCAACAGCAGTTCATAGCGCACGCCAAGCTGCTCAAGCAGCTGCCTGCGCCGGGGGCTTCGGGAGGCAAGATAGACGAAGTTCTCCACGTCATTGCCTGTGGTAGGGGTGATTGATGGTGATGCTCCAGGCCCGGTAAAGCTGCTCGATCAGCAGCACTCGCACCATGGCATGAGGCAGCGTCAGGTCAGACAGCCGCAGCCGTTCATGCGCGGCTTTTTTAAAGCTGCTGTCCAGCCCGTCAGGCCCGCCAATCACAATGGCCACGTCATCGCCAGACAATTGCCAGGCCTTCAGACGTTCTGCCAGCGCGACAGTAGTTAAAGCCGTGCCGCGTTCGTCAAGCGCCACGACATGTGTACCCCGGCTAATCGCGCCTTCAATGCGCGACTTTTCGGCAAGCAAAAGCGTGTCCAGTGTCTTGGAGGCGCGGGGCTCGGTCTTCACGGCTTTGAGTTCCACCTTGAGTTCAGGCGGAAAGCGCTTGGCGTAATCGTCGTAAGCGGTTTGTGCCCAGTCGGGCACTTTCTGGCCGACGGCAACAATCGTCAGCCGCATCAGTTGCGTGGCGTGGTTTTCTTGGCTGCTGGCTTTTTGGCTGCAGTTTTAGCCGGGGCTTTCTTGACAGCGGCTTTTTTGGCGGCGGGCACTTTGACGATGGGCGTCTTTGCAGCAGTCTTGGCGGATTTGACTGCTGGTTTTTCAGCCGTCTTGACGGTTGTCTTGGCAGCTGTCTTTGCAGGCACCTTCACCGTTTTTGCAGCCCTTGCTGGCTTGACAGGCTCTGCAGCGGGTTCGGCCTCGTTGCGTTTGGCGGTCCAGTCGCTGGTTTTGCCCAGTTTGCCGATGTAGCCTGGCTCGTGATCTTTGACCGGTGGCTTGACGACAGGTTTCGCACCCAGGCTGGCACGGGATTTAAACGTGGATTTAGCCCCCGCTTTGGGCTTGGCAGCTGCCTTGGCTGGGGTTTTTGGTTCGGTCTTGGGCTCGGGCTTGGAAGCCTTGACCAACGGCGCCGGCGCGCCCAGCTTGAGCTTGACAGGTTTGTCGCCCCACAGTTCTTCAAGGTGGTAGTACTGGCGAATGGTCGGCTGCATGATGTGCGCCACAGCAGCGCCGCAGTCCACAATAATCCACTCGCCGTTTTCTTCACCCTCAATGCGTGGCTTGGAGAACCCGGCGTCTTTCACCGCGTCACGTACGCTGGCGGCCAGCGCCTTGGTCTGGCGGTTGGAGGTGCCGGACGCAATGATCACGCGCTCGAACAAAGACGTGATGTGCTCCGTGTCAAACACCATGATGTTCTGCGCCTTGACGTCTTCTAGCCCGTCAATGATGGCACGCTGCAGTTTCTGCACGTCTTTCTTCTCAAGGGTGGCGGTGGTTTTGACGGGCGTAGAGGTCATGCAGTGCTTTGTTTCAATAGGGAAATTAACGGGGGCTGTAACAGTGGTCAAGCAGTGGCTATGGCGCACTGCTGTAGAGCCGATGGTGTGAAATATAACGTGCAACCGTCCCGGCGACCATCTCGCTGAGCGTTGCGGGGCTACCGCTGCCTTGTGCATTGTCAAAGGCCAGCAGCTGGCGGATGTGTGTCGCGCTGACGGCCATCGCGGGCATGGGAATCATTAAAAAGCGGTCTTTTAGCGCTTTATAAGTATCAAATGGGCTGCTGGCCCAATCAGAACCTGCGCGAGCAGCTATACAAATTATAGCAAGCCCGGCAATCGCCTGCCATTCGTGCCATTGCCTGAATGCCGCAAACTGGTCTGCGCCCATGATCAGATACAGCTGTGCGTCCGGGTTCTCGCCTTGCAGCTCGCGCAGGGTGTCTATTGTAAAGCTTGGTCCGGTGCGCTCCAGTTC
>JBBRMH010000079.1:0-17510 GCA_038230935.1 Burkholderiales bacterium | reverse complement strand
CCATACCACCTGAAGATGCGCGAGCGCACCCTGAAGGCATACAGCGGCGGCACGATACGGGACAGCGGCAACAGCAGCGCGAGGATGATACTGAGTACCAGCCACATGCGCTCGATCAGGTTGGCCACCCAGAAGGGCAGGTAGCGCTGCAACAGCGGCGGGCCATTTTTAATCGCCCGCTCGGCTTCTTTGGCCATTGGCAGCTCGTTGTTTTCGATGTTGGGGTATTCACGGGCACGCTTGAACCAGCCCGCACCACCATGAATCTGGTTGCCCGCCTGCGCAAACAGCTGCAGCAGCGCCGGGTGGGTAGCCGTGCGGGTGATCAGCGCCGTGGTCGGGGCCACCAGCCGCACATCTTCAGGCGGAATGTTGCCGGCCAGGTCCACCACGCCACGCGGCAGACGTACCGCGCTTAAAAATGCAAACCGCCGTGAGTACGCCTCACTTTGTGTAAAGTTCATGAGTTTGACGCCTGGCGTCTGCAGCAGCATTTGCACCATCAGCGATTCAGGCGCGGACGCAAACACAATCGCGTCAAGCTCGCCGCCCAAAAACGCGACGGTGGCCGGGGTCTGCCCCAGCGTGGACACCTGCAGCGTGGCAGGATCGATTCGGTTGCTCTCCAGCAGCTTGGCCATCAGGCTCGGCACACCGCTGCCGGGCGTCCCCATGTTGATGCGCAGCCCGGCCAGCTGGGTCAATGAAGTCAGGGTAGCGTCTGGCGTGACCTTGCGCGCCGACGCTTCCTGGTAGAAAAGCCAGAGCGGCTCGACAAACAGGCTGCCCAGGGAGGCGAGCTTTTCCTCGTCTTTCTCGCTGTAGTCGCTGGTGCCGCCCTGCACAAACCCCAGGTCCACTTTGCCATCACGCAGCAACTGCAAGTTGGCAGCAGAGCCGTCCGAGGGCACGGTGACCACCTCAATGCCTTCAGCCGCCAGTGCCTTGGCATAGCGCTTGCCAAACTCCTCGTAAGCACTTTGGGCCGGGCCAGTCGCCAGCGTCACGCGTTTGGGCGGGTTCGGGTCCAGCCACCAATAGGCCAGAGACAGCAGCACCACGGCCAGAACAACAAAGGGGCCGACCGAAACGGCCAGGTCGCGCAGCGACAGCAGGGTGTAGCGAATGGTTTTTGGCATCGTGGCAGCACCATAGCACGGCATACTGAAGTCATTCAGCGCAGAGGCGCAGAGAACGCAGAGCGGAGCAGAGAAGAGAAGAGAAGAGCAGAGAAGTAAATTTATCTTCTTTAACTCTGCGGCCCTCTGCGTTCTCTGCGCCTCTGCGTTGAAGGTTCCCGGTTTCCTGACATCAGCAGTTGGCTTTTCATGTATGAAAAGGTCTCTGTGGCAGGAAATACGAGGGCTAGACGCTATTGAAAGAATAGCAAATAGAGTTTCTTTTCCAAGGCCTGGCATTCATCCTGAACGCTGCTTGCGCATCAACCAGTACGCAGCCGGAATCACCAGCATTGACAGCAGCGGGGCTGTGACCATGCCGCCCACCATGGGCGCTGCAATGCGCTGCATGACCTCGCTGCCTGTCCCGCCGCCCCACAAGATCGGCAACAGTCCCGCCAGAATGACGGCCACCGTCATGGCTTTGGGGCGCACCCGCAGCACGGCCCCTTCACGAATGGCGTCCAGCAGGGCTGGCGCTGTGTTGTCGCCGCGTGCTAGGCGCTCGTCCCAGGCCTGCTTGAGGTACAGCAGCATGATCACGCCAAACTCGGCCGTGACACCCGCCAGCGCAATAAAGCCAATTGCGCTGGCCACCGACAGGTTGTGTCCCAGCAGGTACAGCAGCCAGAAGCCGCCAATCAGTGAAAAAGGCATGGCCAGCAAAATCAGCAGGGCCTCGTCAAAGCGTTTGAAGGTCAGGTACAGCAGTACAAAAATAATCAACAACGTGAAAGGCACCACGACCTTGAGCTTGGCGGTGGCGCGTTCCAGGTATTCAAACTGGCCTGACCACGACACCGCATAGCCGGGGCTGAGTTTGACTTTTTCATTGACCGCCTGCTGCATGTCACGCACTGCAGACTTCAGGTCACGGCCCCGGATATCGACATAGACCCAGCCCGACAGGCGTGCGTTCTCGCTGCGCAGCATCGGCGGGCCGTCGCTGATGCGGATGTCCGCCACATCCCCCAGCACCAGCCGCAGGCCGCGCTCGGTCACAAAAGGCAGGTGGCGCAGCTTGTCAACCGAGTCCCGAATCTCGCGCGGGTAACGCACGCTGATCGGAAAGCGCTGCAGGCCCTCGACCGTCTCGCCGACGTTTTCACCGCCTATGCTGGAGCTGACCACGGACTGCACATCGGCGATGTTCAGACCAAAGCGCGCGGCGGCATCGCGGTTGATGTTGATGTCAATGTAGCGCCCGCCTGTCAGGCGCTCGGCCAGGGCTGTGCTGACGCCAGGCACGTTTTTGACAGCGCGCTCAATCTCGCCGGTGATGCGGTCGATCTCGGCCAGGTCTGTTCCCGACACCTTCACGCCCACCGGGCTTTTGATGCCTGTGGCCAGCATGTCGATACGGTTGCGGATCGGCGGCACCCAGATGTTGGACAGGCCGGGCACCTTGACAATGCGGTCCAGCTCATCGACCAGCTTGTCGGGTGTCATGCCCGCGCGCCACTGGCTTTTTGGCTTGAACTGGATGGTGGTTTCAAACATCTCCATCGGAGCCGGGTCGGTCGCAGTCTCGGCGCGGCCTGCCTTGCCATGCACCGTAGCGACTTCAGGCACGGTCTTGATCAGCCGGTCGGTTTGCTGCAGCAATTCGGCCGCCTTGCCTGCAGACAACCCGGGCAGCGCGGTAGGCATGAACAGCAGGTCACCCTCGTCCAGCGGCGGCATGAACTCACCACCAATGCGCAGCATGGGCCAGGCGGTTGCCAGCAGCAGCAGCACAGCCACGGCAATGGTGGCGCGCGGCCAGCGCAGCACGGCGTCCAGCACGGGCCGGTAGGCTGTAATCAGCCAGCGGTTGAGCGGGTTTTTTTGCTCGGCAGGAATCCGCCCACGAATCAGATAGCCCATCAGCACGGGGATCAGCGTCACCGACAAGCCTGCCGCCGCCGCCATGGCGTAGGTTTTGGTAAAGGCCAGCGGTGCAAAGAGCCGCCCCTCTTGTGCTTCCAGTGTGAACACAGGGATGAACGACAACGTGATGATCAGCAGGCTGAAGAACAGCGCTGGCCCCACTTCGGTGGCGGCATCCCCAATCACGTGCCACTGGGCCTCGCCCTTGAGCGTCTGGTCGGGGTGTGTGTGGTGCCAGCGCTCAATGTGTTTGTGCGCGTTTTCAATCATCACCACCGCTGCATCGACCATCGCGCCGATGGCAATCGCAATACCGCCCAGTGACATCACATTCGCATTCACGCCCTGGTAGTGCATGACGATAAAGCCCGCCAAAATACCCAGCGGCAGCGAGATGATCGCCACCAGTGCTGAACGCAGGTGAAACAAAAACACCAGGCAGACCAGCGCCACCACCACAAACTCTTCGACCAGTTTGTAGCTGAGGTTGCTGACAGCGCGCTCAATCAGACCCGAGCGGTCATAAGCCGGCACGATCTCCACGCCCGCTGGCAGGCTGCCCTGCAGTGATCTGATTTTTTCTTTCACCGCAGCAATGGTTTCCAGCGCATTTTTGCCCGTGCGCATCACAATCACGCCGCCGGTCGCCTCGCCCTTGCCATCCAGCTCGCCAATGCCGCGCCGCATCTCGGGACCGAGCTGAATGCGCGCCACGTCACCGAGCCGAACCGAATAGCCGGTGCTGGAGGTGGTCAACGGGATTTTTCTGAAATCATCCAGCCCATTGAGGTAGCCCGACGCACGCACCACATATTCGGCCTCGCCCAGCTCCAGCACGGCGCCACCGGTTTCCTGATTGGCTTTTTGCAGCGCCTCAATCACGCGGTTGTGCGTGATGTTGTAGGCGGCCAGTTTGTCGGGGTCCAGCACCACCTGGTACTGCCGCACCATGCCACCGACCGAGGCGACCTCGGCCACGTTGGGCACGGTTTTGAGCTCAAACTTTAAAAACCAGTCCTGCAGTGCGCGCAACTGGCCTGTGTCCATCTTGCCGCTGCGGTCAATCAGCGCATAGGTGTAAATCCAGCCCACGCCTGTGGCGTCTGGCCCGAGCGCCGGTTTGGCCGACGGCGGCAGGCGGGATTGCACCTGGTTCAGGTATTCCAGTACCCGTGAGCGTGCCCAATACGGGTCGGTGCCATCTTCGAACAGCACATACACAAATGAATCCCCAAAGAAAGAATACCCGCGCACTGTTTTTGCACCTGGCACCGACAGCATCGTGGTGGTCAGTGGGTAGGTCACCTGGTTTTCAACAATGCGGGGTGCCTGGCCGGGGTAGGGCGTGCGGATGATGACCTGCACATCAGACAAGTCAGGCAGCGCGTCCAGCGGTGTTTTTTGTACGGCCCACACACCCCAGGCGGCCATCATGACCGTGGCCAGCAGCACCAGAAAGCGGTTGACGATAGACCAGCGAATCAGCGCGGCGATCATCGGGACGCTCCAGCGCGGGGCGCTATTGGCGCTGTTATGGTTGGCCGGTCTGGCAGGATGGGGCTGATGCCGGTCAGCGTGGGCTCACCATCTTTGGGCATCACAAACTCGAACTGAACCTTGTCACCGACGGCCACATTGCGCGGCAGGCCATCAGGCCGGGGCTTGAAGGCCATGGTCATGCTGCCCCAGCCGACAGAAGGGATCGGGCCGTGCGTGAGGGTAATTGCGTCTTTGTCCATCGCATCGACCCGGCCTTCGCCCTGATGCACCACTGGTTTGGCGGGTGGCTCGTTGTTCAGGCGGGCTTCAACACCCTTCAGACTGGCCTCCGAGTCGATCAGAAACTGTGACGAAACGACGACGCGCTGGCCCGCCGTCAGCCCTTTTTTAATCTCGGTTTGCCCACCCGATTCAATGCCTGTTTCAACATTCACGGGTTGGTAACGCCCACCGTCTTCAGCCAGCATGACCACCATGCGCTGGCCTGTGGCGATGATGGCTTCTGTAGGCACCAGCAGCGCAGGGGTGCTGCGCTGGTCCATGAACTGCATGGTCACCAGCATGCCCGGTGCCAGCGCCTGGCCGGGGTTGGCCAGCAGTACGCGGGCTTTGAGGGTACGGGTGGCTAGCGCAACATCGGGCAGCAGGGCTTGCACCGTGCCGTTGAACACCTTGCCGGGCACAGCGGCAGAGCGTGCTTCGACCTTTGCGCCGGTTTGCAGCAGTGCAACCTGGCTTTCCGGGATGTCTGCCAGCGCCCACACGGTAGTCAGGCCATTGATGCGCGCCAGCGTCATGCCGGGCGTGACCGTCATGCCTTCACGCGCCACCAGTTCTGCCACCACGCCGCTGCTGGGCACGCTCAGTGTGGTGCGTCCCTGCGCATTGCCTGTGGCTTCAAACCTCGCCACCTGCGCCTGGCTCATGCCCGCAATCAAGAGGCGCTGGCGTGCTGCTGCGACCAGCGGCAGGTCGTTGCCAGCGGCTTTTTTAATGGCTGAAAACTCCTGCTGCGCCGCCACCCATTCGGGCACATACACATCTGCAAATGGCTGCCCGGCGCGCACGGCGTCAAGCGTTGCGCGCACGTAGAGTTTTTCGATGTAGCCCGTGGCCCGCGCCTGAATCACCGACTGGTCACGCTCGTTCCAGGCGATGCTGCCAATGCTTGAAAGCTGCGTGGCCAGGCTGCCTTGCACCACCTCGGCGGTGCGCAAGCCCAGGTTTTGCTCGACGCGTGGGCTCACGGTGACGTTGCTGCCATCCACTGACTGCGCACCGGCATACACCGGCACCAGCATCATGTCCATGAAGGGTGACTTGGCGGGTGCATCAAAGCGTTTGCCGGGCACCATCGGGTCGTGGTAGTACAGCACCTGCTGGCCGTTGGCAGGGTCAACATCGCCGGCTTTCAGGCCGTTTTTGATGTGCCTGCGCGTGGCTTCTTCACCAGCAGCAATGCTGTTCATGTCGGTGGCCGAAGCTGCAGCAGGCGTGGCGGGGCTGGCGCTGCCTTGCTGTGCCGCTGTGAGGCTGCCATGGCGCAGCCCCGCGCTGTAGAGCGCGTACCCGCCAGCGCTCAGTGCCAGCACCAGACCTGCAGCGGTCGCCAGTGTGTAAATGGTTTTTGTGTTCATGGGTCTTGCTCTGCAATGAATGAATTTAAACGCCATTGAACCGCCGATTGCCTGGCCTGCAGCTCCAGCGCGCGCAGGCCAATTTCGGTTTGCTGTTTGCGCGCTTCCAGCACCGAAGCCAGCTTGTCTTTGCCGCTTTGATACGCTGCCAATGTGAGCTCGGAGCGCTGCCTGGCCAGTGGCAAGCTGTGTTGCCTCAGGCGTTCGAGTTTGCGGGTGGTTTCTGTCAACTCGCTCAGGCCGGTTTCAATCGCCTGCGTTTGCTGCAGCAGCGTTTCGTCGCGCTCGGCTTCAACGCGTTCCAGCTCTTTTTGCCTGGCACGAATCAACGGTTGCTGACGGGTCTCGGGTGACAGCGGCAAGTCAAACGTCAGCTGTACGGAAAAGAAGTCGCTGTATGCCGGGCCGCGTTTGCCGTAGCGGACACCCCAGCTCCAGTCGCCACCTTTGGCGGCCTCGGCTTCACGCATATCGGCATCAGCCATGGCGCGTAATGGCGTGAGTGCCGCAACTTCAGCGCTGCGCCCGATATTGGCTTGCAACCATACAGTGTCCACTTTCAGATCTGGCGCTTCGCCTGATAAACCCGCTGAAGTCAAGGGTCCAGTCCAGCGCCTAAGCGCGGCGAGCGCTTGCTGCACATCACGCTCCAGATCATCACGCCGGTCGGCCAGCGCCAGTGCTTCAAGCGCGATGGCGCTGACATCGGCGGGTGCGATTTTCCCGGCAGCCAGCTGGGCGTTGGCAGTGCCCTGCAGCAGCTGTTGCTGGCTAACCAGGTCTTCAAAAAGTGCCAGCCGCTGGTTGGCAAAACTGACGGCCAGCCAGGCCAGACCGGTTTCGCGGCGCACCGTCAGCTGTTCTGTTTGCAGCAGGGCCTGCTCACGCGCGGTGCGTGCCAGCGCGGCGTCGTTGCGGGCAGTGCGTTTTGCGCGGTTGGGTACGTCCTGGGTCCAGCCCAGCTGGCGCTGCGTGAAGTTGTCCCGCGTCAGGCTGCCCCGGTCAGGGCCATTGATCGGCAAGCTGTCAATGCCGACAGACAGTTTCGGGTCTGGCAGTTCGGCAGCGCTGGCCTGCAGTGCAGCAGCGCCGCGCACGCTGGCGGTGCGCGCCTTCAGCAACGGTGCGCGTTCTGCTGCCACGCGCAGCGCTTCTTCAAAACCCAGCCCCTGGGCAAACACAGCAAACGGCAGAACCAACAAGACGGCTATGCAGCATGAACACAGCCGTAAAGGTAAAACTTGACGCACTTCAATCTCCTGAACACAAGCAGCAGCCAAAGCAGGCTGCCAAAAGCATCTGCGAGCAGGCCGCAGACGAACTTTGGGTGTCAGGGTCAGGAAATCGGTGGTTTGAAGCTTGCAGTGGCTGCGGCACTGCGAAAGTCGTTGGCCATCAGCAGCGGCGCGGCCGGGCGACTCATCTTGCCAGCAGCCCAGACGGTGTGCGTCCATGACGCCAGTGCCAGACATAGCTCGCAGGTGTCACAGCTGTTGCAATTAAGCTTTGCAGCGCCAGTCTGGTTATCCAGAGCCTGCATGTGCATGGGGCAGTCCGCAGGCATGACAGCAGTGTTGGCCACACTGGTTTGCGCCATCAACACTTGCTGCGCTGCCATATCTACAGCCATGGCATTGCCCGCCCAGCCGCGCAAGGGCAGCAGAACGATCAGGAGGGCAATAAACAGGTAACGCACGGGTAAATGATACGGGGAATTTTGAAAGGTTCAATTTCAAATCAGCTGCCAGGACTGTAGATCACATCAAATGACGGGGCGGTGTCCTACAACGCTGGGTGTTTATCCATCACAGCCTGTTTTTTGTAAAGGGTAGATCATGGAAATTCGATGTCCAGTACCAATACTGGAGCATCTGCAAGTTCCTCAATTTTCAACCACTGAAGAAAGTCAATATGCACGCAAGAAAATACGAAGACTGCATCGCCGCCTGCAACGCTTGCGCGGTAGCGTGCAACTACTGCGCTGGCTCTTGTCTGCGTGAGACAGACGTGACCATGATGGCAGGCTGCATTGCGCTGGACATAGACTGCGCCCAGATGTGCGCTATGGCAGCAGCAGCCATGGCCCGGGAGAGTATTCATGCCAAGGCGATTTGCGAGCTGTGCGCAAAAGTTTGCCAGTCTTGCGCAGACGAGTGCGGCAAGCATGACATGGACCACTGCCAGGCGTGCGCAAAAGCATGTACCGAATGTGCGCAGGTTTGTCAAAAAATGGCCCTGGCGGCGTAACAAGCTTTATTCAATTGACCTTCAGGAATCAATATCATGCGTAAACACACACTTGTGCAGTCACTTTCAATCATGGCGCTGGTAACCAGCTGCCTGATGCCGCTGGCGCATGCCCAGACCGGTCCGGCAAATGGAATGGGCGGCATGAACCCGGATATGAAAAAGCCCATGCCCATGATGACGGACAAGGGGATGGGTGGCGCAATGGGTGGCGCAATGGGCGCTGGCATGGACATGAAACCCATGATGGCCGACATGCAGGACAAGATGTCCGCCATGAAGTCCAGTGGCAACATGGACGTTGACTTCGCCATGATGATGCGGGTCCACCACCAATCGGCCGTCACCATGGCCGAGGCAGAACTCAAAAATGGCAAAGACCCGCAAATGCGAGCGATGGCCAAAGACATTATTCGTGCCCAGAAAAAAGAGATCGCTGCCTTTGACAAGTTTTTGGCCAAGCGCGGCGAGCCTGGCATGCAGATGAGCAAATAGTATTTTCCGCGCGCTTGCAACACCACTGCCAAAGGGTATCTACGCTTGAAGCAGTTTTTCGAGGCCGTATTTCTGGAGTCTTCCATGAACACCATCCATCTTGAAGTCCAGGGCATGAGCTGCGGTGGCTGCGTGAAAAGCGTCAACACCGCGCTCAAGTCACTGTATGGGGTTGGCACCGTTGAAGTTGACTTGCCAGCAGGTCATGTCACGGTCAACGGCGATTTCCCGCAAGGCGGCGACCCGTTGGTGCTGGCACTGACGGCTGCGGGTTACCCGGCAAAACTTGCCACTTCAGCAACAGTCACAGCAGCGCCAGCAGTCACCAAAAAATCTGGCTGCTGTTGTGGATAAGTCGGCCACGTCCGGTGCAGACCTTGCGCCGGAGCCGTTGAAAGACCCGGTATGCGGTATGACGGTGACCGACAAGTCTGCGCATCAGGCCGAGCATGGCGGCAAACACTACTACTTTTGTAGTGCGGGTTGCCAGACCAAATTCAACGCCAATCCGTCTCAGTACCTAACGGCGAAGCAGGCTGATGTTCAGAAAATGCCTGTGCCATCTCCACCTGATGCGGCGGGGCAGCAAGCGCAAGCGGGCACGATCTACACCTGCCCCATGCACCCCGAAATACGCCACAGCACACCTGGCAACTGCCCGATATGCGGCATGACGCTTGAGCCCCTGATTCCAGAACTGGAAGAGGGCGAAGATAAAGAACTGATCGACTTTCAACACCGCTTCTGGTGGACGCTGCCGCTGACCCTGGTGGTAGCGACGCTGTCCATGGCGGGGCACAAGCTCAACCTGTTCAGCATGGCCACGCAGAGCTGGGTCGAGTTTGTCTTGTCGCTGCCCGTGGTGCTGTGGGCTGGCTGGCCGTTTTTCAAGCGCGGCTGGCAGTCGGTGGTTAATCGCAGCCCGAACATGTGGACGCTCATCAGCCTGGGCACGGGCGCGGCTTTTGTCTATAGCGTGGTGGCCTTGCTGTTCCCGCAGGTTTTTCCTGACTCATTTATTTCCATGGGCCGGGTGGCGGTTTATTTTGAAGCGTCGGTGGTCATCATTTCGTTAACGTTGCTGGGGCAACTGCTTGAATTAAAGGCCCGCTCACAAACCTCGGCGGCCATCAAGTCGCTGCTGGGGTTGTCACCAAAAACGGCCCGGCGCATTGGCGCTGATGGCAAGGAAGAAGACATTCCGTTTAACAATGTTCATATTGGAGACATGCTGCGCGTCAGGCCGGGCGAGAAGGTGCCGGTCGATGGTGTCGTGACCGAGGGCAGCAGCGCGCTGGATGAGTCGATGCTCACGGGTGAGCCGTTGCCTGTCAGTAAAGGCGTGGGCGACAAACTGATCGGTGCCACACTCAACACCAGCGGCGCACTGGTGATGCGTGCAGAGCACGTGGGCAGTGCCACCATGCTCTCGCAAATCGTGCAAATGGTCGCTCAGGCGCAGCGCTCCAAAGCGCCGATGCAGCGCATGGCCGACGTAGTAGCGGCGTATTTTGTGTATGGCGTGGTGGCGTCGGCTGTGTTGACGTTCTTTGCCTGGGGACTGTTTGGGCCGCAACCGAGCTGGGTGTTTGGCCTGATCAATGCGGTATCGGTATTGATCATTGCCTGCCCCTGCGCGCTGGGGTTGGCCACGCCCATGTCGATCATGGTGTCAACCGGGCGGGGTGCAACGCAGGGTGTGCTGTTTCGGGATGCCGCAGCGATTGAAAACCTGCGCAAGGTCGATACCCTGGTAATTGATAAAACCGGCACGCTGACCGAGGGACGCCCAGCATTTGAACGGGTCGTTGCGGTAGCCGGGTTTGACGAGGACGAGGTCTTGCGACTGGCCGCCAGCCTGGATCAGGGCAGCGAGCACCCGCTGGCTGAAACCATCGTGCGGGCCGCCAAAGACAAAAACATGACACTCGACAAGGCAGAAAACTTTGATTCAGGCTCGGGTATTGGTGTCAAAGGCCAGGTAGGTGGCAAACAACTGGCATTGGGCAACACCACACTCATGCAGCAGATCAATGTGCCGGTGGATTCGGTTTTGCAGCAGGCAGAAGCGCTGCGTGCTGAAGGTGCGAGCGTAATGTACCTGGCGGTTGACGGCAAACTGGCGGGTATGCTGGCCGTGTCTGACCCCGTCAAGCCAAGCACCCCTGAAGCCCTGGCAACGCTCAAAACGGCTGGCCTGCGCATTGTGATGGCCACAGGCGATGGCTTGACGACGGCCAAAGCCATCGGCAAGCGCCTGGGCATTGACGAAGTGCATGGGGAAGTCAAGCCCGGCGACAAACTGGCATTGATCGAGAAATTGCAGTCCGAAGGACACGTGGTGGCCATGGCGGGGGACGGCATCAACGACGCGCCTGCACTGGCCAAGGCCAACGTGGGCATCGCCATGGGTACCGGTACCGATGTCGCCATGAACAGCGCACAACTCACCCTGGTCAAAGGTGACTTGCGCGGCATTGCGATTGCGCTGGCACTGTCAAACGCCACGGTAGCCAACATGAAGCAGAACCTGGCATTTGCCTTTGCCTACAACGCGCTGGGCATACCGATTGCCGCAGGGGTGCTGTACCCGTTCACCGGCTGGCTGCTCTCGCCGATGATTGCTGCGCTGGCCATGAGCCTGAGCTCAGCCTCGGTGATCTTCAATGCGCTGCGGCTGCGGGGCGCCAAGGTGGCATAAGCCTTGCATTGAAATTAAAACGTGGAAACCGCTGCCATTCAAATTGAATTGATCAGCGGTTCCTACAGCTTCAAAGTCGAGCCTACTTGGCCGCCTGGATTTCAGTAACCACAATGGCACCGCCCGCTTTTTCAGCCTTGAAGCGAACCTTGTCACCGGCTTTGACTTTGTCCAGCATGGCTGGGTCCTTCACCTGAAAGACCATAGTCATGCCAGGCATGTCGAGGTTTTTAATCTCGCCATGCTTGATGGTGATCTTCTTGGAATCCATATCGACCTTGCGAATTTCGCCATCAGACATGTCTGTTGACGAAGGCGCGGCCATCGGCGCGCCCGCGTGTGAAGCCGCGTTGGCCGCGTGGGAGCCCAGCATCAGCGCTGAGACGATCAAGAGTGTTTTAAGCGTTTTCATCATGTTTCTTTCAGGATAGTGAGGGTTTGGAATTGCTAACTGCAGGGTAAGACTTGTAAATACGCGAACTGCCATCATGAAGGACCAGCATCACGTTGTAGGCATCGCGTGCGCCGCCCATCTCCATGCCGGGCGAGCCTGTCGGCATGCCAGGCACCGCCAGGCCCAGAGCCTTGGGCTTTTCGCGCAGCAACTGGCGTATCTCGCTGGCGGGTACATGGCCTTCCAGCACATAGTTGCCCAGGGTTGCCGTGTGGCAGGAGCCCATTTTTTCCGGCATGCCGAGTTTCAGGCGCATGGGTGTGGTGTCTTTGACATCATTGGCAAGCACCTCGAAACCGTTTTTTTGCAGGTGGGTTACCCATGCCTTGCAGCAACCACAGTCAGGTGTTTTCCAGACGGTGATTTCTTCAGAGCTGCCTCGGGCATGGGCCAGCCACGGTGCTGCCAGAGCCACGGTTGCCGTCAGCGCCAAGTGCAACGCTGATCGGCGTGTCGCACCGTATGGCGGCTTCATCCGTAGTGTCGGAAGATGAGTCGAATGGTTATTTTTTGGCAACATTGACCAGCCCTTTCATTCCAGCGTCGTAATGGCCTGGCTGCAAACAGGCAAAGTCAACTTTTCCGGTTGAAGTGAATTGCCAGATGATTTCGCCTGACTTGCCAGGTGCCACTGTGACCATGTTGGCATCAGCGTGTTCCATCTCGGGGTTCTTCTTCATCACCTCGGCATGATCTTTAAGGTCTTTGGGTGTGCCCAGAACCATTTCGTGTTTGACTTTGCCAGCATTTTTGGCGACGAACCGAATGGTTTCACCTTGTTTTGCATCAATGACAGACGTGTGAAATTTCATATCGTCACGCATTTCTATATTGACAGTACGTGTGACGTTGGATGCCACACCTGGCTTGCCAATGGCTGCCTCACCATGGCCGCCGCCGTGAGTGCCGGATGCCATGGCTGTCAAAGACAGCAAAAGGGCGGGGATTGCGATTGCGAAATGACGTGAGTTCATAAAAATACCTTTGAGTTTGGTTGGAAAATAAATGGGTAAAACTTGCACAGAGAAACCGCAGGAACAGAAATACAGGTCAAAAAACGACCTGTTCACTTTTTTGATCATGTGCGACTGGCCAATGAGCCATGTTCATTCTGAAAAATAATTCGTACTTTCAGTGCTTCATGCCCCCCATGCTGCCGCTCATCACCGGCTTTCGCACCTGCACCTCGACCTCTTTGGCGGGCATGTTCTGCGCCTTCATGGTCTGCCCGCCTTCTGAAGCGAAGCGCGCCGGATTCGGGAGCGAGCCTGTCCACTCATAGGCCACCGTACCCGCCGGGTGCTTGTACCAGCCAGGGTCTTTGTAGTCACCGGGTTTTTGGTCCTGGCGCACCTTGAGCATGCTGAACATGCCGCCCATCTCGACCGAGCCAAACGGGCCTTCGCCGGTCATCATTTTTGCCGTGTTGTCGGGCAGCGGCATGTCCATCTCGGCCATGTCGGCCATACCGCGCTCGCCCATCACCATGTAGTCAGGGATCAGGTTGGTGATGTCCTTGACAATTTTTCGGTGGTCCACGCCGATCATGGTGGGCACCTCATGGCCCATGGCGTTCATGGTGTGGTGGCTTTTGTGGCAGTGAAAAGCCCAGTCGCCCTCTTCATTGGCCACAAACTCGATCTGCCGCATCTGGCCGACGGCCACGTCAGTGGTCACTTCCGGCCAGCGCCCGGTTTTCGGTGTCGGCCCGCCGTCGGTGCCGGTCACAGTGAATTCATGACCGTGGATGTGAATCGGGTGATTCGTCATCGTCAAATTGCCAAAGCGGATGCGGACCTTGTCATTTTTGCGCACCACCAGCGGGTCAATACCGGGGAACACGCGGCTGTTCCAGCTCCACAAATTGAAGTCCAGCATGGTCATGATCTTGGGCGTGTAGGCACCGGGGTCAATGTCGTAGGCGTTGAGTAAAAATACAAAGTCGCGGTCAACTTCTTCAATCAGCGGGTGTTTTACCTTCGGGTGCGTGATCCAGAAGCCCATCATGCCCATGGCCATCTGCGTCATCTCGTCGGCGTGCGGGTGGTACATGAAGGTGCCGGGACGGCGTGCTTCAAACTCATAGACAAAGGTTTTACCCACTGGAATGGCAGGCTGGTTCAGGCCGGACACACCGTCCATGCCGTTGGGCAGGCGCTGGCCGTGCCAGTGCACGCTGGTGTGCTCGGGCAGCTTGTTGGTGACAAAAATGCGCACCCGGTCGCCTTCCACCACCTCAATCGTGGGGCCTGGGCTTTGGCCGTTGTAACCCCAGAGATGCGCCTTGAAGCCGGGTGACATTTCACGCACCACGGGCTCGGCCACCAGGTGAAATTCCTTGATGCCGTTGTTCATGCGCCAGGGCAGCGTCCAGCCGTTCAGGGTCACGACCGGGTTGTACGGGCGACCGGTTTGCGGCACCAGCGGGGCCATGGTGTCGGGCCTGGTCTGCATGACCGGCTCGGGCAGCGCCGCCATCGCCACGCGGCTCACAGCTGCTGCGGCTACTGCGGTGGTCAGCGCGCCTGCGCCGGTCAGAAAGTTTCGTCTGTTGTTCATCACTGTTTCTTTGTTTGGGGTGGGTACGCAGGTCAGTGACCGGCGGCTTCGCTGCTGCCCATAGAGGGCGCGGACAGCATCATGCTGGTGGGCTTGCCGGTCATGGAGGCGCTCAGTGCTGCATCTGCCAGCCAGAATTGCTGGTACGAATTAATCGCCGCCACCACACTGGAAATCTGGTCGCGGTTGTCCGCCAGCAGCTCGAACACACCAATCAGCATGCCGTTGTAGCGCAGCACGTTTTCTTCCGCCATGGTTTTGCGCAGCGGCACGATTTCATCGCGGTAGTGGCGGGCCACGTCGTAGGCCGTGCGGTAAGCCGAGTAGCTTTCCCGCAGTTGCGACGACGCGTTGCGCACGGTGCTTTCATAGCGGTTGGCCGCTGCCATGGACTGCGCGTTCATCGCGTCTCTTTTCGCGTTGCCCCAGTCAAACAGCGGCAGGCGGATGCCCAGCTCGTAGCCTCTGCGGGGTGCGCTGGTGCCTGCCGCGTTGTCAAATACGGTATCGCGCCGAATGCCCAGCTCGACATCGACCAGGCTGGTGAGCAGGTTCAGGTTTTGCGACTTGCCAGCGACCTCCAGCTGGTGGCGCGCCATTTGAACGTCCAGACGCTGCTGGCCTGCACTGGCTGAGACCTCGGCTGGCTCGCGCGCAGCTTTGGGCAGGTCGGGCAGGCGCTCGGGCAGTTTGAGCTGACCCGCTTGCGCATCACTCAAGCCAAGCTGGCGCGTGAGTTCTTCACGCGCAGCGGTGGCCGTGTGCTGGCTGGCGGCCAGCTGGGTCGTGGCGTCAGCGTAAAAAACCTGCTGGCGCGCGCGCTGGAGTTTGTTGAAGTTGCCCACCTGCTGCATGCGCCGGGCCAGCTCGGTACTGGCCTGGGCGGTGCGCTTGATCTGGTCGGCATACGCCAGCGACTGCTGCGCCGCCACCGCCCGCACCCAGGCCTGGCGGATTTGCGTGACCTGCTCGACCACACTGGCAGACAGCTGCAGTTGGCTGGCGGCTATCTGGCTGCGTGACACGGCCAGTTTTTGCGGCAGCACCAACAAGTCCAGCAAGCCAAACGACAGCAGGCGGCTGAGCTCCAGCTCACTGCCAAAAGTGGTGCGTTCAAACGTGAAGAGCGGGTTGGCAATGCGGCCGGTCTGTTTCGCCTGCGCCATGTCGCCCCAGCTTTGCGCCAGCAGGGTTTGTACCGCAGGGCTGTTGGCCAGTGCGAGTTGCACGGCGTCGTCCATGCCCAGGGGTTTGGCCAGCAATTCGCTGGCCAGCTTGTCTCTGGCTGCCTGCTGCTGGGCGGTGCGGCTCAGTGTGAGCTTGCCCTGGGTAAAGGCGTGGCTGGCGCTGGTGGGCGCGTTGGTGTCACGCAGGGTCTGGTCCATATCGACAGACGCGCAACCCGCCAGTGCAAAGACCGCCAGGGCCAGGGCGCTGTGTTTGATGCTCTTTTTCATGGTGCGTGCGCTCATGGTTTGACCGCTGCAGCTTTTGGACTGCTCTCGGGCGCGGGCGCGGGGGGTGTCCCCGGTAGCAGCGCTGGTGCGGGCGGTACAGGTTTTTCAGGCGCTGCACCCGCCGCTTCTTTGGCATAGGCACGCCAGCCGCCAATGCGGGCAGTGGTGTCGTTGGCTTCCCTCCAGCGGCCTGCTGGGTCATCGGTGAACGGCTGGTAGCCTTCAAAGGCTGATTTGAACGTGATGGGGGTGAGGGCGAGGGTGGGCGCGGCCTGCGTTTGTGCAGTGCTGGCCAGGGGCCAGGCCAGCAAGGCCAGGTACCCCAGCGGCGTGTAAAAACATCGGTAAGTCACAAAAAATCTCCTGAACAACATGCGCAGCGATTGATCAAAATCGCGGGGAATCGGGCGGAAGCTTCAAAAAAGAAGTGCGCCAGCGTGCAAGTACAGGCCCAGTTTGGGCCTGGGGTTCAGGAAATCGGTGGTTTTTGGCCCAGTGCAGCAAGGGCGCTGGTGAATTCAACCGCCACGGTCTGCGGTGTGACGGGCTCGGCAAAGACACCCACCATTGCTGGCAAGGCTGCCGACAACGCCACGGTGTGGCAGGCCTGGCACGACTGGCACGGTGTGCAGTGTTCACCTTGCGAATCCTGCATCGCGTTTGAGTCATGCCCGTTGGCCAAAGGCGCTTGAGCACCTGTTGCATGCCCGCTGCAGTCAGGATGCGCCTGCGCAACGGCTGTCAGCGGTGTTGGCGCTGCAATAACAGTTACAACCTGGGTTTTATGGTCAAAATGACCGCTAGCCCTTGTTTCGTATGCGCCAGCTGCTATGATTTTTGTAGTGTTTGCCACACTGACCGCTGCATTGACTGCCACACGGGCCGTCATGCTGATGGCCATGTCCGTCGCCATGGCATCGCCCATCCAGCCGCGCAGGGGCAGCAGAACGATCATGAGGGCAAGTAACCAGTGACGCATGGGGTAATGATAGGGCGCGTTTGGAAAAGTTCACTGGCAGCACGCTTTGGCAGGTATATTTGCTCTGTTTTTCATAGCTGCAGGCGCTCGTAAAGCGTGCCCTGGAGCCTGATTTGATGCTGAAAAAGTGACCTGTCAAGCCTCAAGAACCCGTGAGCCTTCAAAATAAAGAATGCAGAGCGCCAATCAAGTTGCACAGTGTTTAAAAAATGACAGTCTGCTTCAGTCAAGAGTTCGACCACAGCGAGGTACAAACCGCCCCGGCGCCAATGAAACACCCTATACTTTCTGAGCCATGTCTTACAAGAGATTCAGACATCTCGTCAATATTTCTTGCAAATGTAACTATAGACGGGCCGATTCGCCTGGCACTTTTTTAAAAGTGCCAGCCGAGAAAGATACAACCAGTGGCACACCATGGACTCCTCGCAATT
>JBBRMH010000078.1:0-17576 GCA_038230935.1 Burkholderiales bacterium | reverse complement strand
TCCGCTTTGACATGAGCGAGTATATGGAGCGCCATGCCGTGAGTCGCCTGATTGGCGCGCCTCCGGGCTATGTAGGTTTTGACCAAGGCGGCTTATTGACTGAAGCCGTCACCAAAAAACCGCATTGCGTGCTGCTGCAGGTCATGGACCACGGCACGCTGACCGACAACAACGGGCGCAAGGCTGATTTCCGCAATGTCATCATTGTCATGACCACCAATGCCGGTGCCGAGACCATGAACAAGGCGACGATTGGCTTTACGAATCCGCGTGAAGCTGGTGACGAAATGGCAGATATCAAGCGTCTGTTCACGCCGGAGTTCCGTAACCGGCTCGATGCGACGGTCAGCTTCAAGGCGCTGGACGAAACCGTGATTCTGCGTGTGGTGGACAAGTTCCTGTTGCAACTGGAGACGCAGCTGGCCGAGAAGAAAGTTGAAGTCACCTTCACGGATACCCTGCGCAAGTACTTGGGCAAAAAAGGCTTTGACCCGCTCATGGGTGCCCGCCCGATGCAGCGCCTGATCCAGGACACGATTCGCCGTGCCCTGGCGGACGAGCTGCTGTTTGGCCGCCTGATGGACGGTGGTCGCCTGACGGTTGATATGAAGGTCACCACAGACGCGAAGGGTGTAGAGACTGGTGAAGTCCAGCTTGACATCCAGCCGCTGCCCAAGAAGGAAGGCAAGACCAAGCCCGAGCCGGAATCCGCCGAGACCAACTGATCTGATCACTGCTGAGTTTTCAGCCTGCCAGAAAAGCCGCTAGCATCATGCTACCGGCTTTTTTGCGTTGCGCTATGAAAATAATAGCTGGATGCCCGCGTATTGGCTGCCTGAGAAGCTTTATTTCCTTAAAATTTATCCAACATGCCTCCTCACACCTTCTTGTGGCACGACTACGAAACCTTTGGGCTGAACCCGCGGCGCGAGCGGCCATCGCAGTTTGCCGGCATCCGTACCGACGCCGAACTCAATGAAATCGGTGAGCCGGTGATGCTGTATTGCCAGCCCGCCAATGACTATCTGCCGGACCCTGCATCGTGCCTGCTGACTGGCATCACGCCGCAGCTGTGCCTGGAGCGCGGTGTGCCAGAGCACGTTTTTGCCGCCCGGATTGAAGGCTTGCTGGCGGAGCCGGGCACGATAGGCGTGGGCTACAACACCATCCGCTTTGACGATGAAGTCACGCGCTTCATGTTCTGGCGCAACCTGATCGATCCGTATGCGCGGGAGTGGCAAAACGACTGTGGCCGCTGGGACATTCTGGATGTCGTCCGCATGGCCTATGCATTGCGGCCTGAAGGCATTGTCTGGCCGCTTAAGCCCGATGACCGCAAGCCGGACGATGCCAGCGCCACACGGCCCAGCTTCAAACTTGAAGACCTGGCGCGCGCCAATGGTCTGCTGCATGAAGCGGCCCACGATGCGCTGAGTGATGTGCGGGCCACGATCGCGCTGGCGCGGCTGATTCGCAGCGCACAACCCAAGTTGTTTGACTTTTGTCTGGGTCTGCACAAAAAAAACCAGGTCATCGCTGAGCTGGGTCTGCCCGCCAGCCCGCAGACTGCACAGCCCTTTCTGCACGTATCGGGCAGGTTCTCGCCAGAGCGCGGCTGCATGGCCATCATGTGGCCACTGGCAACCCATCCGTCGAATAAAAACGAAATTCTCGCCTGGGACCTGGCCCATGACCCCAGCGAATTGGCGTTGCTGGATGTGGATACACTGCGCCAGCGCCTGTTCACCAAGTCAGCTGATTTACCCGAAGGCGTGCAGCGTCTGCCGCTCAAGTCCGTTCATCTGAACAAGTCACCTATGGTGGTGCGCAAGCTGCAAACCCTGCGTCCTGAAATGGCCACCAAGTGGGGGATAGACATTGAAGCTGCGCTGGCCAATGCCGAAAAAGCCAGGGCTTTGCCTGATATGAGCGCCATCTGGCCAGCGGTCTTCAGCCGCCCCAAAGAGGCTATTGCAGATGTGGATGAAAACCTGTATGCCGGCTTTGTGGGCAACGACGACCGGCGGCGCCTGAACCGTCTGCGTACCCTGTCACCGGTGGAGCTGGCGCATGACCGCACCGGTTTTGACGACGTGCGGCTGGGCGAATTGCTGTTTCGATACCGGGCACGTAACTTTCCTGAATCGCTGTCGCCGGAAGATGCCGAGCGGTGGCAGGCGCACCGCGTGGCAAAGCTGCTCGAAGGCGAGGGTGGTGCGCGCAATCTGGATGCGCTGTTTGCAGAAATTGACGTGCAGGCTGAAAGTGAACGGGGCTCCAGTGAGCAAGGCCAGACGGTGCTGGGCGCGTTGTATGAGTACGCAGAGATGGTTGCGCCTGACGTGGTGTAGTTTTAAAGGCGGCTCGTTCCCCAACGACAAGGCTCACGGCTAAGGGTATCCCTGTGGCAGACACAAGTGGTTTTCTTTTGATAATTGAAAGGCCGAATATCTGCTGCGTCCTGTCCGCTGACAAAATCACGTTGGCTTGAAGGTCTCATCCCAGACTCTGCCGGTACCTCTTTACCCACAGCTCTACAGCTCTACAGCTCTGTCACCTGGAAAACCAGCGTCCATGTCACTCTTTAAATCCATTTCCGCCTCCGTTGTTTTAAGCACTTTCTGCCTGGCCTCCAGCATGGCCTATGCAGCGGACTACCCGGCACCGCAAAAAGGCAGCTGGGTGGTCAAAGACTTTAAGTTCCATACCCAGGAAGTTCTGCCCGAGTTGCGCCTGGCCTACACCACCGTTGGCGCACCCACCGGTGAGCCTGTGCTGGTGCTGCATGGCACGGCGGGCTCTGCCGCCAGCATGCTGAACCCTGCGTTTGCGGGCGAATTGTTCGGGCCAGGGCAGCCGCTGGACGCCAGCAAATACTTCATCATCCTGCCCGACTCGATTGGTGCGGGCCAGTCGTCCAAACCGTCGGATGGGCTGAAAACCAGATTTCCGAAATACAACTACGACGACGCAGTCGAAGCGCAGTACCGGCTCCTGACAGAACACCTGGGCGTCAAGCATCTGCGGGTGGTGATTGGCAACTCGATGGGCGGCATGCAAACCTGGATGTGGGGCACAAAATACCCCCGCTTCATGGACGCACTGGTGCCTCTGGCTTCGCAGCCGACTGAAATGTCCAGCCGCAACTGGATGATGCGTCGGCTGATCATCGACTCGATTCGCAATGACCCGACCTGGCAGGGCGGCAATTACACCCAGCAGCCGCCGAGCGCGCAGTTTGCGTCGGTATTTTTCGGGATTGCCACCAATGGCGGCTCGCTGGCTTACTACAAGGCTGCACCCACCCGTGAAAAGGCCGACCAGTTGCTCAACCAGCGCCTGAAAACGCCGTTCACGGCGGATGCCAATGACCAGATGTACCAGTGGGAGTCCTCCAGCGATTACAACCCTGCGCCCCAGCTGGAGCGGACCGAAGCCGCTGTGCTGGCGATCAATTCTGCAGATGACGAACGCAACCCGCCAGAAACGGGCGTGATGGACAAAGAGATCAAGCGTCTGAAAAATGCACGTTACTTCCTGATTCCCGCCAGCGACCAAACCGCTGGCCACGGCACCACGGTGCAAGCGCGTTTCTGGAAGTCTGAACTGGTCGAGTTGCTGAAAAACACGCCAAAACGCTAACCAAAACGACAGGCAGTGGTGGTTTGACTTCTGGCGGGCTTCGTAACGCCCGCCAGAGGTCAAATTTCATTGTTTTCAGACGAAAAGTGCCTCCAGCCCACGGATTACATGCGCTGTCAGCTATTTAATTGATAGCAAATCTTGCAGAATCAGTCACCTGCCCGGACAGCCACGGCGGGTGCTTTTCCATCACGCTGGCGAACAGGTTACTGGCTTCAAAGGCCGCCAGCCATGCCTTCAGGTACGGCCATGGCTGGGTTGCAAACCAGGCAGCGTCTGTGTGGGCAAACTGCCGCACAAAGGGAAGCAATGCCATATCGGCCAGGCTGGGGTGTGCGCCGAACAAGTGGCCACGTTCGAGCTGAGGCGCCAGACTGGCAAGCCAGGCGGCTCCCAGGGCGCGGTGGCGTTGCGCAAAACTTGCAGCATCACCACCCTCGTATTCAGCCGCAAAGCGGTGCGGGTATTTGTAGCGGTCCAGACTGTGCTTGAACGGCCCGTCATTCGCCGCAACCAAGGCCAGCATGTCGGCCATGGCGGTGACTCTGCCGACCGTATTTTCTGGTTGAAGCCACTGATCGGGGTCATGCTGGCGCAAGGCCCACAGCATCACGTCCAGGCTCTGGTCGATGACCTGCCCGCCCGGCAGCACCAGTACAGGTACGGTGCCTTTGGGGGACGCCGCCAGCAACTCGGCGGGCTTGTTTTTTAAAACGACTTCACGCAGCTCGACTGCTGCATGGCTGATGGCAAAGGCCAGCCTTGCGCGCATGGCGTAGGGGCAGCGGCGAAACGAATACAAAACGGGGAGTTCAGCCATCGGCTTTGTTCACCGGAGGCCGCGCACTCTGTTCGGGGGTCTGCTTCACGCCAATATGCCTCTGCTGGCGGGCATTGGCCAGCTGTACCTGCTTTTGCCGTTCACGGTAGCCTGCTTTTTGCGTGTCGGTGGTCAGCGCGTGGCAGTGCGGGCAGCTCACGCCCA
The DNA here is from genome assembly GCA_038230935.1 of Burkholderiales bacterium. Taxonomy (GTDB): domain Bacteria; phylum Pseudomonadota; class Gammaproteobacteria; order Burkholderiales; family Burkholderiaceae_C; genus Polaromonas. Next base: position 12,949 of record JBBRMH010000078.1, on the reverse strand, counting down.
ACTCAAACAGCGGTGACAGCTTTTCCTCGCTGTTGACGGGGTTGCGGCAGGAGCGGCACAGGGTCAGGGTACCCGGCGCCAGCGCATGACCGACGGACACCCGTTCGTCAAACAAAAAGCACTCGCCTTGCCAGGTACTTTGATCCTGAGGCACGGTTTCAAGGTATTTGAGAATGCCACCTTCGAGGTGATACACCTCTTCAAAACCTTTGGAGCGCAGCAGCGCGGTGGACTTTTCGCAGCGGATACCTCCCGTACAAAACATCGCTACGCGCGGCTTTTTGCCATCGACGCTGGCCAGCTTGCCGCCTTTGTGCATCTCGCGCTCGACCCAGCCAGGCAGCTCGGTGAAGGTGTGGGTGTCGGGGTTGATCGCACCCGCGAAGGTGCCAATTTTCACTTCGTAGTCGTTGCGCGTGTCCACCAGCACCACATCCGGGCTGGACACCAGCGCGTTCCAGTCCGTCGGTTTGACGTACTGGCCGGCCATCAGCGCGGGATGAACCTCGGGCACGCCCATCGTGACAATCTCTTTTTTAAGGCGCACTTTCATACGGTAGAACGCTTGCACGCTGGTCCACGACTCTTTGTGCTCCAGCGCGGCCAGACGCTCGTCGCTGCGCAGCCAGGCCAGCACGGCACGCACGCCAGGCTCCAGCCCGGCAATCGTGCCGTTGACGCCTTCTGATGCCAGCAGCAAGGTGCCTTTGACACCGTTGGCCTCGCAGCATGCCAGTAGGGGCACCTGCAGTGTCTCGTAGTCGGGAAGTTCGACAAATTTATACAGCGCGGCGGTAAGGAATAAGGGCATAGGGCCGTGAGCAGCGGTTTAGAGAATCACACCGCTATAAAAAATATAGCGTGAAGGGCATATGGAATGTACGCTGGAGTCCTATTTTAATAGTAGTTGGATACTTTGCGACCGTACCTGCAGAGTGGCCTGCCCGCAGGTTTCAGCAGAAGGAACATGTTGGTCGGCATCTCGCCGATGGCCGGTTTGTTGACAAAACAGCAGCAGGTTAGCATGTAGTCTTTGAATTATGTTGCAACGCAACAAAATGGATTGGTGCCCCATCGGTCCGTTTGTTGACGTGCGGGATGTGAGGTCCGATGAGCAAGAGTTTAGGCAGCCTGTGGCTGAAAAGTGTCAAACGCATGGGCAGAGCCCAGCAGTCGCAGTCGCGCAAACTGTTTAAAAGCCTGTTGACCCAATCAGTAGCAGTGACCAAAAAAGCAGCGAAAGCCGCTGTAAAAAGGGCTGTCAAACCAGCACTTATGTTGCCGGGCAAAACAAGCCGGTCTTGCTTTGTCATGCCCACTGGCAGCCTGACCCCAGCGCGGCGCATGCTTTATGAACTGTATGTTCCGTCGGGCAAGGTGCTATCACCGCTGCCGCTGGTGGTCATGCTGCACGGCTGTCAGCAAACAGCGGCTGAGTTTGCAGCCGCGACGCGGCTGAACGCGCTGGCCGAGCGCAAGGGGTTTGCGGTGTTGTACCCGCAGCAGTCCAGCACCGCTGACCAGAACCGCTGCTGGCACTGGTACACACGGTCAATACAGAACGGCCAGGGGGATGTTGAACTGGTAGCTGCGATGGTGCGGCAGGTTCAGACCAAACACAGTTTTGACGCATCGCGGACTTATGTAGCGGGCCTGTCTGCGGGTGCCGGTCTGGCGGCGCTGCTGGCGCTGAACCACCCCGACCTGTTCGCCGCTGTGGGTTTGCACTCGGCACCGGTTTTTGGCGCAGCCGATTCTGCTGTCAGTGGTTTCAGTGTCATGCAGCGCGGCAGCGCGTCGCACAGTGCTGCGGCCCGCAGATTGCTGGCTGCCGACCCCAGGCTGGCAGGCAAACAAGGCCTGCCGGTCATGCTGATTCATGGCAACCGGGATGCCGTGGTGCACTGCGTCAATCTGCACCAGCTTGAGCAGCAATTTCGCATCATCAATGCCGGTGTCATCACGCAGCCGACGCCGGTGCGCAAAACTTATCCGGGCCGCGAGACTGGCCGCAGCCCGCGTCATGCCTACACCACCGTCAGCTACGTCAGTGGGCGCACACCGCAAGTGGTGAGCTGTGAGATCAGCGGCCTCGGTCATGCGTGGAGCGGCGGCGACAGCAGATTGCCGTTTACCGCACGGGAAGGGCCTGACGCGAGCCTGATGTTCTGGGCGTTTTTTGCGCGCCACCGCCGGGCTGATCTTTAATGATTTATCAAAGATCAAACATGCGTTGCGCCAGCCACCAGCTGGCCAGCAGCGCCACCAGCAGCGAGCCGCCAATCAGCACGCCCACCCGGTAAAAGCGGGTTCCGCGCAGCCAGAATGCCAGCGGTAAAAACACCGCCACGATGGTCAGCTGGCCAACTTCCACACCGGCGTTAAAGCCCACCAGGGCCAGCACCAGCGCGCCTTGTGGCAAACCCAGGTCAGCCAGCACCGATGCAAAACCAAATCCGTGAACCAGGCCGAACACAAATGCCATGACCCAGCGCTTGCCTTCGACGGTGCCGCGCAGGTTGTTCAATGCCGCAAAAATCACCGAGGCGGCAATCAGCGACTCCACCAGCCGTGACGGCAGGCTGATGATTTGCAGCGAAGCCAGGCTGAGCGTGATCGAATGCGCCAGCGTGAAGGCGGTGACCACTTTCACCACTTCCTTGAAAGCACCGCCCAGGCGCGGTGCGGGCTGCCACGCACCACCCTGTCGTACCAGCACGGCAGGCAGCAGCAGGGCCAGCAAGAACAGGATGTGGTCGTAACCTGCCCAGATGTGGATGATGCCGTCCCTGATGTATTGCTTCAGGGTCGGCCAGACCCCGCCCGGCTGCATCGCCAGCACCTGCTCGGCCGATTCCGTGCCAAACACCAGTGCCTGCGCCGTGTCCACACCGGGTGCCACCCATTGCACCAGGCCGCGGTGGGAGGGATCGACATCAAACAGCATTGAATAGCGCGCCTTGATGGGGGTGTTCAGCCCGGCGCACTGCGCCTTCAGGCTCAGCACGGCATAGGTTCCGTCGCTGTGTTTGTCGAGCATCATGGGGCTGGCGCTGACCAGCGGGCAGTCTGTGCCAGCGGCTGTAAAAGCCAGGCGGCTGATGGCCAGCCTGTTGATGTCGGCCTCACGCGGGCGCACCTCGCCCCAGGTGAGCTCGCCGTTGCCGTCGCGGTCGAGTTGCAGCACGTAATCCAGGACGCGCAGGGCGATGTCCCAGCGAACGGACAAAGTGCCGCTGCCCTCGGTTGCGCGCACCGTGAGATAGCTGTCGCTGGGCTTGTGCGCCCAGGCGGCGAGGGGGCTAAGCATTGCAAGCGCCAGCAGGACCCGTGATACCAGCTGGTGAAGGCTCCGGTTGCCAGGCCTGATCAAGTGGCTCATCGTGTGGCTCCCTTGCTGGCCAGCTGGCTCGCCACTTGGCGCATCTCAGGGTCTTCGTAGCGGCTGGTGCGCAGCCAGTCGAGCGCGGGCTGGGTTGCTTTGGCCTGGTTTGCAGCAAGTGCAGCGCGCATCAGGATGTCTGCATCGCGAGGCTCTTTTTGTACTGCGTAATTCTGGGCGGCGAGCAGCGTCGCTTTGGCCGCGTTGCCTTCAATGTCCAGCTCAAAGCGCGCGGCTTCCTGCTCGTGCAATCTGTCGCCCCGCTGGGCCGCTGCCTGGAAGCGGTCGCGCAACTGCGCGGCCCAGTCGGTACTGCGTTTGTCGCCCACCGCTTTGCCCGCCAGTGCCAGCCGCAGCAACAGGATGTCCGAGCGCTCCCAGTCGGCCAGCAGGGTCAATACCTCTGCCGGGCGCTGGCGTACGATTAAAAAATCAGCGTAAGCACCCAGCAGGAACTGGTCGGTCACCCCTTGCTGGAGGGCACTTTTGAAGTAGCTCTCGGCCACGTCATAGCGCTGCAGCCGCAAGGCCATTTCGGCCAGCCGGGTGTATTGCCACAACAGCAGTCCGGCAGAGGCCTGCGGGTTGGCTTTGACGGCAGCCGCCAGTTTTTGAAACGCGGGCTCCAGCTGTCCGGTCGTGGCCTCTACATAAGCACTGCAGCCCGTGCCCAGCAGCGGCTCGGCCAGTGGCACAACGCGGGCGCATTCGGCAGCGGCCTCCGGGTACCGTGCCTGCACCATAAAAATAGCGGTGCGCCACAAGAGCGGCTCTGGCGAGGTGGGGTTGAGTGCTACGGCTTTGTTCAGGCTGGCCAGCGCGGGCTCGAATTCATGGCTGAATTGCTGGATCAGTCCGAGGGCCAGATCGTAGTTGGCGTTGGTTGAAGCGGTCTTGGCCAAGGGTGCCAGCGCGGCCGATGCGTAGCCCACATAACGCGGGTCGCCCTGGGCCATGGCCATGTCAAAGTAACGTCTGGCAATTTCAACGCGCAGTTCAGCGTCGTCAGGGCGTGCTGCCAGCTGCTTGCGCAGCGACTCCACGCGGCGGGTGGCCGGATCGCTGGCACGGCCAGGCAGACGCTCGACCACGACGGCATCGTTTTCAGGCGTGTAGGGCGCTGCATGGGCAGTCACACCCGAAAAAGCCAGGCAGGCCAAAGAGGCTGTCAAGAATGGATTGACCAGCGGCTTTAAAAAAATGCACACAGCGCGGCAAACTGGCCAGGGATAAAGAGTTGAAAACATGCGGGAAGTGTATCGGCTGACAGGTGATTGGGCTTTGAAAGGCAGCAAACGGGTCGCCGCCAACCTTCGTTCGCTGGAACCTAAAATAGTTGCATGACCAAAACCATGACCTTGAAAATCACCGTGATGGGCGCAGGCGCAGTGGGCTGCTACTACGGTGCCATGCTGGCCAGGGCCGGGCACGATGTGGTGCTGGTTGCCCGGCCCGAGCATGTTCAGGTGATTGCCAAAGATGGCCTGCGGCTGCAAACAGCGCAATTTGACGAACAGGTGCGGCTGGCTGCCAGCATCCAGGCCAGTGCGGTGCAAGGCGCCGATGTTGTGCTGTTTTGCGTCAAATCCACCCACACCGAATCGGCGGGTGCCCAGATACGGCCTTTTCTCAAAGCCGGCGCGCTGGTGTTGTGCCTGCAAAACGGCGTGGACAATGCCGAGCGCCTGCGCCTGGCGCTGCCCGGACATGACGTGGCTGCAGCGGTCGTTTATGTCGCCACCGAAATGGTCGGGCCCGGCCATGTCAAACACAACGGCCGGGGCGAGCTGGTGCTGGCACCCAGTACTTTCGCCACCGTCAGCAGCCAGGCGCTGGCCAACGCCCTGGCAGCTGCCGGTGTGCCGACTGACATCTCAAGCAACGTGCGCGGTGCGCTCTGGGCCAAGTTGACGCTGAACTGCGCCTACAACGCCGTATCGGCCATCACCCAGTTGCCTTATGGCAAAACCGTGCCGGGTGTGGGTATCAACGACGTCACGCGCGATCTGGTGGACGAATGTCTGGCAGTAGCTGCTGCCGAAGGTGTCACGATTCCAGGCGATATCAACGCCGCTGTTCGCCGAATTGCCGAAACCATGCAGGGCCAGTATTCATCGACCGCGCAAGACCTGGCACGCGGCAAGAACACCGAGATTGACTACCTCAATGGCTTTGTCGTGCGGCGTGGTCAGGCACTGGGCGTTGCCACCCCCGTGAACCGGGCCATGTGGGCGCTGGTGAAGTTGCTGGAGTCCAAGGCAGCATCGGCTCAGGTCAGTGCGCGCACAGTTTAACCGTCCTTGAGCGCCCCGGTTTGACGAGACCCGGCTCAGTTTTTGGCATCACGCCAGACGAGAAACGGGTTAAGCGGGGTGCCGCGCCACCACTGACGCTCTGGCCCCAGCAAGAAGATGGCGAAGTGCAGGTGCGGTGCGTCCGGCGACGCGTTGCCGGTGCTGCCCACGTAGCCGATGATCTGGCCCCGGCGCAGTCTGGAGCCTTCCTTGACACCCTCGGCATAGCGATCCAGATGCGCATAGTAGTAAGCGTACTGCTTGCCTGGGTCAAACTGGTACAGGGTGATGCCGCCAGGCTTGCTTGTGAACAGCTTGACCACCTCGCCGTCTTCTGCCGCCAGCACAGGCGTGCCGCGCTCGGCCAGGATGTCCAGCGCCTCATGCACAGCGCCTGCTGCGCGCGCCTGGGTATAGGTATCGGTTAACTGGGCAGTCACCACGCCTTGTACGGGTACCGTGAGTGCGCGGGAACGGAGCTGTTCAATGTGCGGCTCGCTTTGCAGTGTGTCGGTCAGTGCTGGGCGTTTGGGCTGCACAGGGGGTTCAATCAGGGTCGCGCCATACACAACAGAACCTGCGCCCGCTGCCAGACACACAGCCAGCGCTGCACGCGTCAAAAAAAGAACGCGGCCTGACATCAGGCTTTGACGTTGACCTTGAAGCCGGCCTTGACCAGCTTTGACAGGCGTTCAGCGTCCCAGTTCGTCATGTGAATGCAGCCATTGGTCTCGGAATGCCCGACATTCGACGGGTTGGGCGTGCCGTGAATACCCCAGTGCGGCTTGCTCAGGCCCAGCCAGATGCTGCCAACCGGGTTGTTCGGGCCGGGTGCGACATCGACTTTGGGAGCATCTTTGGGCGCGTTTTTCAGAATCGCCGGGTTGTAGGTGAAGCTGGGGTTTTTGACCTCGTTTTTAATCGCCATCATGCCCAGCGGCAGCGGGTCGTCTTTCTCGTTGCCGATGCTGATGGGAAAACCCGCTACCAGGCGGTCGCTGGCATCCAGCACATACAGCACACGCTCTGACTTGTCGATCTGGATGGAGGCTGCTTTGACCGGTGCAGCACTGGCCGTAACGTTGGGCACAGTGAGGCTCTGGCCAGCTTCTATCTTGAGCCCCTTGTTGAGCTGCTTGAGGTAGCCCATGCTGACATGAAACTGCTCTGCCAGCGCTTCATCTGCAGACTCGTACACGAGCGCCTTCATCTTGGCGCGCTCGGCCATGGCAGCTGGCGTTTTTTCAAACGGGCCCGCCATGTCTTTGTCGGTCACGGCGTAGGTGGTCAAAAGTGGTGCGCCATCCTGACGCAGCGCGGCCCAGGTCTCGGGGGTGACGGTGCCGGTGGCCTTCAGGTCATGCGCCGTCTGGTAGGCCTTGACCATGCGCTGCATGTTGGCCGCGAAACGGCCATCGATTTCACCGCAGGAGAACCAGGCCCGGTCGAGCAGTATTTGCGCACGGGCGACCGAGGCACTCCGACTGCTACTCCGCAGCAGGGGGCTGTCTGTGGCGCTGTTGAAGGTGTCGATGTCAAAGGGCACGTTGCCTGCAGGTTTCGATTTTGAAGTCACGGCCCATGCGCCGCGTCCGGCGAGAGCGGTCAGGCACAGGGCTGACACCAGCATACGGCGGGAAAGGGTGGCGGTTGACTGGCGGGAAATGGATGCGGTTGAAAACATGGGCGGGCTCTTGAAGTAGCCCTCAAGTCTGGCGTGACGCCCTACTTGCTGCTGTAGGCAAAATGGTCCGGTGCCAGTCAGCTTTCGGCTCAGACGCACAAAAGCGGCACAGCAGACCCGGCATTACGGCTGACGCGCAGTGCGGGCTTCATTCCATTTTCAGATCGATGGGAGATCAGGCACCAAGTTGCAGACAGTGCTTTGACACGGCAAAGCGAAGTAACCACATAGCGTATTGATGTGGAAATGCAATGACGGCACGCCCGCCTGCTCAGGCCTGGCTCAGGCCGCCCAGCTGGGCTGAATCAATCTCTTCCAGCAACAGGTGCAGTGCGGCGGCGTTTTGCGGGTCTTTGGCGTGTTCCATGGCATCTTCCAGCACGTCGCGAATGTCGTCTGCAGTCACCAGCTCCATATCCCAGTCCGGAAACAGCCGCTCACGCACCTCTTCAGTACTGCTGAGCAGAACAATGCTGCCGTGGCGTGTATCAGTTTGCAGTTTGGCCATCAACTCCATGACGCTGTAGCGCGGGCCTTCCAGCCATTGAAAAAAGATGCCGCTGCCGAACACCAGCAGGCCAGTGATGCCTTGCGCAGGGTTCCAGCGCCGCGACGATTCAATAATTCGGTCAACCGCAGCGTCATCTACCCCTGGGGCGGCGCGGCTGCAGTACACCATGTTGTACAGCAGCGGAAAAGCGTGGCCCGACAGGGGCTCATCGCCGTGCGATTGAAAGTTGGTGCTCATGAGATGGGTCTTTCGGGGAAAAATGCCACGCGGTTAGATCAGCGTAAATAAGTACGCTGAGGATAGCGCACGGGCGCAGGTTTTAGTTGCAAGTGGGGCTTTGGGTCGCTTCAATCATGCAGCAGTGCTTGCATACCGCCTGGGAAAGCGTTTATATCAAGTTCGTTCAGCTTTCGTTCAGCTGGCTCTTTATAAGCTCTGTTCTACCTCAACCAAGGAGCTTTCCATGAAACGTTCTGTCATTTTCTCCCTTGTCACGCTGCTTGCAGCGGGCGCTCAGGCCCAGACCTTTAACGATACTGCCCGCGTGCGCACGGTCAACCCACAGTACGAGAACGTCTCTGTGCCACGCAACGAGTGTACGAACCAGTGGGTGACCGAGCAGCAACCCGTGGCCTCTTCACGCAATTACGGCGGTCTGGCGCTAGGCGGCATAGCTGGTGCGGTGCTGGGCAACCAGGTGGGTGGGGGCCGTGGCCGCCAGGCCGCTACTGCGGTAGGTGCCGTCGTCGGCGCGCTGGCTGGCGAGCACCTGGCCAATCAAAACAGCTTTGGCGGTGGCTACCAGCAGGCAGCGCCGCTGCAACAGCGCGAAGTCCAGAGTTGCCGCACCGTCAATGACATGCAGTCCCGTCTCACGGGCTATCAGGTCGAATATGAATACCGCGGTCAGGTCTACAGCACGGTGACCCGCGAGAACCCTGGCCGCACACTGCCAGTGCGTGTTTCAGTAGCGCCAGTCGAACCGGTGGGCCGTGATTACCAGGCATTCCAGGGCGTACGTGACTATCAGGGTGGGCGCGATCAGCGTGGCTATCGCGAGTACCATGGTGTCACTACGCGATGAATGCATTTGCCAAACTGCTTTGCGCTGCCTTGCTGGTGGTGTCCAATCTGGCCTGGGCCACCTTAAGCCGTGATGACGCGGCGGCGGTGGCCCAGCGGGCCAGTGGCGGGCGCGTGCTGTCCGTTGACAGGTCCGAGTCATCGGGCCAGAGCGTGTGGCGCGTCAAGGTGGTTACACCGGCCGGGGTTGTGCAGGTGATTTTGGTAAACGTTTCCACGGGCGAAGTCCGCTAGGCCGCCCGCCGCAGCCTGTTGAAGTTATCGCCATGCGCTTGTTACTGATTGAAGACGATGCACCCTTGCGGCTCACATTGGCCCGCCAGCTGGAAGCCGGTGGCTACCGGGTTGACCTGGCCAAAGACGGCGAAGAGGGTTTGTTTCTGGCCCGTGAGTACCCGGCGGATCTGCTCATTGTTGACCTGGGCCTGCCCAGACTGAACGGGCTGACCATCGTGCAGCGTCTGCGCCAGGACGGTAGCGTGGTACCCATTTTGATCCTGACTGCGCGTGGCAGCTGGCAAGACAAGGTGGTCGGTCTGGAAGCCGGTGCTGACGACTATCTGGTCAAACCTTTTGAATACCCGGAGCTTGCGGCGCGGATCAAGGCCCTGCTGCGGCGCTCGCTCAAGACAGCTTCTGACGTGTTGAACCTTGGCCCCTTGACCATCGACTTGTTGAGCCAGTCGGTGCGGCTCAATGGCGCGGCGCTGGAACTCACCACCTTTGAATACCGCTTGTTAGAAACCCTGGTGCGCCAGCGCCCGGCGGTTGTGACCCGGCAGGCGCTGTCGGATTATCTGTACCCCCACGGGGAAGACCGCGACAGCAACGTACTTGAAGTATTGGTCGGTAGGTTGCGTCGCAAGCTGGACCCACAGGGCGGCGCTGGCCTGATTGACACCGTGCGGGGTCGGGGCTACCGCTTCAATCTCGATTAGCCTCCAATGCGCATCAGCTACTCCATTCGCAGCCGCCTCCTGCTGGGCGCTGCGCTGGTACTGCTGGCGTTTTTGACGGGTGCCGGGCTGGCGCTGCAGCGGGCGAATGCCGAGAGCGTGCGTGCGGCCTATTTCGCCCGGCTGCAGGGCACAGTGTACCTGCTGCTGGCAGCTGCCGAAGTGGATGCCAGTGGCGCACTGGTGATGCCGCCCGGGTTTGCCGAGCCACGCCTTTCTTTGCCAGGTTCCGGTCTTTACGCGGGTATTGACAACCTGCAGCGCAATGCGCAGTGGCAGTCGCCGTCTGCCGTGGGTCAAAAGCTGCCGTTTCAGCACAGCTTGGTACCCGGGCAGTGGCGCAGCGACATGGTGGATGACGCTGGCGGGTCGTTTCTGTCAGTCAGCTATGCCGTGACCTGGAAAGCCTCTGCACGCAATGCAGCGCTGGTGCTCACGGTGCTGGAAGAGCGCGCGGCCTTTGACCGTGAAGTGGGCACCTTCGCCCGTACATTGTGGCTCTGGCTGGGCGGTGCCACTGCGCTGCTGCTGCTGGCCCAGCTGTTGCTGCTTCGCTGGGGTCTGGCACCGCTGCGGCAGGTGGCCAGCGAGGTGCGGCGTATCGAAGAAGGCGCGCAATCGCGCGTTGAGGGGCACTACCCCACCGAAATCTCTGGCCTCACAGATAATCTGAACACGCTGATCCAGCAAGAGCGCCTGCGCCAGACCCGGCACCGCGACGCGCTGAGTTTTCTGGCCCACAGCCTGAAGACGCCGCTGGCGGTGCTGCGCAGCGCGATGGCTGAGCCGGCCCAGCTACCGGCCACAGTGGCGCAGCAGGTCAGCCGCATGGACGACATCGTGCAGCACCAGTTGGCGCGCGCCATTGCTGGAGGTGCTGCGCGCTTTGCACCGCCGATTCTGGTGGCACCCATCGTAGCGCGTATCCGTGACGCACTGCTCAAGGTGTATGGCGAGAAGGCCCTTGACATCGGCATCGACTGCCCTGATAGCCTCGGCTGGCGGATCGCCGAGGGCGATCTCTTTGAAATGCTGGGCAACCTTATGGACAACGCAGCCAAATGGGCCAAAGTGCAGGTAGGGGTGCGGGTCTGGCTGGAAGCAGGGCAACTGCACATTTACATACAGGATGACGGGCCCGGCTTCAGCGATACCGAGTCGGTGCTCCGGCTTCACGTGCGGGGGGATGAGCGGGTGCCCGGCCACGGGGTCGGCCTGGCGGTGGTCAGCGATCTGGTGACCAGCCACCAGGGCCAGATGCGCCTTGCGCGCGCTGCAAACGGCGGCGGCCAGGTTGATATCGTTTTGCCGGTTCCCTAAAGGAGGCTTTACATAACGCCCTGCGGTCTGTGATCAGCCGACGCGGCGCTTTGCTACTGACTCGGCAAGTTCGGGCGGCTTCAAGCGCGCTCGAAGTCAATAAAGCTTTTTTCAGCATTGACCGCCACCAGCCGCACGCGCAAGGTGTCGCCCACGTCCAGCCCTTCAAAGCCACGCACCACCCGGCCCTCCAGCAGGGGGCTACTGATGCGCACAAACGTACCCTTGGCCGCCGCGCCGGTCACGATGGCGTCAAACACGTCACCGATGCGCCCGTCCAGCAAGTAAGCCGCTGCGGCCTTGAGGACCTGGCGCTCGACCTTGCTGGCGTTGTCTTCCTGCAGCGTGCAGTGCCGGGCAATCTCGCCCAGTTGTTCGGTAGAGTAAGGCGGTGGCTCGCCCGCCAGCGCTGCTTTGAGCAGGCGTTGCGTCACCAGATCAGGAAAGCGACGATTCGGTGCGGTCGAATGGGCATAGTCGTTGATGGCCAGACCAAAGTGGCCCGGTGCATTGCTGGCCACTTTGGCTGAGCCCTGTGTTCCCTTTTGTATGGCCGGTGCAGCCGCGTATTCGCCTGAGCCCAAGAGCTTCACCACCGCCAGCGACAAATCGGCAAAACCTGCAGGGTTGGCTGCACGGCGCGCGCTCAAAAAGCGGTCAAGGGCCAGCGGATCGGGTAATTCAGGCAAAGTCACGGCATGGCTTGCCGCCAGGGCCACGATTCGATCCCAGCGGCGTGGTGCCTGCAAAAACCGGCGTATCGACGGAAAGCCCTGGTCCACCAGAAAACGCGCTGTTGCGCCATTGGTCGCAATCATCACGTCGGCAATCAAATCCTTGGCACGGTTTTTCTCGTCGGGCTGCAGATCGACCAGCAACCCATCCCTGAACACCGGGCGGGCGGAGATGGTGTTGACATTGAGCGCGCCACGTGACTGACGCCATTGCCGCAGTTTGCTGGCCAACACATCGTGCAGGCGCACTTGTTCCTCCAGCCCCGGCACGCTGGCCAGTTGCGGTGGCGCTGCTGCCACACCGTCCAGCCAGGCCGAAACAGCGTCATAAGTCAGCTTGGCGCGGTTCAGCACCAGCGCGCGGTAAATGTTTGACTCCGACACCGTGCCGTCGTTGGCAACCAGCATGTCCACCACCATGCTCAGTCGCTCCTGACCTTCGTGCAGCGAAGTCAGGTCGTTAGACAGCACCTCAGGCAACATGGGGAAAATGCCCGCTGCGGTGTACACCGAGGTGGTGTTGGCCGCCGCGTGTGCGTCCACTGCACCGCCGGGCCGCACCAGGCCATCCACATCGGCAATGGCCACCAGCAGACGTGCCGCGCCACCCGGAAGTGCTTCGGCCACGCTCAGCTGGTCCAGGTCGCGCGTGTCGTCGTTGTCAATCGAGAACCAGGTGAGGTGGCGCAGGTCGCGGATGTTGTCGCCGCTTTCGGGGGTGGTTTGGCGTGCGACTTCTGCTTCCTGCAGAGCCTGTGGGGAGAACTCTGGAAGCAGGCCGCGGGTGCGCATGGCTTCAACGGCGATTTGGTGGAGGTGGGTGGGGTTCATGGCATTTGGCTTATTGCTCTAAATAGTGCCTGCCAGAAAACCCCTGTTTTTTTCAAAAAATCTACTGCCTAATTTTTGAGCACCCAAGATTTTCCTGTGGCTGACATCGAAAACCTGCGCAATGCTTTGTACGAACTCTCAGCAAAATCAATTT
>JBBRMH010000077.1:0-17648 GCA_038230935.1 Burkholderiales bacterium | reverse complement strand
ATATCGACAGACTCTGGCTCGCCACCCAGAATCTCGACACTCACGCGAGTGATGGCCTCGACCAGCTTTTTCTTCTGGTCGATGGTGCGGCCTTCCATCATTTCGACATGGTATGTGGGCATGGTTTTCCTTGGGGTTGAAGGTGGTTGTGAGCGCTAAGGCCGATGGCTGTTTGAGTGGCCCGTGTGCATGATAAAAGCTCCAGTCCATTTTTCAGAACCTGGAGGTTAAAAAAGCCGGTTGTCAAAAAATTTTGCAGTCAAAAAGGCCAGTGATCCTGCATGCAATTGTCGGTTCACTCTGACAGCGGCCATGCGGTTATGACTGCAATAACCCACTTTGCAGACATGGCAAACTAAACGGCCTGTGTGCAATTTCATTGACGGCTGCGCCAAATTTCATGGGTACATTGTGTCGTTGTCCAGTTCCTTCGCATTCAATAGCCCGCCTGTGGGCACCAGCGCGCCGGTTGAGCCGCATCTGCCCACGCTGGCCGGACGCGCTTACCGGTGCCAGTGTGGCTGCCCGGTTTTCTTCAGAAACAGTGCCTGCCTGGCTTGTGGCACACCACTGGGTTATGACCCCGAGTCGGCCCGGCTGTTGCCGCTCATGGCAGGCGCGGAGCCACAAACCTGGGTGCTGTGGCGTGATCACACCAGCCCTCAAACGGGTGACTCCAGCCAGGCTAAAAACGCCGTGTTGCCACCGCCCGCGCTACTGTACCGGCGCTGCGCCAATCTGCAGACCCCCGCTGCCTGCAACTGGCTGGTACCTGTCATGGGTCCGCAAACCCCCGACGGGCTGTGCCGCGCCTGCCGGTTAAACCGCACCATTCCTGATCTCAACGATGCAGCGCACCCTGACAACAGCCTGTTGTGGGGCCGCATTGAGCTGGCCAAACGCCGTCTGGTGTCCAACCTGCTGGCGCTGGGCTTGCCCGTGGCATCGCGCGTGAGTGAAGACCCCGCGCGCGGCATGATGTTTGACTTTTTACGTTCGCCCAACCAAGGCCCGCACGTCATGACAGGCCACAACACCGGCCTGATCACCCTGAACCTGCAAGAAGCCGACGACACCGTGCGCGAAGCCGCCCGCAACGCCATGCGCGAGCCCTATCGAACGTTGCTGGGCCACTTTCGCCATGAGATCGGTCATTACTACTGGGACCGGCTGGTGTGGGGCACAGCGTGGATGGACGGCTTTCACCAGCTGTTCGGCAACGAAACGCAGGACTACGCGGCCAGCCTGAAAAAAAATTATGAACAAGGCCCGCCCGACCAGTGGTGGCTGCACTACGTCAGTGCCTACGCCTCAACCCATCCGTGGGAAGACTGGGCTGAATGCTGGGCGCACTACCTGCACATGCGCGACACGGTCGATACCGCCCTGAGCCTGGGGCTGGCCACAGACAGCGCGCAGCTGGAGGTCACACCGTTCACGCTCGACGCGCTGTACCAGCCCGGTCACCCTGGTGCACAGCACTTTCTGGACTTTCTGAACGACTGGACGCGCCTGACGACGCTGCTCAATGAAATGTCGCGCAGCATGGGCCAGCCCGATTTTTACCCGTTTGTGCTCCCGCGCGAGGTCGTGGCCAAGCTGCATTTCATTCACTTGCTGGTGACTTCCAGCAGCTGGCTGCCAGAAGATGCGGGTGTGGTGCAGCAGGCCCAATGGGTTCTGGACCAGCAGCTTGAAGGCGGCACGCAAACGCAGTCCCAGATGCAGATGCAGTCGTTCACAATGGGCGGTTTTTGACAGCCGTAGCCTGCCGCATGAAGTTTGGATCGCAAGTATAAAAAAGGCTGCCAAGGCATGAATCACAAGGGCCATACGCTACAAAATAGATAGCGTAAAGAGCATCGACAATGAGGCCCTGGTGTCAATTCTCCAGGTCTTTCATGGCCCACACCACGCGGTTGAATTCAGGTTTAAGCTCGGCTCTGGCATCAACGTCCAGGCGGGCCAGGCTGGTTTGCAGCTTGATACGGCGAGGCGACAGCGGCGCGCCGCGTGAGGCAAAAACGATGCAGTTGCTTTGCTCAGGCGAGAGGATTTCCACCGCGTTGCCACCAAAACTGCGCCTGATGCGCTCAGCCCGTAGCGCGAAGTGGGTATCGTCGCAGTGCAGATTGACAGCCAGTGCACCGCTGGGTGTCAGCGCCGCAAAGCAGTTGTCATAAAACTCCTGGGAACACAGCGCCGCAGGTTGACCCGTATGGTCAAAGCCATCAACAAGCAACACGTCAACGCTTTGATCGGGCATGGCCACAAAAGCCGCACCATCGGCTTGCACCACCTCAAAGCGCGCGTCATCGTCGGGCACACAAAAGTCGTGGCGCAGTGCAATCACATGGGGATTGATCTCAACGACTGTGATGCGGCAATCGGGCAGGTAACGGTAGCAGAATTTGGCCAGAGAGCCGCCGCCCAGGCCGATCATGGCGATGCTGACAGGCTCGGGCACCAGCAGCAAAAAAGCCATCATCGTGCGGGTGTAGTCCACCTCCAGGCCCCAGGGCTGGCGTTTGTCCATGCGGCTTTGCAACTCGCCGCGCGTGAAGTGCAGCGATCTGGTGTGGCCGTCTTCCTGTACAAAGGGTTCGGCAAAGCCTGGACTGGGGGTGGTCAATGTGGCGTTGTGCTGGCCGTCCGGGAGCGCGTCCGCCAGGCGGTCAAGCTGCGGGTAGGGGGCGCTATTCAAGCGCTGTGACTGTGGTGCCATGGGCATCGCAGAAACCTTTCAGAATCTCTGCAATCTGCGCGTCCTGCAGCGTCGTGACCAGTTCAATGATTTTGTTGAAGCTGCCCTTGTGGCTGTCGCTCACAGTGAGGCTGGCCGTGCTGTCGCTGGCGGTGCACAGGGCGCTCAGTAAGGGCTCCAGGTCACGCATCGTCCGGTCACGCTGGGCCTGCGTGCTGGCAGAAGACTGGGCGTAATACAGCTCAAATGAAAAGTTCGTTTTGGTGTGCATGGCCTGAGTTTGCGCTGCCTCTGCTGGCCGGGCTGTAAGACGGTGCCGTCAATACCATTAACGCAGTCAATACAGCTGCCAGGGTCAGACTGTTTCAGGCTCGTTTTGCATCGTCTGGGGTGCAGGCTTGCCATTGACCCGTGTGACTGTCACTTCTGCAGCCATCACCTGCAAGGCCTGCGCCACCACGCCTTGGGTATCGACTGGCCTGAGCCAGCGTTGCATGATGAGCTTTTCGCAGCTGCGTTTGGTCATGGAATGGGGCTGGCCACCGTGGCTCAAAAACATGAACAGCGTGCCTTTGGTGCTGGCCCAGATCAGCTGGGCGCGCAACCAGCGGCGCTTGGAGTACAAATCCACCCAGTGGCCGGTTTGCAGTCCAGACAGCATGGCCTCAGCCTCTTGCTTGGAGTAACCCGGCGGCGCGGCGACAGGCTCTGGCGTGCTTTCAACAGGCGCTTCGCTGACCGAATCGATGGCAGCTGGCGTGCTTTCCTGGGCTAACTGCAATGGTGACTCTATGGCCGGGGCATCCGCAGCCAGTGCGATTTCAGGCAGCGGTGTTGCAGGGGCTTCTTCCAGGTAATGTACCGGGAGTGACAGCTCGCCCGCTTCTGTGGGCAGGGTGTCTTCAAAGCCTGCAGCGTCGAGTTCTTCACGGCCCAGCCAGGGCTGCTCTGCGGCCTTGACTTTGCGCTGCTCGGGTGTGGCGGGCAGCAATTCGGCTTCGAGGCTCATGGCGCTTGACTCCTGCGCATCGCGCTGGGTTTTCAGACGCCGCAGCTTCAGAACGGGCTGGTGCAGCCGCATCAGGGCTTCAAAGAAGGGCTCGTTTTCTCTGGCACCTTGCCCCAGCAGGGCCAGACCGGCATGCAGCCGCTCCAGCAGGCCGGGAATCATGGCAATCAGCTTGGCCGGCTGCTTGAGCGTCACGTCGCGCTTGACGCTCCACAGCAGGTCGGGCACGACCGAGCCAAAGCCTTCAGGGTCTATCTGGTTGCGCTGGTCCACCAGCCGGGCGTGGGCCATGGCCAAAGCCCACGGGCCAAACAGGAAATCCAGCACCACGGCGGGCACATTGTCCAGGTCCGAGCGGGCGCTCAGGTCAAACGCAATCTGGTCAGCCCGCTCCTGCCGTTCTTCTGCAAAGCGCAGGGCCTGCACCACATCGCGCTTGTTTTGCGAGGTCTGCTGGTCTTGCTCGTCCCAGGCGTGCTCCAGTGTGGCCAGCGCCATGGCGAACGGTCTGGCGTCGTCAATGGCCAGTGTGTTGAGTTCATTGAAGGCCTGCGAGACAGGCTCAAAAAAACCGGCAAACTCATCACTGTATTCGTCGTTGTACTTGAAGCTGCGCTGGGCCACGCGCTCCATCAGGCGCCGTCCTGCATGCCCCTCGTCACTGAAAAAGCGTGGGTCCACCATGGCCAGGCGCAAAAGCGACGGCTCCAGCGCCACAATCGCCTCGCGCACTGGCACCAGCAGGCGCGGGTCTTGTGCCACCTGGCTGACCAGCTTGCGCACCACCTCCAGGCCCAGCACCTGGCCGACCTGTACCGCTTCTTTCTTGAGCTGGGTGCGCACCATGGCCCGCTCACGCGAACACCCGTAAGCGCCCCACACGCGCGGGCTGAGCTGGCTTGAAACATCGACAAAACGGGTCGGCCTGTCCACCACGGGCAGGTCGTGCTGGCCGATATGCACGTCGTCCATCAGAACGGCTGCAGCCGAGTCCGGTGCGGCTTTTAACGCGGCCAGCTCTTCGTCAACACTGCTGTAGTAGGACGGTGCCAGCGCATGGTGGGCGTTGCTGCCGCCGTAAAACAAAAAGTTCTGGAACAGCTCGTCCCTGATCTCATAGTTCGACAAATCGGCATATTGCGGGGGTTCTGCAGAGGCCTGCAGCGGCTCGCCGTCCGGGCCTGTTTGCCAGTTGTCTGCTGTGTTGCCCGGGTTTGCGCTGCCCGGACCAGGCCGTGTGTAAGCACCATTCGTGAGGTTGGCCGGGGTCTGCAGCACGCGGTATTGCGCCGCTGGCACCTGCGCCATCTCAAGCGCAGTGATGGTTTTCTCGTAGATACGCTTGAGTTCCTTGCCCAGCGGCACGGCCAGCGGGCGGCTCCAGCTCGACAGCATGGCCGGCTCCAGCGCAGAGGGCGTCATCAGGGCCTGAAGCGCGTGCGTGAACACGTCTGGCCGGAGCGGGTTGCGCTCAGGCTGCACATTGGGCAAGCCCTGGGCTGAGCTGATAAGGGTGTCGAGTTCTGCCAGACTTTGCTCCAGCATCGGGAGAATCGTCTGCAGCAGGCGCGATGATTCGATGGACTTGGCCACATCGGCATCATCGACCAGCGAAAAAGCGTCCAGACCCATGCTGGCACTCCTTCTCGAATCCTCAAAACGCGCAACGCCAGACCCAGGCGTTTTTTCATCCGCCGCAAAAGCAGCCAGCAACGCCGACGGGTAACGCGCCACCCACGCCGGTTTGCTGGTTTGCAATTGCCGCCATGCCTGCGCCAGCGTGTCGCGTTCGGCGACCTTCATGGACTGGGTTTCGGCAAGCTGCAGCGCAGCCACCGCGCCATCGACGCAGCGCTCCAGGGCGCTACCGGAGGCTTTGGCGGCCTCTTGCAGGCATCGGTTTAAAACATCATGTGCGGCCATTACAGCGGTTGCTTCCAGACAGTCAATCGGGTGGGATGGTTGGCGATTTCATTTATAGTCCGCCCAAGTCTATAGAGTTTCAAGCGTAAGCGGCTACGCAGCCTGCAAAGCGATGGTTGCAAAATGTTGCAGACTATTTCGAGCGTGCATCTGCTGGTTTGTTGTGCAGGCTCTTTTGCAAGGCCTGCGGTTCGATGTCAGAGCTAGAAAAATGACCTGGCTGACTTGTTCTGCCTTCTTTCCTTCTTTGATTGCCTGGTCGTTCTGGCCATTGCATGTCAGGTTTTGTATTCACCAAGGAAAACCATGAAAACGCCAAGACTGCTTTTTTCTGCCCTGATTGGTGCAGTTGCCAGTGCCCGGTCCATGACGCCCATGGCCACAATTGCAGCAGCACGGCTTCTGGGCCGCCGCACGCCAGGCCGTCTGGTGCTATTGGACCGCCCCGTGTTTGAGATGGGTGCGCTGGCCATGGGTGTGGGTGAATTGTTGGGCGACAAGATGAAGACCGCGCCGGACCGTACGGTGTTTTTGGGGCTGCTGGCGCGCGTCATGAGTGCAGGCATCGCCGGTGCTGCACTGGCCCCGCGTGGCCGGGAGCAGGCGGGTGCCATGACTGCCATTGCCACAGCCGTGCCGCTGGCTTACCTGACGCTGGCCGGTCGTGAGCGCGCCATGGCACGCATGGGTCAGACGCGCAGCGGTTTGATTGAAGACGCTTTGGTGGTTGCTGCAGGGGCGTTGGTGGTGGCACTGGCGGTCAGGTCAAAAAACACCTTGTGATTTGCTATTTAATTCATAGCTGCTTACGCATGTAAATGCTGCGCTACGGGCACTTTTGACTTAAAAAGCAACGGCTGTCACTTTGGGGGTGTCTGCGTCAAAGTGAAATAAAACGCAGCTCCCGCGTCCGGCGTGCCCTGCGCCCAGATGCGTCCCCCATGCCGTTCAACAATGCGCCGGACATTGGCCAGACCCAGGCCCGTGCCCTCAAAGTCGGCAGACGAGTGCAGGCGCTCGAACACGCCGAACAGCTTGTCTGCCTGCGCCATGTCAAACCCGGCACCGTTGTCCTGCACGACATACACCGTCTGCCCATCGGCCTGAACCTCACGGGTCACGCCGATTTTTGCAGTGCCCCGCTTGGCGCTGTATTTCCATGCGTTTTCAAACAGATTTTGCAGCGCCACTGACAGCAGCAAGGCATCCGCCTGCGCCACCAAGCCCTCTTGAACCACGACTTCTACCTCACGCTCGGGCTCCCGCATGCGGCATGCATGCTCGATTTGTTTGACCATCTGTGACAAATCCACGCTCCTGAGCTGGAGCGGCTCCCGCGAGAGCTTGGCCAGCGACAGCAGGCCGTCAATCATTTTGCCCATCTGCTGGGCACCGGCACGAATGCGGCTCAGGTAGTGCAGTCCCTTGGCGTCCAGGTTGCGCTCGTTTGACTTGAGCAGCAACTGGCCAAAGCCGTTGATGGTGTTCAAAGGCGAGCGCAAGTCATGCGAGACAGAATAAGAGAACGTTTCCAGCTCGCGGTTGGCAGCTTCAAGTTCCTGGGTTCGTTGCTGCACACGGCTCTCCAGGTCGGCGTTGAGTTGAAGAATTTTCTCCTCGGCCTGTTTGCGCTCGGTGATGTCACGCTCGATCGCCACGTAATGCGTCAGCGTGCCTTCGGCGCTGATGATTGGAACCGTTTCTATTTCAACCCAATAGGCGTCGCCACGCTTGTTGTATTTGATCAGTTCTATGCGGGCTGACTCACCTGTTTCAACGGCTGCGCGGACGCGGTCCACTTCAGTGCGCTGGGTATCGGGGCCATAGAGAATGCGCGGCGGCTGTCCCATCACCTCGCCCCGGCTGTAGCCCGTCTGCCGTTCAAATGCTTCGTTGACGAACACAATTTTCAGCTCTGAATCCTCAAGGGGACCAGTCTCTGTGATCATCACGATGTCATTGAGGTGCGACACGGCGGTCTCCAAAAGCAGCATCTGTGCGGCGGCCATGCGCTTTTGCGTGATGTCCTGAAAGTAGACGCCCAGGCCCTCATCGGTGGGGTACACATGGAACTCGAACCAGGTTTGCGAGGCGGGATAAAACCACTCGAAGTTGGTGGTCTGCTGCTCGGCGACGGCACTGCGGTAGCTGTGCTCTGCAACCGTACCCACGATTTTGGGGAATTCCTGCCAGACATTTTTACCCACCAGATCGTCACACCCCCCGCCCAGGGTTTTGGCGGCCCGGCTGTTGACGAACACAAAGTTCCAGTTGTGGTCCAGCAGAAAGAACGCGTCGCTGATGCCTTCGAGCGTGGTCGTGAGCCGGCTCGCCATGGTGCGCTCGCGCAGCTCTGTCTGCTTTTGCAGGTCGATGTCCTGCATAGCGCCCTGCACGCCAACGATGGCACCCGACGCGTCTCTGACCGCTTCAGCCAGCGCCCTGATCCAGATTTGACGGCCTTTTCCGGTGATGACCTGAAGCTCTGCGTCATACGGCACGCCATCACTGACGCAGCTCTGAAAGAGCATGCGCAGCGTGTCCTGGGATTCGGGCGTAAAGAGACTGATCACTTCATCGACGTCTGGTGGCGGGCCATAAGGTAATTCATGAATGGAAAATACCTCTTCAGACCAGATCACCCGGTTGTCGGTCAGATCCACCCGCCAGGCACCCTGACGGCTGATCCGCGAGGCCATCTTGAGCAGCCGCTGGGTTTCAAGCAGCGTTTCTTCCGCTTCACGCTGCAACGTGATGTCCTCCACGATGGATGTACGGGCAATGACCTTGCCATTGACGTCACGCATTGCCGATACGCTGGAACGGACCCAGACGACGCGGGCGTCCTTGACCAAAAACCGCCTTTCAGAAATATAACTGTCAAGCTTGCCCGATTCCAGCTCGTGCATCTGATCGCCGAACTTGTACCGGTCATCGGGATGGACGAAGTCGAAGATGTTCAAGCCCAACATCTCCTGCGCTGTGTAGCCGAACATCCGGCAGTAGGCTTCATTGACTTCGAGGTAACGGCCCTCCAGGCTTGTGATGGTTATGCCGGTAGCAGCCGCTGCAAATGTATTTCTGAAGCGCTCCTCACTGGTGCGAAGCGCAGCGTCTTTCATCTCACGCTCCAGGGCGATACCGACCACGCTGGCTGCACGGTGGACCAGCGCCAGGTCTTCTGCACGGGGTGCGGTCTGGCTGCGGTAATACACCGCAAAGGTCGCCAGCACTTTACCGGTGGGGTCTTGCACGGGCAGCGACCAGCAGGCGCGCAAGCCGTGCTGCAAGGCCAGTTCACGGAAGTCGGCCCACAGAGGGTCTGATTCGATGTCCGCCACCACAACGACCTCACGCCGGTAAGCGCAGGTGCCACATGAACCGGCGGCAGGCCCGATCAACACGCCATCGAGTGCCTGGATGTAGGCCGCTGGCAGGTTGGGTGCGGCACCTGGCAGCAGGCGGGTACCGTCTGCGCTCAGAAGGTTGACGCAGGCGATGACCCCCGGAAGAATGCTTTCCAGTCCCAGCAAGGTCTCTTGAAGCACCGCTGCCAACGGCCACCCCAGCGACAAGGCCTTCAGTGCGCGGGCTTCAGCCGCCAGCAGGCGCTCGTTGCGCACACGGTCGGTGATGTCTTGCACGGTGCCGTACAGGACGGTGCGGCCCTGGCTGTCAACCCGCATTTCGCCCAGCTCATGGACCCAGCGCACCCGTCCTGTGCCAGTGACAATCCGGTGCTCGATGTCCAGACCGCTGTTGCTGGCAAAAAAATTGCGCCGCATCTCTTCGGAACGCGCACGGTCTTCCGGAAAAATCTGTTCAGCCAGGGTGCTCAGCTTGACGCTGAAAGACTCGGGCGACTTTTCAAAGATGGCGTAAGTCTGCTCGGACCACCAAAGCGTGTGCGTCGCGACATCAAATTCCCAGTTGCCGATGTTTCCAATCCGCTGGGCTGTCAGCAGCCGGTCTTGTGCCACCCGAAGTTCGGCCTCATGGCTGTCTTGCTCGGTTTGACGTGATTTCAAGATGCCTGCGAGGCGGTGAAATGCATCTGACAACGCCTGCATCTCATCGACTTTCACTGCCGTTTTGCCAGGCGGTGATGTCGGCCAGGCGTTGTTACCCGCGAGCTGGTCCATCTCACCGAGCAGCCGCCGGGCCGGTGCCACCAGCGTTCTGTGACCGATCCATCGCGCAAGGGCCACACCCAGAACGGCCCACAGGGTGAACAGCAGCAACACCCCTAAAAGCTCAAGCCTGGCGGGCGCGACCACCGCGTCCAGTGCCATACTGGTTATCACAAACAGGCCCGGCTGACTGCCGCCGCCGACTGCGGCAATCGCATACAGCCTGCTGGCTCCGTTGGTGTCTTTTTCCTGAATCACGCCCGCAGGCAGCGTTTTCATGGTGCTGTAGAGCACAGCGTCCGGGTAACGGCTGCCGATGCGGCCACTTTGCGCTGTATCGGTCGCCAAAATCGTGCCGTTGTGGTCCGTCACCGTGACGCTGGCGTTAGCAGGCACAGCTATTTGCGCGTCAAGGGCCAGATGCTTGATATCCAGCGCAGCAAAAGCCACGCCCTTGATGGTGCCCTGACTGTCAATCGCGGGCGTGCCAAAGTTGATCGATGCCCGACCGGTGATGCGACCGATCTGGTAGTCGCCCACCGCAAAAGACCGCATTGCAATGGCGCGCTGAAAGTAAGCCCGGTCCGTGAAATCTCCCCCAGGCTCTCCAGGCAGTGCGTCGCACATGACTTTTCCGTTGGCATCCAGAAAGCCTATATTGGCGTAATTGGGGTAGGTGCTGCGAATATTGTTTAAAAAGTCGTTGCACAGCGTGGGCGGACCAGTGGCCTTCAATGACAAGCCACTGGTGATGACACCTAGCAGTTGCCGCGCGCCCTCGACCTGACGCTCCGTGCCGAGAGAAGACAGCTGGGCGAGTGTGCGCAAATTGCTGCGCGCCTGAGCCAGCTTGTCGTCCTGGTGCTTGACCGACGCAATGATGACGAACCCGAACACCGGCAGCAAGGCCACGATCAGCATCCACACAACGCGGTTGTGCATACCCACAATCCGGACTGGCGGCGTATTTGGTGTATCTGGCACGCCTGACAGGTTTGTCTCGCCTGGCTTCATCAAACTCCTTTAAAGCCGCAGTCGGTCATTACCGAGGTAAAAATCAAACAAATCTTACATGGTCTGGTGTTTTTGCGTGTTTTTTGTGACTATTTGCATATTCTGCCAGATGTATGTGGCATCAAGAACGAAAAAAAGCAGCGCTCAGCGGGGTAAATTTTCATCCTGCTCGCGGGCCAGATGCAGCTGGTACAGTGTGATTTTGCGCACCCGTGCCTGGTGGCTCCCGATGTGGACGCGCAGCAGCATCGACCGCCCAGACAAAAGACAAAAGTCAAAAGTCAAAAGTCAAAAGTCAAAAAACAAAAAGCAGGTTCACGCCAGCAAACTGACATGGGCAGCGACGACGCGCCAGCCATCGGCGGTTCGCACCCAGGTCTGGCTTTGGCGGCCGGTCTTGGCGCTGCCCGCTCTTTGGTACTCGATATTGGCTGTGGCGAAGTCATGGCCATAGGTGGTGATGACGGTTTTTAAAACGACACGCGCCAGTCCCTGCGCGGGCCGCCCGGCCCGAAACGCCTGAATGGCTTTGTAGCCGTACAGATTTTCGGTGGCGCCATAGCGCAGGGTATGTGGGCTGTGCCAGAACAACTCGTCGAGCACATCGACGTGGTTGCTGACCAGCGCGTCTTCATAGCGGGCAAACTGGGCGGTGACTTCGGCCACAACGTCGGGCAGGTTGATGTCCATGGGAACTCTCATGCTGAATACGCCGGAGCCAGCTCAAGCCCTGCGGCAGGTTGAATAAACGCCACACCGGCTTGACTGAGCACTTGTGCAGCGCGAAAGGCCAGGTCTTCACGCCAGGGCGCTGCAATGATTTGTACGCCTACAGGCAAGCCGTTAGCGCTCGCAGGCCACATGGGTGCCGCGACCACCGGGCAACCCGCAAATGAAATCGGCTGGGTCAGCAAGCCCATGGCCGCACGGCATGGCAGCTGCACGCCGTTGATCTCCAGCCACTCGGTGCCAATCGGGGTGGCGCTCTCTGGGGTAGCAGGCGTCAGCAGCACATCCCAGTCTTTGAACAGCGCGTTGACCTTGTCGCGGTACACCCGGCGAAAGCGCTGGGCGCGCACGTACCAGTCCGCTGGCTGCAGCGCGCCTGAAATAAAGCGGTCTACTGACAGTGGTTCAAAGTCATCAGCGTGATTGCGCAGATCGCGCAGGTGCAGGCTGCCGCCTTCGCTGGCGGAAATGATGAATGCTGCAGCTCGTGACAGTGCTGCATCGGGCCACAGCACTTCGGCATCCGCGCCCAGCGTGCGGGCTGCCAGCGCCACGGCCTCGCGCGCAGCAGGCCCGGCATGGTCATGAAAGTAGCCACCCAGTACACCCACCCGCAGGTTTGGCAGACCCGCCAGACCACCGCCCAGGGCGGGTCCGACCGCTTGCACGTCCAGCGCATGGCAGCCTGCGTCCAGTGGGTCAGGGCTTTGCAGGGCGTCGTAGGCCAGCGCCAGCCCATCGAGGCTGCTGGCCATCGGGCCGAGGTGGTCCAGGCTGTACACAAACGGGTATGTACCGCGCCGCGACAGTCTGCCAAACGTGGGTTTCAAACCCCACACACCGCACAGCGAGGCGGGCACACGGATCGAGCCGTTGGTGTCCGAGCCCAGCGTGAGCGGCACCTGCCCCGCAGCCACAGACGCCCCGGACCCTCCTGATGAGCCACCGGCAATGCGTGTCAGGTCGTGCGGGTTATGGCACGGCCCGTAGTGGCTGTTTTCAGTGGTAAAGCCGTAGGCGTATTCGTCCATGTTGAGCGCGCCGACCAGCACCGCGCCTGCGGCCTTCATCTGTTGCACCAAAAAGGCATCGGCAGTCGCCGGGGCATGGCTGCGGTTGATTTTGGAGCCTGCCAGCGTGGTGATGCCTTCGATGTCATACAGGTTTTTAACCGCGTAGGGCACACCCGCCAGCGGCCCCAGCGGCGCGCCCTGGCGACGGCGCTCGTCAACCGCGTCGGCCTCCTGCTGCGCCCGCGCCAGGCCTTGACTGGTAAAGGCGTTGACCTGTGCGTCAGTCGCCGCAATGCGGGCCATGCAGCTGTCCAGCAGTTCACGCGCGCTGACTTCGCCCGACTGAATGGCGCTGGCCATGGCTGCTGCATCAAACGCTATTTTTTTCATAGCGCACTGCCTACGTGTTTACTGCCTGGGAAGGCTGCAGGACAATAAATTTCAACCAGTTCTTCATGCACCGCGAGGTCGGCAATTTCGAGCAGTGCCGCCATGGCTGCGGTGCGCTGCATGTGGGCGGCGACCCGCTTGATGCGTGCTGCGTTCATGGGAATACCCAGCAGCGCGGCTGAGGCGTTGATGTAGGCGGGAATCAGTTGGTCGTCCATGGCGTTCCTTGGGTTGGTTATGGTGTTGGGCTGGAAAGGCGCTGTCGTGCGTCAGACACCCCTTTGATAGGCTCATCAGGGATAACAGTCACTGCAAGACCTGTGCCGGTATGTTGATGGACGCAAGCTGAGATCAAAGATTCGGATAACATCAGCAAACCCATGCAGACCCGTGTTTTAATTTATAGATTTGGTCAAATTGAAAATTTTGATAATATCTATGAATGCCAAAGCAAAATATAGCTCCTGCTGACTACCCCCAAGCCGTTATCCAGCAGATTCAGCAGCTGGCACAGAACATCGTCACAGCGCGCAAACGCCGCAAGGAGACGCAAGCGCAATGGGCACAACGTCTGGGCGTGTCACAACCCACCATGGCGCGCATCGAGCGTGGCGACCCCGCTGTGGCCATGGCGTCGTATGTGATGTGCATGTGGCTTGTCAACCAGGCGCACGGGCTGGCCGGGCTGATCGCGCCGCAAAACGACCATGCCTCACTGGAGCAGGAGGTAGCCAGAACCCGTACCCGCCGCAAGCCTGCAGCGAGGGCTACGATGAAAAAAGCGGAGACAAAAAATGCATCAGGCAGCATGGAGAATCCAGTTTCGCCACCTGCTTCGGGTACCGGCTTTGTCGAAATATCTGCCACTTCAACACGTGTTGAACAGGATTTCAGCTTTGAGCTTGAAGAAGCCATGCGAATCGCCGGGATGGACTTGGGTGGAACAAATCCAAACGATACTGCAGCAGGTCTGGCCTCACTGATATTCGGTAATAAAAAGGCACGCCCATGACCATGCAAAGGGTTACGCCGCGTGAATATATACTGCAAGACCGTCTTTATCTCTGGACGCTGGTCAACCCTGCCAACCCCATGCTGACAGGGACCATCCGTTTGTCGCAGCTGATGCCGAACTGCGCCAACTTCACTTACGCAGATGACTGGTCGGCGTTTGCGCTGAGCGAAGACCTGCCCCTCGTTGCTGGTCAGATGTTCAGCGCTGAAGAAAAGGACAGTGCACCCGGTGCCGTCAACGATGCACGGCCTGATCGGTGGGGCGAGCGCATCATCCGCCACATTGACCGACCCGCACGCCTGTCGATTCTCGAGATGCTGCTGTTTGCAGGTGACGACCGTTTCGGCGCGCTGGGCATCTCCATATCTGCTGAACAGTACATACCCCGCCGCATCGGCCCGTACCCGCAACTGGGCGACCTGGCGCAACTGGTAAAAGCTGTTGAAGACGTGCAGTCACAAGCACCTGTCACACCTGAAATGCAGCGGCTGGTTCAACCTGGTGTCACGCTCGGTGGTGCACGGCCCAAGGCATTGCTGCAAACCGGCGACGGCCCGTGCATCATCAAGTTCAGCGAACCCGATGATGCCGTGGACACGCCCCTCATCGAACATGCCAGCATGACGCTGGCCGCGATGGCGGGTATCAGCGTGGCTGTCACCGGTGTGCTGCAGCTGCCCGCACGGCACGTCCACAGCAAGCGACGCCACGCACTGACGGTGCAGCGCTTTGACCGCCTCAATACCGACACCCTGAGCCTGCGGTTGCATTGCATTTCTGCCAAAACAGCACTGAAGGCGGCTGGGCTGACCGAGAGTTATGGTGCGCTGGCCACCGTGCTGTTGCGCCAGGCCCACCCCAGCCGGCAAAAAGCACAGCGTGAAGAGTTGTTCAAGCGCATGGTGTTCAACATCCTGATGGACAACACCGACGACCACGAGCGCAACCATTGCCTGCGTCTGGGTTTTGACGGCTACTACGAACTCGCACCTGCCTTTGATGTGCTGCCCACGCTGCAGAACATGGGTTACCAGTCTTTGGCTGTGGGCAGGTTAGGGGCGCAATCCACCTTGGAGAACGCGCTGACGGAGTTAAGCGAATTTGGCCTGACGCGCCAGCGTGCCACCGAACTCATTCAAACCGTGGCCCGGACGGTAGATCAATGGTCCACGCATTTTTTGCAGCACGGCGTCTGTAGGGAAGACATGGCGCAAGTAGAAGCCAGCGTGGACAGGGCTGCGCTCAAGCTGCAGCGCCGGGCGTTTTGTTGACAGGCCCAGCGCCTGGCGCTTGACGCTCGAAGGGGTGGAAGTGGTGATGCCTGACCTTGAAGCGCTCTTAAAATCATAGCTGCCAGCGCAGGCAATACGTGCGCTGGCGGGCTATTTGATTCAAAAACTGGCTTTAACCCCGCGCCTGCTCATACAGCCGCTGTACCTTGGGCACATTGGCCTGCAGTTGCTGGATGCGGTCTGGCCCAGACGGGTGGGTTGACAAAAAGCCGGGGCCGCCTGCGCCGCCGCTGGCCTGCCCCATTTTTTGCCACAGGCTGACCGATGCCTGGGGGTTATAGCCGCCGCGCGCGGCCAGCTCCAGCCCGACCAGGTCGGCATCGGTTTCGTCTTCGCGGCTAAAGCGCAGGGTGAGCAGTTGCGTGCCAATGTTGGCCGCCACGTCGCCCAGCTGGCCCAGGCCCAGCAGCTGTGCGCCGAGCGACAAAATCGTACCGGTGCCCTGGCTTTTGGCGATGCGGGAGCGGGCATGTTCGCGCAGGGCGTGGGCCATTTCGTGGCCCATGATCATGGCGGCTTCGTCGTCGGTGAGCTGCAGCTGGTCAAGAATGCCGGTGTAGAACGCAATCTTGCCGCCGGGCATGCAAAACGCGTTGATCTGCTTGCTGCCCAGCAAGTTGACCTCCCAGCGCCACTGGCGCGAGCGGTCGTTCCACTGCGCGGTTTGTGGCACCAGGCGGCCCGCGATGTTGCGCAGACGCTGCAGTTGCTGGTTGCCCTGCGGGGCAAGTGCGCCCTTGGCCCGCGCATCCGATACCAGCTGGGAGTACTGCTGCGCGGCAGCGGTCTCAATTTCTTGTGCGGGCACCAGGTTGCGCAGCTGGGACGGTGCCCCCACATCGACTTGCGCCAGTGCAGGCGTAGCCGCAACCACCGCACCCGCGCCAGCTGCCAGTAAAAAAGCCCGGCGGCCAGCCCAAGCAGAGTTTTTGGCCTCACAGAGTAAACACATAGGGCAATAATAGTCATTAATTGAAAATTTCATGTCAGACAAAACACCAACTCTCAACCCGCCCAGCGGCACAGCCCCTGTTGTCAAACAAGCCTGGGGCGATATCTGGCGTGTCTACACCGAAGCGGCCACGCTGCGCATGCTGCTGCTGGGCTTTTCAGCCGGGCTGCCTTTGTTGCTGGTGTTTGGCACGCTGAGCTTCTGGCTGCGCGAGGCGGGCATTGACCGCACCACGATTGGCTACCTGAGCTGGGTCGGCCTGGCTTATGGCTTCAAATGGGTCTGGGCACCGCTGGTGGACCGCATGCCGATACCCGTGCTCACGCGCTGGCTGGGCCGCCGCCGCAGCTGGCTGCTGCTGGCGCAACTGGCCATCATGGGCGGGCTGGTGGGCATGGCGCTGACCGACCCGCGCGTGGCCCTCACACCCGTGGTGTGGTGCGCACTCGCTGTGGCTTTTGGCTCGGCCACACAGGACATTGCGCTGGACGCCTACCGCATTGAATCAGCCGATACGCAGCACCAGGCCGCGCTGGCAGCGGCCTACCAGACCGGCTACCGCATCGCGATGATCTGGGCCGGGGCCGGGGCGCTGTGGATTGCTGCACGCGCCGAGGTGCCCAACGCCGCGCTGTACCAGCAGGGCGCGTGGCAAACCGCTTACCTGGCGATGGCAGCGTCGATGCTGCTGGGTGTGGTGACGGTTCTGTGGTCGCCCGAACCCGCAGCACGCGCGCAAACCCCGTCGCGCAACGCGGCTGAGTGGCTTCAAAGTGCGCTGGTCGAGCCGTTTGCCGACTTTTTGCGGCGCTACGGCAAGCAGGCGATTTTGATCCTGGGGCTGATAGCCATCTACCGCATCAGCGATGTGGTGATGGGCATCATGGCCAACCCGTTTTATGTCGATATGGGCTACACCAAGGACGAAGTCGCTGCAGTGACCAAAATCTATGGTGTCATCATGACGCTGGTGGGCGCGTTTGTAGGCGGTGCTCTTGCCATGCGTTTTGGCGTGATGAAGGTGCTGATGCTGGGCGCAGTGCTGAGTGCGGGCAGCAACCTGCTGTTTGCCTGGCTGGGCTCGCGCGGCCATGACGTGAACGCGCTGATTTTTGTAATTTCTGCCGACAACCTGTCCAGCGGTATTGCCTCAGCGGCCTTTATTGCTTACCTGTCGAGCCTGACCAACGTCAACTATTCAGCCACGCAATATGCCCTGTTCAGCTCCATGATGCTGCTGCTGCCAAAGTTTCTGGCCGGCTACTCAGGCAAGTATGTGGACGCGTTTGGCTACAGCCATTTTTTCACTGCAACCGCCGTGCTGGGCCTGCCGGTGCTGGTGCTGGTGTGGCTGGCTTCACGCATGCAGGCACCGCAGCTAAAAGGACACGAAGACTTTTAACGCAGAGGCGCTGAGAACGCAGAGCAAGAGAAGCAAGAGGAGAAAGAGGAGCAAGAGTGGGGAAATCATGGCCTT
>JBBRMH010000076.1:0-17655 GCA_038230935.1 Burkholderiales bacterium | reverse complement strand
AGTCACCAACGCGCACTGTGACGACACAGTGCAACCACGTCTTCATGGCAATTTATGCCGTATTCAAACTGGAGTGCCTGAAGATGAAACACAACCTTAACCACTTTGCGCTTCGAGCAAAGCTCCTTATCAAAGCCACCCCACAGGCCTATGCAGAACTTCAGCTTCTCCGTGGGGCTGCGTAACATCAGCTGGTAATAAACATCGCACCGCGCTCAGGGCGCTTAAGGGCGCGGGCATGGTAACCGTGGTGTCCAAAAAAGTCATACAGGTCAAAGTCATTCATCTGGTCTATTTCACGAATCACATCCGGGCTGAAGTTGTCGCTCAGGATGTGGTCTATTAATTTCCTGCGCTTGGGCTGCTCGATCCAAAGATTGCGGAAATCATCTAGGTTATGCGCCTCGCTCAGCACGCGCTGCATGACTTCACGGCGGTATTCATCCACAGGGACAGGTGTGTCGCGCCCCTCTCGGCGGCTCAATATAAACCGACCTTGAGGGTTTACGATCACCGTGTGCCCGCCTATCTGGGCCACCGCAGGGCCAGCATCGTCGCCGCCACCCCCGCCTCCGCCAGGGTCACCACCGCCTGCACCACCTCCGCCACCAGGTGGTTTGGGTTTGGTAATGAAGTCAGTGCCAAACAGGCTGGTGACATCGGTGTAGTCGTAGAGCCAAAACTTGTACTTTTGGGTTTCCTCATGGATGCGTGTGCCACGCCCAACCATTTGATAGAACTTGATGGGCGATTGAAGATACCGAAAAAACACCACGGCATTGAGACGCTCAATATCGACCCCTGCTTCCAGCAAGTCCACAGTACAGGCGATAAAGGCCCGCTCGCCAGAGCCGCGCATCGGTTCAATCATGTCCGAACCGTTGTTGGCCCCGCCCATACACTTGAAGGCGTAATGATCCTTCGGCGTTTGCCCCTGTGCCGTACACCAGCGGGTGTAAAGGTTATTCATTTGCTGGGCGACGCGGTCGGCATGGATTTCGCGGTTGCAAAAAATGATGACCTTCTGCTCGGGGCCGCCATTTTTACAAAGCAACTGAAACAGGTCGGCGCACATGGCTGGCGTACGCATGTCAATAAAAACTTCGTTGTCAAAGTCTTTGCCGGTGTATTCGTCTTTGGTCAGGTCGGCTGCTGTCAACGGTATACCGGTGCGGATGTCTACCGGCTTGGCAGCAAGAATGTCGGCTTTGGTGAATACGCGGTTGTCGATGTTGGCTTTGCGCTTTTCGATTTCGCAAGCGGCCAAGTAGCCGTCTTCCTGGGCCTGAATCAGCGTGTATTCGTAAACCGGTTCACCAAAGTATTTGTGGTTGTTAGCGGTGATTTCATCATCGTCATTGGTAACGCCTTTGACTTCGTGCAGTTTGCGTGGCGTTGCTGTTAGGCCAATCTGGATGGCATTGGGATTGCGTTTGAGGACCTCGGACCACTTGCCCCAGGCCGAGCGGTGGCATTCGTCGATAATGATGACGCTGAAAGCATCCTCACCGTAATGCTCGCTCAGGAAACTGGCGAAGCCTTCATCATCGTCGTCATCAAGGCCAAGCGTTTGATAGGTGGCTATGTGAACGCGGGCGTTTTTGGCAGCATTACCACCTTGTTTGGTTTCTACAATGCGGGCCTGATCGCCAAAAGCGGCCCTGAGCTTGTTGTAAGCCCGGGTCCGCAACTCATCCCGGTCGCAAAGAAACAATGCGGGTTTGGATAGCTGCCCGGCCTGGCTCATGCGCCAGAGTAAATTGGTGGCAATGATCGTTTTACCTGCACCCGTAGCCAGCGTCAGCAGCACGCGCGGTGGTTCGCCCTTTTGTTGAGAGAGAATGATTTTCTCAAAGGCGGCGCGAATGGCTGCGTCTTGGTAGTAACGCGAAAGTGCCCAGGCTGGGCTATCGGCCTGAAATAACACAGAGGCCTTAGGCGTGGTGATGTCGATGCCCGTGTCTTTGGAGTAGCGGGCGGTTAAATCGGGATGCGGCGGAAACGCTGCAAATTCAAACGGGCCATTCTGCAGGTTTGTGAAAAGGTCATACTCACCATAGCGGTGGCCGTTGGTGGAAAACACATACTTGACATCAAAGCGTTCACAGTCGGCATAGCCCTTGGCCTGCTGCATGCCCTTAAGCGGATCAAAGCGTTAGCGAGCCGTTAAGCAAACCGTCGTGGTCCAGCATCATCAACCCTGGATCATTTGCAAAGCGGAAGTTTGCACGCGTGCGCGCGATGGCACCCTGCGCCTTCGCGCCTGTATTGCCCTCGGTGCAAAGGTCGGCAGTATCGGCCCGGGTGATTCCCCAGGTCACGGCCTGGGCGCTCGTCAGGCCATCCAGATGGCTGCGTAACGAGACCAGTCCGTCAACATCGATGCGGCGGCATTTACCGGCGGAGAGTTGTGCGGCGGTTTCTTTGCGCAAGCTGCTGTCAGGGTTCAGCCCCAGCACCTTGGTCAAACGGCTGGGTAATGTGCCGGTGATCTCAGTGAACGCGAGCATCAAAGACGCCGACGTGGTGGTTGTGCTTGCTGCCGCAAGGGTTGATTCTGCAGCTGCATCGGCCCAGGCCACGGTCGTCGACGACTGGGTGGTTTGAAGGGTTTTGGGTGGTTTTGTGGAGGTCGCCATGATTTAGCCCCCCACTTTCAACGTGACACCCAGGATGCGCCGGATGTTGCTGACCGGCCACGCAAGGCGGCCGTTCACACGGATAGGGCGGATAGGGCCGTCCTCATTGCAGGCCCAGCCCCGGGCAGTCTGCTCCTTACGACCAAGGTGGTAGCACATCACTTTGGTGGAGACGTGGGTGCGGGTTTCCTGATCGAGTGGGACAAAATCAGATAACAGTAGTACCGCCCCTGAAGGCGATTTGGCGCTATTCGCGCCGACTTTGATAGGGAACATGTCAAGACTTTCAATGTCACCGCAATAGCGCGGCGATATGAATTAATTGGCATGTCACCCTATGCCGTCACACACTCCGGTGCCTGCATTTGCATCGCAAGAGCTAAAACACCGTATCAAATGCAGGTAAATGCAGGCGCCTGCATCTAAATACGGTGCACGATTACCCCTTCCTTTTTGTTCTTTTCTCGCCTTTTTATAGCGGTCTTCACGTCCTCTGAAAATGCTTGGCGCGAGATGCCCTCTTTGCTTGCAATTGCACCGACACCATTGGGCAACCTATGAGCGGCCATTTTGTCCATCGGCAATCCTGCGGCTTCGCATTGAGCCAGTCGTCGATCTTGCCGTTGTTCTTTGGTTTCAGTACTTTGACTTTTGGCAGCACTGCGAAGCGGTGACTGACTGCCAACCATCTCAGGATAGTTATCACCCCGTGCGATCTTGATTTGCTCATCTAGCGCCCTGAAAGCGGTTTGTGCTTCGATAAGTTCGATTTCTTGGACCTTCATTTCTGAGGGCATATTGTTTGGATATGCAGCGCTCCATTTGTCAACGCGTTCTTTTGCGCGTTGCCAGTCTTCAAACAACGTTGCGACATCTTGCGTTGAACTCAAACTTGGACTCCTTTAGGCGTTCTCTTCAAATCAAAACTCTGATTGGGCGAGTGAAGGCATCCCGCTTTTTTTTCGTTTCGCAGTAACGGCACAAATACTGAAGTACCCTCGGGTGAGACCGGGTGAGACCGGGTGGAGCCTGCCGACTCAAGCCTGCTGTCCAGTGCGCGTCACACCCAATTGCAGGCCAGACGCACCCAGTACAGCCAACAACGTCTTAAGTGTCGGGTTACCTTTGGGCGACAAGGCACGGTAAAGGCTCTCACGCGGCATGCCTGCCTTTTCGGCTACAGCGGCCATACCCTGTGCTTCGGCAATGTGGCGCAGGGCTGCCAAAAGAGCGAATTGACCGCCTGGCAGATTGGCTTCTTCAAGCGCAGTTGCAAGATAAACGTCGGCCATCTCCGGGTCGGCTTTGAGCATCTCGACTACGGTTTCGTCGTGTGATTGTGAGGCTTTCATTTCGCGTTCTTCCTTTTCCAATCGTTCCAATAACCGACAGCAGCGTCAATGTCGGCCTGCTGCTTGCGCTTGTCGCCACCTGTCAGCAGCAAGATCAAGCGTTTGCCAGACTGCGCGTAATACACGCGGTAGCCTGGCCCCCAGTCAATACGCAACTCCCAAACCCCATCAGCAATCGGTTTGCAGTCGCCGAAGTTGCCACCGGCCATCCGGTTCACCCGTACCATGACGCGGGCCTTTGCTTGTCGATCCGCCAGCTTGACAAGCCAGTTTGCATAGGGCTTATCACCTTGCCCGTCTTGATAGGTGAGGACTTCAAACATACTTTTGTGAATTATAGGTTACAGATAGATTTGTTTCGACGGGCATCAGCGGGCCACCACACGCAGAGCACTGGGTGCAGCCTTGGCATCAAACACAACCCCGGCTTGCTCCAGAATCCACGCCTCAATCTTTTCATGATGAATACGCAGTAGGTCGAGCGGCCTGACGGTGTAATGCTTTTCAGCGGTTGCGCTGGGTTTGTGGCCCATGAGCTGCGCCACCACACCAGCAGGTATCTCTAGCCACTCGGTCAGGCTCTTGAACGAACGGCGCAAACCGTGCAGGGTCAGGCCATCAATGCCAGCGACTTTGCAGGCTTGGGTAAATGCTGTGTTCGGCCTGGCCATGGTGCCGGACACCTTCACACCGCCGCGCTGATTGCTGGCAAACACCCATTGATTGTGACGGGGCAGGGCGTGCAGAAGTTGCGAGACGTAGGGGGTCAACGGAATAACCCGTTCGCCTTCCACCTTGTCCCGGATGGTCAAGCCGTGCCATTTGGTGTTGATGTCGCTCCACTGCATGGCCCTGATCTCGCCTGGCCGTGCCCCGGTAAGCAACAAGCATTGAAGGTAAGCCGAGACGGTTGAATTGTTCATTTTGAGAACGGCATCAAACCACACCGGCAATTGCTCACGCAGCAAAGCATCTTGCTTCACCTGTGGCTTGCCCAATGCTTCGCGGGTCTTTTTGGTCTTGGCTGGATTGACGGGGGACATCACGGGCGCATAGTCGGCCTGTTCAGCACACCAGCTTAAAAACGCCTTGAGACAACGCCATGCAAGCCGGGCACTGGTCGGGCGGGTCTTGGCTTCTTTGGCGGCCCAGGCCTCTATCACGGATGATGTCAGGTCACGCAGGGGCAGTGCTACCAGCGAATGTATCGGCGCGGCAACGGTCACGCCCAGCCCACGGGTGCCACGCGCGGCAGGCAAGCCACCGGCTTTTGTGAGTGCCAGATGGTCGAGGTAATGGCGCGCGCCCCAATGCGGTTCACGTGCCGCCAGATAGGCTTCCCAGGCTTCGCCGACGGTGACGGCATGCGCAGCAGCCAGGGCTTTCTTTGCGGCCTTGTCGGCGTCTTGCTGGCGCTGCAACTCGCGCGGATCGGTACCCGTGTTGAACATCACGGCGAGCCGGGCGGCCTCGATGCGGGCCGCTTCAATGCTCCAGGCGCGCACGTCCCCAATGGTGCGGCGTATGGTCTGGCGGTCCAGCTTTTTTTCAAACACAAACGATTTGAAGCCGGTCGGGTGTTTTGCGCTGACGGGCGTTGCGCGAACTCGCAACCCCGGCGCTTTGGCGTCGCGCATGAAAACCTGTTGCTTGTCAGCCGGGCAGGTCAGGCGCTCAATCAGGCCGGCGGTCAGGTCAAAGGATTGCGCCAGGTCTGGTGCGTCGGTTTTCTTGGGCCGTGCCATTTTTCACCTCTTTCCATGTAGCCACCATGTAGCCAAAATACCGCTCATGTAGCCACCATGTAGCCACTTTTGCCGTATTTCAGCGAATATTAATCAACACAAAAAGCAGCATTTATGCTCGTATGTGGTTGATTTATATACATTTTATCTACATTGATCAACAGAGGAAAATATTTAATTAATCCGACTTTTAATCCGTTTGTCGTGGGTTCGACCCCCGCAGGTCCCACCAGATAAGCCTTACAGGCATTCAAAAGCCCGCTATTAAAACGATAGTGGGCTTTTTTCTTGCCAGTGCTGGTGACAGTCTGGTGACAGGTATTCCATTTGAGCGGCTCTTTTTATCCAGAACTCGGGTTAGTTACCCAAATTCAGACATAAAAACGGCCGCAGCCCTTACAAAGATTAGGCCAGCAGCTACATCATTTATAGCACTGATGGTTCTTTTTATTGGCTATTCATCCGTCTCAGCCCGGCACAATTGACACCTGTCTGTGCGCCATGGGCTAAAAAACCCTTGCCTTATTCCATATCCATATCCATACGATATGTTGTTGCTTCGCTTTGCCGTGCTGAAGCACTGTCTGCAGCTTCGCGCCTAATCTCCTATCGATGTGAGAATGGAATTAAGCCGCACGCCACTGGGCGACCAAAAAGGCCATGAAGCTGCCGATCGCCGTCAGGCTGAGCAGCAACACCGCGCCCGCGCTGCAGTCCTTGGCGATTCCAACGGCAGGGTGATGCTCCGGGCTCAGGTGGTCAAGTGTGTGCTCCAGCGCGGTGTTGAAAAGCTCAGCTGCCAGCACCATGCCGCAGTTCATCAGCAGCACTGCCCACCACACTGCAGCCGGCCTGAACCACAGCAGCGCCAACAGTAACACCCCGGCAGCCAGGAACTGCAGGCGAAAGCTGCTTTCATGCCGCCAGGCGACGCGCACGCCCTGCACCGCAAAGCCCAGACGGCGGCGAAAAGATTGGTTTTTCATCCTTCTCGTTATACCCAATCGCTCATTGCCACACAATCAGGCTGTGCAGCATCCTGCGGGCAAGCCCCGCGCCGGATCGTGCAAGTCATGGTTTGCCTACACAGTCAACCCGGCCCTGCGCTTTTTACTGCACTGAAAAGACACCATGCTTTCACCGATGACTGCTTGCGCCCTTGCGTTTGTGACGCTGCTCCTTGTACCGACAGGCCTGTTGTGGGTCGTGCTGTTTTTTGTGGAACGCAAAGGCTGCTTTTGGCTTGTCGTCGCACCCGCTCGACCCTCTAAAAACAAGACACCGCAGCAACCTTGCCTGAGTGGCAGCTTAAGCACCCGCTTTCCGCTCTCGGCCCAGTTCGTGAGTCGTCGCATGGACCCCCATCATCCCTGGGGCCTGCTAGGCACGTTTGCCGGTCTGGCCATGCTGGCAGGGCTGTGGCTATTTCTGGGGGTGACAGAGGACGTGATAACGCAAGACCCGCTGGTTATTTTTGACCTGCGGCTGCACAACCTGGTAGCCGCTTATCGCACTCCGGCGTCAACACAGGTCATGCTGGTGCTAACAGAGCTGGGCAGCCCGGTCGTGCTGACGCTGCTGTGCGCTGGCGTGGCACTGCGGGCCATGGCCGCACAGCGACCACGTCTGGCGGCTGGCGTGTTGTCTGCCCTGCTGCTGGTCGATTTGCTGTCGGTGAGCCTGAAAATGCTGATTTCACACCCGCGGCCTCTGGACGCGATCATTACCGCGCATGAGGCCAGCTTTCCGTCCGGGCACATGCTGGGCAGTGCAGTGGTGTATGGGCTCATGGCGGCCCTGCTGCTGTCCAGCGGCCTGCAGCGTGGCCTGCGGGCGCTGGGCGTGGTGGCCTTGCTGCTGCTGACGGCTGGCGTTGGCCTGTCGCGGCTGTACCTGGGCGTGCATTGGCCGTCAGACCTGCTGGGCAGTCTGGCGCTGGCGCTGATGTTGCTGGCGCTGGTGCTGTTTTTTCTGTACTACCGGGGTCGTATCGTCTGGCTTGACAGCTACCGCCTGCCCTTTCCCGGTGCGGCTGGTCTGCGTGCAACAGGGGCGGTGCTGATGCTGTTTGCCATCGGGGCGGCAGTGGTGATTGCGGGCAGAACCCGGTTGCTTGCTGCCCCGCCAGTGCCCTCTGCCCAGCCAGTCAGCCTGCAACAACTGCAAAAAGCGTGGCCTGCAGTCCTGCCGCGCTGGAGCGAAGGACTCATGGGCGGGCAGCGCGCGCCCGTCTCGGTGCTGCTGGTGGGTCAGGAGGCAGACCTGGCAGCAGTTTTTAAACGCGCGGGCTGGCACTCTGCAAACGCGCTCACGCCACTGCACCTTCTGCAAAAGACCCTCAGCACACTGGCGAATCAGCCCGACCCGACCGGTCTGCAAGCCCCTGCCTTTTATGCGGACAAGCCGCAAGACCTGAGCTTTGAAAAACCTGATGCGCCTGAACCGACCACCCGGCGTAACCACCAGGCGCAGCTGTGGAAAACCGCTTACTGCCTGCTGCCCGATTGCCGCCCGCTCTGGGTGGCCACTACGCGCTTCGACGTGCGCTTTGACACGGGTCTGGATAAGCGTCCAAACCCAGGCACCGACCCGGCACGCAAAACCCTCTCAACACCGCAAACAGACAGCGCTACCAACCCCGAACGCGCCGCCATGCTTGCAGACCTCACAGCCGCAGGCACCTTGTTCAAACCGGATGGACGGGTGGTGGTGCTGGTGTGGCCTTGAGGACCGGTCAACCACCGGATTTGAGTGCCTCTGGCCAGGCCGTCATTGATGGCACCCTTTCGCCTCGCTTTTTCAGAAGCGAAATAGCGTTCCAGTGCGCGTAGAACATGCCCATGAAGCTATCTATTTAGTAGCAAAATAAGAGTGAAAGCATGGCCAACTTACAGCTGGCGATCCAGGTGCCATTGACTTTATATCCATAGGTGAATCCAGCTCCATGGAAGGTCAACTGCGCATGGTGGCTATGGATGCAGGAAGCGGCCCTGTATTGCCCGGCGTAGACGCTGTGGTCAACGGCAAATACGACAAGTTATCGCGCACCATTTACGTCTGCGCCGACCAGCCCATGCTAGCCAGACAGTTGCCGCTTGACCTGAAATGCGTGTGCATGCTGATCAACGGAGCCGAAAAACTTGTCAGCCTCGCCAACCTCATTGCCCTGCGCAGTCTGCACTTTCACAGACTCGCAGTCAATCGCTTCGGCGTGATTTCGACCGAATCTGTGGTGGTACTCATCCAGACGGTGCCGTCCTGAATGGTGACCTGCAACTGCATGCTGCGCTCTGCCAGTTTGGCCAGCGCCTGGCTTTGGGCGGCTTCGATCTGCCAGACCACCAGGTTTGACGCCCGGGTCAGTTTGGTTTCGATGCCTTTCCACCAGACTGGTGTGCTGCTTGAAAAGCTGTAGCTGGTCACGCGTTCAGCGCGGCCAGCGGCCTTCATCAGGCGTTTGTCGTCGGGCTGGCCTACGTCTATCCAGTGCCTGATCTGCTCGGTGTAGTCCTTGTGCCACAGGGCGGGCTCGTCCACATCCCACAGGTCTTTGGCAAAGTCGAGTTTGCCGTTTTTGTCGTCTGCCGGCACGTTCAGGGCAAACGCCAGCAGGCGGATCATCATGCGTTCGTCGGCCTCGGACGGATGGCGGGCGATGATGACGTTGTGGTCGGCATAAACGCCGCGGTCCATGTCGGCTATGGCCAGTTGGGCTTTGTAAATGGTGGCTTTGAGTGCCATGGGGCGTCTTCTTTGTAGCTGCGGAAAATAGTCCTGTATTGGAACAGAGACTGCCTTGTAGGCCGCTTTGGTAGCAGCCAGCGCAGTGTGGCTATAGTTTGGGCATGAGTTTGCGCAAAATTTCCCTTTCAGTTCTTGACCAGTCGGTCGCAGTTTCGGGCCGGGGCGAAGATGACGCCATCCGCGAAACACTGGCGCTTGCCCCTTATTGCGAAGCATTGGGTTACCACCGGTTTTGGGTCAGTGAACACCATAGCCACCCCAGCATCGTCGGCTCTGCACCTGAAGTACTGATGGCGGCCATCGCGGTGACCACCAGCCGCATACGCATTGGCAGTGCTGGTGTGATGTTGCCGCACTATGCTGCGTTGAAAGTGGCGGAGCAGTTCCGCGTGCTGGAGGCGCTTGCGCCCGGCCGCATTGATCTGGGTGTCGGGCGTGCGCCGGGCTCTGACATGCGCACTGCCCGGCTTTTAAGGGCCGACGCGCACCAGTCGGCAGACAACTTTCCGGTGCAGGTGCGCGAGCTGCAGGCCTGGGTGTCGGGTGTGGACTTGCCAGCAGGCCACCCTGGCCATGGCGTGACCGCCAACCCGATGGGCCTCACCAGTCCTGACTTGTGGATATTGGGCAGCTCTGACTATGGCGCGCAGCTGGCGGCGCACTATGGCTTGCCCTATGCGTTTGCCTGGTTCATCACGGACGGGCAGGGTGCAGACCAGGCGCTGGATCTGTACCGCCGACTTTACAAACCGAGTGCGCGCTTTCCCCGGCCACAGGCGGTGCTGTGCGTCTGGGCTTTAGCCGCTGATACCGAAGCCGAAGCCTGGCATCACTTTTCTGGCCGGGAGCGCTGGAAGCTTGACCGCAACAAGGGTTTGCTGGGGCCACTGCCATCGCCTGCCGAAGTGGCTCTGCGCCCTTATAGCCCGGCCGAACAAGTCGAAGTGGACAGATTGCGCAGCACGGCCCTGGCAGGCAGCAGCGCACAAGTCGCTGCAAAACTGCGCGCACTGGCCGAGACTTATGAGGTTGACGAGCTGGTCGTCATCACCTGGGCGCATGAGGTGGCAGCCAGAAAGCGCTCGTATGCGCTGCTGGCACAAGCGTTTTTATAATGTGCATGCATTGCAATAAAGCCGCACGCTGTGCGGGTGGCTGCGATGACCGATTTCAACAACAAGCAAGACAAACCTCATGACGACAAAATTTTTCAACACCGCCATTGCTGGCAGCCTTCCCAAACCCGCCTGGTTGTCTGAGACCCACAAACTCTGGCCACAGTGGAAAGCTGAAGGCGAGGAACTCAAGCAGGCCAAGGCCGATGCAACACTGCTCTGGATCAAGGCGCAGGAAGATGCGGGCCTGGATGTGATCGGGGACGGCGAGCAGTCACGCCAGCATTTTGTGCACGGCTTTCTGGAGCAGGTCGAAGGCATTGACTTTGAGCACAAGGTCAAGATGGGCATACGTGACAACCGCTACGATGCCATGGTGCCGCAGGTGGTCTCCACCCTGAAATTAAAAGGCCGCGTGCATGCTGCCGAGGCCCAACTGCTGCGTGCGCACACCGCCAAAAAAATAAAATTCACCTTGCCCGGCCCGATGACGATTGTGGACACCGTCTCAGACCAGTTCTACGGCGACCGCGTGAAGATGGCCATGGCGTTTGCCGAGCTGCTCAACCAGGAAGCACTGGCGCTGCAGGCTGACGGCGTGGACATCATCCAGTTTGATGAACCAGCTTTCAATGTGTACATGAAAGACGCTGCAGACTGGGGTGTAAAAGCCTTGGAGGTCGCTGTCAAAGGCCTGACCTGCACCACCGCCGTGCATATTTGCTACGGTTATGGCATCAAGGCCAATACCGACTGGAAAGAAACCCTGGGTGATGAATGGCGGCAATATGAGCAGGTGCTGCCCGCGCTGGCTAAAAGCAGCATTCAACAGGTCAGCCTGGAGTGCTACCACTCGCATGTTCCGCCGCATCTGATGGCGTTGCTGGAGGGCAAGGACGTGATGGTGGGCGTGATTGATGTGGCCAGCGACGTGATTGAAACCCCGGAGCAGATTGCAGACACCATTGGCAAAGCCTTGCAGTTTGTGCCCCGAGACCGCTTGCTGCCTTGCACCAACTGTGGCCTGGCACCGATGGACCGCGCCATTGCCGTTAAAAAGCTGCAGGCACTGGTGCAAGGTGCCGCACTGGCCAGGCAGCGTTATGGCGATCATGCTGTGGCAGGTTAAGCCAGCATGGGAACCGCTTTAACAGGAACGCCAGCAGTGACCCCTTCATTGCCAATGGCATCGCCAGACCAGTCCGGCTTGTGCAGCGAGCGCGCTACTCGCCTGCTGGCCGTGCTGCAGTCAGAAATTGACCGGCAACGCCTGCCAGGCGCCGTGGTGCTGGTGGCGCGTCACGGCAAGGTGGCTTTGTTTGAAAGTCTGGGGGCGCAAAACCCTGGGACAGGCGAGCCGATGACCAGGGACTCGATTTTCCGTATCTATTCGATGACCAAGCCGATCGTCTCGGTGGCCGTCATGATGCTGATGGAGCAGGGCTGTGTGATGCTTAGCGACCCGGTGGCCAAGTACCTGCCCGAGTTTGCTTCGCAGCATGTGGCTTTGTCTGGTGTATCTGGTGTACTGGATGGCGCTGGCGATTCGCCGACAGGGCGGCCACCTGTCCGCGAAGCCACGGTACATGATTTACTGCGGCACACCGCCGGGTTGACTTATGAATTCATGGGCAACTCGCCGGTGCACAGGCAGTACGCACAAGCCCGCATCGGCTCGCGTCAGCGCAGCAATGCCGAGTTTTCAGAAGCCCTGGCGGCATTGCCTTTGCTGGCTGACCCAGGCAGCATGTGGGAGTACAGCCGCGCAACCGATGTGTTGGGGCGGCTGGTGGAGGTGCTGAGCGGGCAAACACTTGCAATGTTCCTTCAAGAGAAAATTTTGAGTCCGCTGGGCATGCACGAGACTGATTTTTCAGTGCCTGCCGCGCAGCATGGGCGCATCGCTGAGCCGTATGCGCACGACCTTGACGGCGGCATACCGATGCAGATGATTGATATTCGCAGTCAAGCCCCCATGGCAGCAGGCGGTGGCGGGCTGGCTTCAACCGCCATGGACTACGCCCGGTTTTTACAGTTCATGCTGAACCGGGGTGAACTGGACGGTGTGCGGCTGTTGGGGCCGCACACGGTTGATTTCATGACGGCCGACCATCTGGGCGCTATCCCGGTGAACCCCACAGGCGCTTCACCGGCTTTGCTGCCACCAGGCCACGGCTTTGGCCTCGGGTTTGCC
This sequence comes from Burkholderiales bacterium, assembly GCA_038230935.1. Lineage (GTDB taxonomy): Bacteria > Pseudomonadota > Gammaproteobacteria > Burkholderiales > Burkholderiaceae_C > Polaromonas. Next base: position 4,866 of record JBBRMH010000076.1, on the reverse strand, counting down.
GTGCGGACTGCAGCAGGGCTGGCGGCCGTGCCCGGCTCGGTAGGTCTGTATTATTGGGGTGGCATCGCAGGCACGACTTTTTTTGTCGATCCGGCGCTGAACATGTTCGCCCTCATGATGATTCAGGCACCCAACCAGCGGGAGTACTTCCGCCCCCTGTTTCGTAACCTGGTTTATGCAGCTTTGCTGGATCAACCCCCATCTGATTAGTCAGGACTGCCATGACACATTCACACGACCATACGCACGACGGTTCCCATGAACATGACCATGCCCCCGCAGAGCCGCGCTGGAAGCACGACGGCGTGCGGGTAGTAGGCGCAAACCAGCTGGACGGCAACACGGCACAAACACCCGGCATGGACCGCAAGGCGGCGATCAACTTTGCAAGAGTCGGCGCACAAAAGCTGTGGGCAGGCACCGTCACGATTCATGCCGATGCCAAAACCGGTGCGCACCACCACGGCCACCTGGAAAGCGTGATTTATGTGATCAAAGGTAAGGCACGCATGCGCTGGGGCGATCAGCTTGAGTTTACCGCCGAGGCCGGGCCGGGTGACTTCATTTACGTGCCACCCTACGTTCCGCATCAGGAAATCAACGCCAGCGCGACCGAGGCGCTGGAGTGTGTGCTGTGCCGCAGTGACGGTGAAGCGGTGGCTGTGAATCTGGCGATTGAGCCGGTTGAGATGCCTGCCACGGTGCTGTGGATTGACCCGACGCACCCGCATGGGGGTGTTTAAGCGGGCATACCGCGCGTTCTTGTCGCGGACGACGCGGAGAAGAAAGAAGCGCATGTGCGGTAACGGATGATTACCTGACTTCACACTGTCCTACACCGGACTTGCCGTTTACCTGCGCACAATGGGACTCAATCAGGAGTCCATGATGGAAATCAAACAAGTCCCACCTACAAACCCCGGTTTTGCAGCTGCCCCGGCTTATCAGCCAGGCATCGCGAACCGCATGCAGCACAGCAAGGCGCTGGTTGCTATCGTCGCGGTTCTGGGTGTCACGGTGATGGCACTGGCTGCTGCACTGGTGGTCAACCGTTATGAGGCACAACCCGGCCTTGCAACGCTGGCACCCGTGACAGTGGCTCAAACCAAACCATTGCCTGCGACCAGGCTGTTGTCTGAAACCCCAAAACCGGTTCATGCCGTGGCCAAACACAGCGCGGTTCAACCAAAGCCCGTGCAGTCGTCGCAAGCCAGTTTTTGTGCTGATTGTGCAACGGTTGAATCGGTGACTGCAGTGCAGCGTCAGGGCCAGGTCAATGGCGTTGCCGTAGGCAACCAGACCATCGGCCTCGGTACCGTCGCTGGCGGCTTACTCGGCGGGCTGCTTGGCAGCCGGGTGGGTGGTGGCAATGGCAAGACGCTTGCCACCGTAGCAGGCCTGGCTGGAGGCGCATTTGCTGGCAATGCCATCGAAAAGAATATGAAACGTGTCACGGTCTATGACGTTCGCCTGCGTATGGACGATGGCAGCAAGCGTAACATGGAAGTATCGGGCACCGTTCCCGTTGGCTCAAAAGTCATTGTTGAAGGCAAAAATTTGCGTATGGCCAATACAGCGGGTTGACGGGTTGCACCAATCAGGTCGAGCCAGACAGCCCGTCATGGGATAGAGTTGGAGGCACGATACGGCGGTAATCTGCATCTGGTACGCTTTTAAACAACGTCACGTATTCAACGCCAATGTACCGACAACTCCTGAACCCATTTTTGAACAAGGCCATCCCATGAAAGCGATCTGGAACGGTGCAGTGATTGCACAAAGCGACACCACTGTCGTGCTGGAGGGAAACCATTACTTCCCTGCAAGCTCTTTGAACCACGATTACGTGACGTTCAGCAACCACCACACGATGTGTGCCTGGAAAGGCCAGGCAAGCTACTACTCGCTGCTGGTCAATGGTGAGATGAACACAGATGCGGCCTGGTATTACCCGAACCCCAAGTCCGCTGCAGACAACATCAAAGATCATGTGGCCTTCTGGAAGGGTGTGAAGATCGAGGCTTGATTCGCTGTCAACGAGTTTGCAGATCTTTGGCAGACTGCGGGGGCGCCATCGCTGACCGCTTGCGACTGTTTTTGGAACCCAGGGCAGTTGTCTGATGGTGTTTCAACCGCGAATGTTGTACAAGTGTTGAAGTGACTTTTTACCTCAGGCCAAGCGGCTGGGGCTGGTGTCCGGCGTGCCTTGTACAGCGCTTGGCTACTGGCGTTCTGACCTGATAAAAAGAAGTTCAATGAAGGAGATTTCATCATGTTTGAACATATTTTGGTTCCGCTAGACGGCTCGTCCACGTCCGAAGCAGCAGTTACTAAAGCCATTGCACTGGCGAAGGCGTTCGGCAGCCACGTGACGCTGCTCAGCGTGGTCGATATATACGCGTTCGCCGGGCTCGGCATGGAGGTCGCCTCAGGGCAAACCGATTACCTCAGTGCAGCCACGGCAGAAGCCAGACTGGCGGTGCAGTCCGCCCTGCAGTTGTGTGAGACGGCAGATGTGAAAGCCACGTCATCGGTCATTGAAGGGCAGGGCGTGTACAAAAGCATTCTGGCTGCGGCTGAATCGTCGGGTGCTGACCTGATCGTGATGGGATCGCATGGCCGCAAAGGTCTTGAAAAACTGATGCTCGGCAGCGTGGCCTCGCAAGTCTTGTCGAACACCCATTTACCTGTGATGATTATTCGCCAATAGCGAAAGAAAGAAAGAAAGTCTGTATGGATCTGCTAAACCACGACCTGGCCCATGAGTTTCCTGAGTACCTCGACAAGATGCGGGCGCTCAAAGCCTCAGATGCGCACTTTGCCCGTTTTTTTACGGAGTACGACGAAGACAACCATGCCATTGCCCGCTACGAGCTGGGAGACAGCGTCATTACGGATGAAGCTCTGGAGGAGTTGAAAAAAAAGCGGCTCCTCACCAAGGATAAAATTTACCAAATACTCTTGGCACTCTGAAGGCCTGACGTACGGGAGCAAGCGCTGAAATATTGAGCGATGCACACGCTGTCTTGAACCATTCAACCAAGGTCTGTATTTTCACGTCATTGACACATACTGCGAGTAATCTGGAGGGTCATCCATTTGTCAAAAAAGTCAGGAAACCCTTTGAACTCCAGCAACGAAGAACTGATACGGCGTATCCGCAATGACCTGATAGACAGCTACGACGAAGAGCTTGAGATGGAGCTTGACGAGCAAAGTGCAGGTCAGGTATCAGGCGAGGCGCCAACTGCTCCAACGAGTCGGGACAAAGAAAACCGGCGGCTGTACTTTCGTGAGCTTTTCCGGCTTCAGGGAGAGTTGGTCAAATTGCAGGACTGGGTGGTCAGTACCGGTCACAAGGTGGTGATTCTGTTTGAAGGCCGCGACGCCGCAGGCAAGGGCGGTGTGATCAAGCGCATCACCCAGCGGCTCAATCCGCGCATTTGCCGTGTGGCGGCTTTGCCTGCACCCAATGAGCGGGAGCGCACGCAGTGGTACTTTCAGCGCTACATGTCGCACCTGCCTGCTGCTGGCGAGATCGTACTTTTTGACCGCAGCTGGTACAACCGCGCTGGCGTGGAGCGCGTGATGGGTTTTTGTACCGACGAGCAGTACGAAGAATTTTTCAGGACGGTACCAGCGCTTGAAAAAATGCTGGTCAGCTCGGGCATCCAGCTCATCAAATACTGGTTTTCAATTTCTGACGAAGAGCAACACCTGCGGTTTCTAGGCCGTATTTACGATCCGCTCAAACAGTGGAAGCTCAGCCCGATGGACCTGGAGTCACGCCGCCGCTGGGAGGAGTACACCAAGGCCAAGGAAATCATGCTGGAACGTACCCACATACCCGAAGCACCCTGGTGGGTGGTGCAGGCCATTGACAAGAAAAAAGCCCGTCTGAACTGCATCCACCACTTGCTGGCGCAAATGCCTTACGGCGAAACAGAACACCCGGCTATCGTCCTGCCTGAGCGTGTCAGGCATGAGGATTACGTGCGCCAGCCAGTATCCAAAGACATCCTGGTGCCTGAAATTTACTGAAGATAGTACGCAGGCAAGGGCGTCAGTCCCGTACGTCAGCTACCGGGTTTACACCAAAGTCTGGCCGTGCCAGGTAAGCCAGCAAACGCCTGGCGGCTTCATTGGGCGAAGTCAGTGATCCGTTGGCCTTGAGCCCCAGAAAGCTGGCCTGGTCTGGAAAATCCGAGCTGTCTGCACTGCGCAGTTGAACCTGCATGTCGGTATCTATCACGCCAGGTGCCAGTGAACACAGCCGGGCACCGTGTGGTTTCAAGGCTTCTTCCAGCGCCACGCAGCGCGTGAAGTGGTCAATACCAGCTTTGGCGGCGCAATAACCTGCTTGCGAGGCCATGGCATGCCGCCCTAGACCTGACGAAATATTGAGTACCTTGCGTTGGCCAGGCCAGCCTTGCGTGGCGCGCAAAAATGCTGCGGTTAGCTGCATGGGCGCTTCCAGTCCCACGCGCAGAGCGCGTGCCAGATCGAGCGGGTCAGAAGCACTGAGTGGGCCAATGCGGGGAATCACACCCGCGTTGTTGATCAGGCTGGCGCTTGTCCACGCCGTGTCAGCCATATCGCCCAGCCAGGCTTCCAGTCGGGTGCTGAGCGAGGCCCCATCGGCCAGATCATGCGTCCATTGGAGCAACGTAGTACCTGAGCTTTCCGCCTGTTCTGTCAGACTGATTTGTGTCGTACGCGAAATACATAGTGCCTGCCAGAAAACCCCTGTTTTTTTCAAAAAATCTACTGCCTAATTTTTGAGCACCCAAGATTTTCCTGTGGCTGACATCGAAAACCTGCGCAATGCTTTGTACGAACTCTCAGCAAAATCAATTTGCCCGATTT
>JBBRMH010000075.1:0-17697 GCA_038230935.1 Burkholderiales bacterium | reverse complement strand
GGCGACCTGCGCTGCCAGCATGCCCCCTATCAGCGCAGCCACACTGGTCCAGACGCTGATCAGCGGCATGGCAATGGCCAGTGCCAGAGCGCGCGGCATGACCAGCCGGTACCCCGCCGGAATGCCCAGCACCCGCATGGCATCCAGCTCTTCCGTCACGCGCATCACGCCGATCTGCGCGGTAATCGATGAACCAGAACGGCCCGCCACCAAAATGGCGGCCAGCACCGGCCCCAACTCGCGTATCAAAGAGATTCCCAGAATGTTCACGATAAACGCGTCAGCACCGTACTGGCGCAACTGCTGCGACATCAGGTAAGCCAGCACCACGCCAATCAAAAACCCCACCAGCGCCGTGATGGGCAAAGCCGTAGCCCCCATGTGGTACAGGTGCCCCGAGACATCGCGCCAAGGCCCGTTTTTTGGATGCCGTATCAGCTTGAGCACATCCAGCAGCAGCTGGCCGACCAGCCGGGTCAAAATGCTGATGTGCTCGCCCAGTCCCAGGAACCTGCCGCCGAGCGCGCGCAGCGCCTGGCTCAGGCCCGAGGGCTTGGCCTGGGTGGCGTCTGGCGGGTCTTTCGAGAATTTGGCGACATTCTCCAGCAGGGCGCGCTGCTGCGGCTTGATCTGCAGCTGGCCAGGCCAGGCGCGGCCCCAGTGGTTCCACAGCACCTGCGCGCCGAGATAGTCGAGCTGGTCGATGTGCTCCAGGTCCCACGGGTCAGCAGCAGTGGTGGTGGCCAGCTGCTGGGTGATGGCCTTCCATACAGGCTCGCCCGTCAGGTCGGCAGCCGTCCACGCGCCGCGCACCACCACACGCGTGCTGCCGGGCGTGCCCTGTTTGTCAATGCGGGGGGTGGCGTCGTCCATAAAAGGGGCATCGTACCTGTACAGTTACGTGTTTTACAGCAGAGCCCTTCGGCTCTGGCTTCAGTCCTACAAGCACAAGCGAGATATTTCCCCATGCAGGAAGACCATACCGTCTTTGATTACATCATCATTGGCGCGGGCACCGCCGGTTGCCTGCTGGCCAACCGCCTGAGTGCCGACGCGTCCAAGCGCGTGCTGCTGATCGAGGCAGGCCGCAAAGACGACTACCACTGGATTCACATTCCCGTCGGCTACCTGTACTGTATCGGCAACCCGCGCACCGACTGGCTCTACAACACCGAGCCCGATGCCGGGCTGAATGGCCGCTCACTGCGTTACCCGCGCGGCAAAACACTGGGCGGCTGCTCCAGCATCAACGGCATGATTTACATGCGCGGCCAGGCACGTGACTACGACGCGTGGGCGCAGCTCACCGGCGACATGGCGTGGCGCTGGGACAACGCGCTGCCGTATTTCAAGCTGCATGAAAACCACTACAAGGGTGCCGATGCGCTGCACGGCGCACGCGGCGTGGCACCCCAGCTGATGCAGGACAAAAACATACCGTACCAAAAACTGCTGCGCCACCACAACGCGGGCGGCGAGTGGCGGGTTGAAAAGCAGCGCTTGCGCTGGGATGTACTGGATGCGTTTGCCGAGGCCGCCGTGCAGGCCGGCATACCCGCCACAGACGACTTCAACCGGGGCAACAACGAGGGTGTGGGCTACTTTGAAGTCAATCAAAAAGACGGCTGGCGCTGGAACACCGCCAAGGCGTTTTTGCGGCCCATGTGCTACGGTCGGCCCAACTTCGAGCTGTGGAACAACGCGCAGGTCTGCAAGCTGGTGGTAGAAGTGCAGCCGGATGGCAGCAAGCGCTGCACCGGCGTTGAGGTCTGGACGGGCATTGAACGCGTCACAGCCCTGGCCACGCGGGATTCCGGCAAAGACCGGGGCGTTGAGGGCGAGGTTATTTTGTGCGCGGGCAGCATCGGCTCACCGCAGATTTTGCAGCTCTCGGGCATTGGGCCAGCGGCGCTGCTGCAGCAGCACGGCATTGCGGTGGTGCATGACTTGCCTGGCGTAGGTGCCAACTTGCAGGACCATCTGCAAATACGCTCGGTGTATAAAATTCATAGCAGTCCCGGCATATCCGGCAAGGGCTTGAGCCTCAATACCATGGCCAATACGCTCTTGGGAAAAGCCCGCATCGGTCTGGAATATGCCCTCAAGCGCACCGGCCCCATGAGCATGGCACCGTCACAGCTCGGTGCGTTCACGCGCAGCTCGCCAGACCAAAAATATCCGAACATCGAGTACCACGTACAGCCACTGTCGCTGGACGCGTTTGGCGAGCCGCTGCACAGCTTCAACGCGTTTACAGCCAGCGTCTGCAACCTGAACCCGACCAGTCGCGGCACAGTCAACATCAAGAGCCCGCGTTTTGAAGACGCTCCGGCGATAGCACCCAACTACCTGAGCACGCCCGAAGACCGCCAGGTGGCAGCTGACTCCCTGCGCGTGACGCGCAACATCGTCAGCCAGAGCGCCCTGGCCAAATACCAGCCTGAAGAATTCAAGCCGGGCGTGCAGTTTCAAACCGACAGCGACCTGGCACGGCTGGCGGGCGACATTGCCACCACTATCTTTCACCCGGTGGGCACGACCAAAATGGGTCAGGATGATGACCCGATGGCCGTTGTGGATTCGCACCTGCGGGTGCGCGGCATACGCGGCCTGCGCGTGGTCGATGCCGGTGTGATGCCGCTGATCACCAGTGGCAACACCAACTCACCGACTTTGATGATTGCCGAAAAAGCGGCGCAGTGGATTCAGGCAGGGGTTTGATGCGGGTTATTCCACTCAGCGCAAGCCTTTGACATACTGCGGCGCCGTTTTATCGCGTGACTTGCCGTGCGGGTCACGTTCGCCAAAAAATGAGCCAAAAGTCGATTCGATAAAGCCTGACTCAGGATAAACCTCTTGCTCGGTATCAATCGTCTTGGCGCTTTGCCGGTCTGGCACGTTGAGCACTGACGCTGCTGCTGCCTGGGGCGGCACGCTGCGCTCCCTGACCGCTTCAGTCACCAGCTTGACCAGTGGCACGCGCACCCTGGCCTCAGGCAAAGCCATGATGTCTTCGAGCTTGTCTGCCCACGCAAGGAGGTCTGTGTGGCCGTCCTCAGCCGCTTTTTCACGAGCAAAACGGGCGATCTCGCATGCATAGTCCTGGTTGCTGGCCATCCATTCCGTGTCAGTCACACGGCCAGTCTTGCGGCGCAGCAGCACATGAAGATGGGCAGCAATAGCGATTTTTTCGCTGGAAGGCATGGGGGCAAGCTCCTTCAAAGTCAATAGCAGAGGCATCAGGTGCCCATACGTTCAGCATGCTGGGAAATATCCATACCGTCATTTTCAGCTGCCTCGCCCACCCGCAAACTGACCAGCAGCGAGGTCACCCAGAGGGTCAGTGCCGTCATGAGCAGGCTGTAAAGCACAACGGCGCCGACACCTATGCACTGCAATATCACACTGCCCTGAACGCCAGAAATGGTCTTGCTGGCAAATACGCCGGTGAGCAGCGAGCCGACCACGCCGCCCACCCCGTGTACACCAAACACGTCCAGCGAATCATCGGCGTTCAGCATGCGTTTGAGGCCTGTTGCGCCCCAGTAGCAAGCCACACCTGCAACCAGGCCAATCAGCAACGCAGCGCGTGGCGAGACAAAGCCCGCCGCCGGTGTGATGGCAACCAGACCAGCTACCAGGCCGGAGCACAAGCCCAGCAACGAGGGGCGGCCACGTACCAGCCACTCGGCACCCATCCACGACAGGGCTGCTGTGGCTGCGGCGATATGCGTGACAGCCATGGCCAGACCGGCCCTGCCGTCAGACGCCACCGCAGACCCTGCATTAAAACCAAACCAGCCTACCCACAGCATGCCGGCCCCTGCCATGGTCAGGCCCAGATTGAAGGGTGAAAAAGCCTCACGGCCATAGCCCTTGCGTGGACCCAGAGCATAGGCGCACACCAGCCCGGCGACACCGGCGTTGATGTGTACGACCGAGCCACCTGCAAAGTCCAGCACGCCCAGGCGAGCCAGCCAGCCGTTGGGCTCCCAGACCCAGTGGGCAATCGGTGCGTAGACGACCAAGGTCCAGAGCGACATAAAAATCAACACCGCAGAAAAACGCATACGTTCTACAAAAGCCCCTACCACCAGTGCCGCCGTGATGATGGCAAAGGTGAGTTGAAACATGGCGTACACCGACTCGGGAATATTCGGTGCGATATGGCTGACAGCAACCTTCCCGCTGTCCTTGACATAGTCAAGGCCTGAAAACCAGAGCCGTTCTGTGCCGCCGATATAGTGCCCCCATGCACCGCTGCCGGGGGTAAAAGCCACCGAGTAGCCCACGGCAAACCACAAAATGCTCACCACAGCACAAATGACGACCACGCTGGCCATGACGTTGAGCACACTTTTACGCCGCACCATTCCGCCGTAGAACAGGGCGATGCCGGGAAGCGTCATCAACAGCACCAGCGCGGTCGAGGTCATCATCCAGGCCGTATCAGCGCCATTGATCGTCGATGCATCCACCAAGCCGGGCTGCGTCAGTGGCGCGGGTGGCGCGGGTGGCGCGGGTGGCGGGGCTGGCGCTGCAGTAGCCACCGCAGCGGGTGCTGGCGGAGCCACAGTAGCCAATGGTGGCTCCGGGGCAGGCGTAATGGCACTGGGTGAAGGCGCTGCCAGCACCTGCGCCTGGACTTGTCCCTGAACTTGCGCCATAGGCTGCTGGCATACAAGGCTCAGCAGCGTGCACAAACCTAACATCACCAAGCGCTTGAAGTGCATAACAGACCGATCCTGATGTGTTTAAACAAACAATCGGTTGCATGGTGCATAAGTCATGCCAGTCTTTAATCAGCACGCTGGCGACTCAAAGCGGTGCAAAAACTGTATGCGAAGGTGTGAAAAGACCGATGAAGATCAAAAAAACTTTTTTAGAGGGTGGGAAACTCCCAATGCACTATGTCAATGCATAAATTACGATTCATGTCTTGTTGTTGAGCCTTGTCGCTCGCAACACGAGGAGCCGAGGAGACACGAGACATCACAATAGACTGACAAGCGGGCAAGCATTCCACAAGATGCCTGTTCGCCAAAGCGCTGGTAACCCCGGCGCTTTTTTTATGGCTGTTTCGCCAGAGTCACACGGTGCTGCCCGCTGCCTGCTGCAGACACTGAAAGCGCCGGTTTACTGGCAGTCGGCGCTGGCGTAGCCGATCTGCGGGTGCTGACCAGTGTGGGTGTGCCGGGCATCTCCTGCCGCATCGGGCCGTTACCGCCTGGCAGCAATGCGGTCATCTCGGCGAGACTGCGCGGTTTGCCGATCGGCGCTGCAGCCTGGCCTTTTTTCACAGCGGCCATGTCTTCGTCGTTGGGGTACTGGCCCATCAGCATGTAGTCAAAAACCCGGCGTGCAATCGGTGCGGCTGAACCAGCGCCCCAACCGGCGTTTTCAACAATCACCGCCAGCGCTATTTTTGGGTCGTTTGCAGGTGCCATGGCGATATACAGCGCATGGTCGCGCTGGTGTTCTTCCATTTTGGCGCTGTTGTACTTGCCTCTGGCTGCCATGCCGACAGCCTGCGCCGTTCCGGTCTTGCCACCGCTGATGTAGCCCGCACCGGCAAACACCTTGGTCGATGTGCCGCCCTGCGTGACGCCGACCAGCGCTTTGCGGATGATGGCAACGTTCTCGCTCTTGTAGCCCAGGTCTTCGGCAGGTGCCAGTGGCAGCGCCTGCATGATGCGCGTGACCGGGTCTTGCGTGCCAATGACCAGGCGCGGCTTGTGCTTGATGCCGTTGTTGGCCAGCACCGCTGTGGCCTGCGCCAGCTGCAGCATGGTGAAACTGTTGTAGCCCTGGCCAATGCCCAGCGAGATGGTTTCACCGGCAAACCATTTTTGTTGTTCGGGTTTTTTGAAATAGGACTTTTTCCAGGCCTGGTTGGGCAACACACCGCGCACTTCACCGTTGATGTCGATGCCAGTAATTTGCCCGAAGCCAAGCGGCTGCATGAAGTCATGCATGGCTTCGACGCCCATCTCGTTGGCCAGCGAATAGAAATAGACATTGCTCGATTCGACAATGGCGCGGTTCATGTCCATGATGCCGCCGCGCTCGTTTTCCGGACTGCCAAAGCGGCGACCACCGAACATGAAAAAACCGGGGTCATTGATCAGCGCCGAGGGCGAGCGAGCTCCCGTCTGCAGCGCCGCCATGGCCATGAATGGCTTGTAGGTCGAGCCTGGCGGGTAAGTGCCGCGCAAGGCACGGTTGAGCAGCGGCTTGTCAATCGAGCTGTTCAGCGCATCCCAGCTTTCGGTGTCAATGCCATCGACAAACAGGTTCGGATCGAACGTGGGTTTGCTCACAAAAGCCAGCACATCACCGGTTTTCGGGTCAATGGCCACCAGCGCGCCACGCCGGTCACCAAACATGTCTTCGACCAGTTTTTGCAGCTTGATGTCGATTGACAGCATCACGGTGTCACCTGGCGTGGCGGGGTTGGTGGCCAGCTTGCGCACGGCGCGGCCACCGGCGGAGGTTTCAACCTGCTCCACCCCGGTGGTGCCGTGCAGCTGCTGCTCAAAGCTCTGCTCTACCCCGAGCTTGCCGATGTAGTCGGTACCCCGGTAATTGCCCTCGTCATCGCCGCTTTCGATGGTTTCTTTCTCGGCCTGGTTGATGCGGCCGATGTAGCCCACCACATGGCTGCCCAGCTCGCCGTAGGGGTAGCTGCGAAACAGCCGCGCCTTGATGTCCACACCCGGAAAGCGAAAACGCTGCGCTGCAAAACGGGCCACTTCTTCATCGGTCAGGCGGGTGCGAATGGGTAGGGACTCAAAATTTTTCGACTCTTCGCGCAGGCGCTTGAAGCGACGCTTGTCACGCAGCTGGATGTCGATGATGGTCTCCAGCCCGGCAATGGTCTCGTCCAGGTTGGCGACTTTCGAGGGTGTGATCTCCAGCGTGTAAGCCGAATAGTTCGAGGCCAGCACCACACCGTTGCGGTCCAGAATCAGCCCCCGGTTCGGCACGATAGGCACAACAGCGGTGCGGTTGCTCTCAGCCTGCTCGCTCAGGTCGGCGTGCCGGTACACCTGCAGATACACCAGGCGGCTGGCCAGCAGCGCAAACGATGCCAGCACCACCAGGCTGGCTACCACCACCCGCGCCCGAAAACGCGACAGATCGGCTTCTACATTGCGCAATTCAGTCATAACGGTCTATTCTCGTCAGGATTGGGCGCACGGCGCTGTGGCACCAGCAGCAAAACGCTCGCTACTGGCCACAACACCGACTCCAGCAATGGCGCCATGAGTATGATCCAGCCGGGGAAAATGCCGCCGCCGATCATGCGGATCAGCACCTCGACAGCATGTGCCACGGCAAACAGTGGCAGCACTTGGAAGGCCTGCGATGGCACCGTGAACCAGAGCAGACGGCGGTGAATCATGGTGGCCGCAAAGCTCAGTGCCGTGTATGAGAGTGCATGCTGGCCCAGCAGGGAAGACTGGTGCACGTCCATCGCCAGGCCAAACATGAAAGCCACGCCAATGCCCACGCGCAAGGGTTGATGCACGTTCCAGAACACCAGCACCAGTGCCAGCAAGTCCGGCATCCACGGCACGCGGCCCAGCGGCAGCATGTTGAGCAGCAAGGCGGCAATCAGGCTGCACCAGATAAACACCGGATTGGCGGGCAACAGCAGTTGCTGGCCGGATGGCATGATCATGTTGTCAGTCCTTGCATGCTCATTTGGAGCCCCCTTTTTTGACCACGGGCGCTGCAGGCGTTGCCTCAGGCCGTGCAGGTATCTGGTTTCCTACCGGCTTGACCACGATCACATGCCGCGCACCGGTCACCAGCGCCTGCGGGGTGCAGTATATTTTGGAAAATGCCGATTCAGAACGACGTTCAATGCGGCTGATTTTAGCCACGGGCAGGCCCGGCGGGTAAACACCATCGACCCCGCTGGTGGTCAAAAGGTCACCCTGCAAGATGTCCGAGTTGCTGCCCATGAAGCGCAGCTCAAGCCCGCCGCCTGGACTGGATGCCGTGGCGGACGAGTCACCGTATGCCACGCTGCGCGCACCGGTGCGCACATTGAGCACCGGTATGGCCAGATCGCGGTCAATGACCAGCGTGACCTCACTGACCAGCGGATGCACACGGGTGACCTGGCCCAGCACACCTGACTCGTCCAGCACGGGCGAGCCCAGCTCCACACCTTTGAGCTGGCCCTTGTCGATGATGATTTTGCGGGTGTAGGGGTCTGCCGCGTCATACAGGACTTCAGCCGCCATGACCGAAGTGGTCAGCTGCTCACGCAGGCCCAGCAACTTGCGCAGGCGGTTGTTTTCCTCGCTCAACTGTTCAACCTGCCCGGCCCGCAGCGATTGCAGTGCCAGCTTTTTGTTGGCCTCGTCGCTGCTGGAATTGGCCTGGGACAGGCTGGTGAAGTACTCGGCTGTGCCTTGTACCGCACGCACCGGCTGCAGTGCCAGCCATTGCACCGGATAAAGGGCCGTGCTCAGCACGGCCCGCACGGGCTGGGTGATGCGAAAACGGGTGTCAGCCACCATTAAAAACAAGGACAGGGCGCTGAAAAACACCAGCTTGGACACCGCCGACGGGCCCTGCTTGAAAAAGGACCGCGGGGAGCGGTCCAGGGTTCCTAAAGGCATGGGTTACTCCGCAACCGTACTGCCGGTACTTGCCGTGTTGACGCCATGCAGGCCATCCGGATGCAGTCTGACAGCAGTCGCCGGATTATTCCGTTGTGAAGATAGACCCCATGCGGTCCATTCGCTCCAGTGCCATGCCGCAGCCGCGCACCACGCAGGTCAGTGGCTCTTCAGCCACCAGCACCGGCAGACCGGTTTCTTCGGCCAGCAGGCGGTCCAGGTCGCGCAGCAGCGCGCCACCGCCGGTCAGCATCATGCCGCGATCGGCAATGTCTGCGCCGAGTTCGGGTGGGGTTTGTTCCAGCGCGTTTTTGACGGCACTGACAATGTTGTTGAGCGGGTCGGTCAGGGCTTCGAGGATTTCATTGCTTGAAATCGTGAAGCTGCGTGGCACGCCTTCGCTCAGGTTGCGGCCCTTGACTTCCATTTCCTTGACTTCAGAGCCTGGAAAAGCCGAGCCAATGTTTTTCTTGATGGCTTCGGCTGTAGGCTCGCCAATCAGCATGCCGTAATTGCGGCGGATGTAGTTGATGATGGCCTCGTCAAAACGGTCACCGCCGACACGCACGCTGCCTTTATAGACCATGCCGCCCAGCGAGATCACACCGACTTCCGTGGTGCCGCCGCCAATGTCCACCACCATCGAGCCGCTGGCTTCAGACACTGGCAGGCCTGCGCCAATGGCAGCGGCCATGGGTTCCTCAATCAGGTACACCTGACTGGCACCTGCGCCCAGAGCACTCTCGCGAATGGCGCGGCGCTCAACCTGGGTCGAGCCGCAGGGCACACAGATGATGATGCGTGGGCTGGGTTTGAAAAAACTGCGCGGGTGCACCATCTTGATAAACTGCTTGAGCATTTGCTCGGTCACGGTGAAGTCGGCAATCACGCCGTCTTTCATCGGGCGGATCGCCTCGATGTTGCCAGGCACTTTGCCCAGCATGGCCTTGGCTTCTTTGCCAACGGCCTGAATGGTTTTTTTACCTTGCGGGCCGCCCTCGTGGCGAATGGCAACCACCGAAGGCTCGTCCAGCACAATACCGCGGTCGCGTACGTAAATCAGGGTGTTGGCAGTACCTAAGTCAATGGCCAGGTCGGTAGAAAAATACCGACGGAAGGGTTCAAACATGGTCAGGGGTCCGGTGTTGGCATGAACAAACTTCGTGGTTCATCGCCTTTTGAGGTTGTTTTTGGTGTTGTTTTGGCGTAATTTCATCGGTGCAAAAACAGACGCAGGAGGGCCCTAAACCCATCAGAACACGCCTAAAACATCCTGATGTCCAGCGCAATATCTTCTGCGACTTGGCTTGCCGCGCTTAAAAAACGCGTAAAGAGCGCATCCGGCCCTGATTTCACACCAAAGGCGGGATAATAACGCATCGCCCTGCCGCCACAGGTCTGCCAAAGACATGCAGCCTGGTCTTTGCACCTGTGTTTAAACCCTTATTTACACATTTAGTTTCCCGTCTTTCAGGCACATTGCCTTATTTTTTCCGGCTAACGCCACAGTTCCAATTACAGCTCTTTTTACCCATGGCTTTGACACCCCAAGAAATTGCACGCGTCGCGCATCTGGCACGACTTGAACTGCGCCCTGACGAGACCGAACGCGTGTTGGGTCAGCTCAATGGTTTTTTCACGCTGGTCGAGCAAATGCAGGCCATTAACACCGACGGCGTTGAGCCGCTGGCCCATCCGGCTGCCATTCTGGGCGCAGTCGCCTTGCGCCTGCGGGATGACATCGCCAGCGAGCCGAACCAGCGCGACGCCAGCCAGATCAGTGCCCCCGCCGTCGAACGTGGCCTGTTTTTAGTGCCCAAGGTGATTGAATGAGCGCCCCCATGAGCAACTTACCGATCCAAGCCGACCTGCATCACCTCGGGGTTGCAGAACTGGCCGCCAGACTGGCCGCACGCGAGGTCTCCAGCGTTGAGGTGGCCCAGCATTTTCTGGCCCGCATTCAGCAGCAGGACACCCTCGGCGCTTTCCTGGCGGTGGACGCCGACGTGTCGCTGGCGCAAGCCCGGGCGGCTGACGTGCGGCTGGCAGCTGGCGAGCGCACGCCTTTGCTGGGGGTGCCACTGGCCCACAAAGACGTGTTTGTCACGCGCGACTTCGCCACCACGGCGGGCTCGAAAATGCTGGAGAACTACCGCAGCCCATTTGATGCCACGGTGGTCAGCAAGCTCGCCCAGGCAGGCATGGTGACCCTGGGCAAGCTCAATTGCGACGAGTTCGCCATGGGCTCGGGCAACGACAACAGCGCGTACAAACCGGTACACAACCCGTGGGATGTCAGCCGCATTCCGGGTGGCTCGTCAGGCGGCTCAGCTGCAGCTGTGGCCGCGCGCCTGGTGCCAGCCGCCACGGGTACCGACACCGGTGGCTCGATTCGCCAGCCCGCATCACTGACCGGCATCACCGGCATCAAACCAACCTATGGCCGCTGCTCGCGCTACGGCATGGTCGCTTTTGCCTCCAGCCTCGACCAGGCCGGGCCCATGGCCCGCAGCGCACTCGACTGCGCGCTGCTGCTGTCCGCCATGGCCGGGCCAGACCTGGACCGCGACTCGACCTCGCTGGACCTGCCCAAGACCGACTACGCTACCGAATTAATATCAGCCAGCGCAGGAAAAGCGGGGGCTGGAGGCATAAAAGGCTTGAGAATCGGTCTTCCAAGGCAATTTTTTGGCGCGGGCTGCTCAGCCGACGTGCTGGCCGCTGTTCAATCTGCCCTGGCCGAGTTTGAAAAGCTGGGCGCCACGCTGGTCGATGTCGATTTGCCACTGACCGAGTTGTCGATTCCGGTGTATTACGTGATTGCCCCCGCAGAGGCCAGCAGCAACCTGAGCCGCTTTGACGGTGTGCGCTATGGTCACCGCGCCGCGCACTACACCGACCTGAACGACATGTACAAAAAGTCGCGCTCCGAAGGCTTTGGCGACGAAGCCACCCGGCGCATCATGATTGGCACCTACGTGCTGTCGCACGGCTACTACGACGCCTACTACCTCAAAGCCCAAAAAATCCGCCGCCTGATTGCCGAAGACTTTAGACAAGCCTTCACCCAGTGCGATGTGATTGCCGGGCCGGTATCTCCCACCGTGGCCTGGAAGATTGGCGAGAACGCCAAAGACCCGTTGGCCAGTTACCTGGCAGATATTTACACACTGTCCTCCAGCCTTGCGGGCCTGCCCGGCATGAGCGTGCCCGCTGGTTTTGGGGCTTACGGCATGCCCGTGGGCTTGCAGCTGATTGGCAACTATTTCAAGGAAGCGCAGTTGCTGGGCGCTGCGCACCAGTTTCAGATGGCGACGGACTGGCATATGCGACAGCCGATTTTTGGATAAGCCCAGATGGATGATCTCACTTTATTTTTGGAACAGCTCCAGGTGCTCATTGAGCAAGGGCGTTTTGAAGAACTTGAAAGTGACACGATCGAACTAAAGCCCTGTCCGTCAACTGGACAGAGTTGGGCAGAGCGTTTCAAATCCGTCAATGCCTTTTTAAATACGCGGGGCGGGCTGCTTGTTTTGGGCATCAAAGAAGAAGGGCAAGGCAACCAGCGGAAATACGTCGTTTCTGGCTATGACCATTCCGCAGAGAACAAGCTGAGCGAGATGAGAGGGGTATTCACCGATGTTGAAAGACGTCCGCTGGATTTAACAGAGCATCTACCGCCAACTGAGCTTCACTCTTTCATGGGCCACCGTATTGCAATTCAGCGGGTTGATGCATTGCCCGCTCAAAAACGCTTTGTTTTCTATGATGGTCAAGCGTATAAGCGTCAACTTACTGGTGACCTGAAGATCAAACAGCCTGAGCTGGATCGGCAAGTCGAACTTATCGAAGAGTTTGCGCAAGCGCGTGAACTTCAAACGCTTGGAACAGAAGGGCTTGAAAACATAGACCTTGACAAGCTCAACGAATATATCGTCCAGCTGAATCGACTCCAAAAAATAGAGACTCTCAAACCAAGCCTTCACGAGGCCATCACTTTTTTGGAACGCAAGAAGTTTCTTGTAGATGGCCGATTAACTTTGCTTGGCGGCTTGGTTTGTGGCGCGTATCCAGGTGATTTACTTGGTTTTCGGGCACATGTGCATGGCTACATTAGCGCCACTGATCAGGACACTCTGGTCGCGCGTGATAAGCAAGACATGATTTCCAATGTATTACCGCTGCTTGAACAGGCCAATGCCTATGTGCTTCGTAACATCCAAGCGGGCGTCAGCACTGCACGCGGTGGCACAGTCACTCCACAGTATCCAGAAGCAGTACTCCGTGAAACTATCAATAACGCGCTGGCACACCGGGACTATTCGATAAACAAGCAAGTGGTCATTTCGATCACGCCAGGACGGCAAATTGAAATTACCAACCCTGGGAAATTCCGGGATCAACTCCTGTTAAATCATCCATCTGTCCATCAAGGTCATTCACCGATTCTCCGCGTAGTACCCGAAACCAAACCACGCAATCCCCGCTTGGCTGACGTATTGCGCGTCTACAGTAAGTGGGAAGGTCGTGGAATCGGTATGTCAACGTTGGTCAATCTAAGTCTTGAGAATCGGCTGAATTTGCCATACTTCAAATTTAAATCTGATGAGGTGACGCTTGTTTTACAAGCGGGACAGTTGATTGACGCGCGCATGACTGAGCTTTTTGGATCCCGTGACGCCTATATCTCGAAAAAACTAGGTCAATTAGATGAGTTCACATTGGAGAAGCAAGCGGTATTAGCATACTTCATCAAGAGTGAGTGGGCGAATCTTGAGGGTAAGTATTGTGTGCTGCTGACGCCAGACAACAATCACGCTCAAGCCATCAAGACATTGGAAGGAGCAGGCTTAATTTCGCGCGATGTGAGAAGTGCAGACCCGTACCCGGTTTACACAGCAGACCGAAATCTACTTTCTGATAATTTTGAGATTGAGCTGCAGCAGCAATTTGGCAATGCACTTGATGAGTTGACTTTTTTAGGTAGAAAAATTCTTAGTGTTGCCTATCGATACACTAATTTCAGTTCAAAAAAAATGATCAATGCGAATCAGGCAAGTTTTGCGCTTTGGGCATCTGAAGGTAAAGATCAAACGGATATTCGAGCGTTTGACCGCTTCAATCGTGGTATTCGAAAGATATTCAATCACCTCGAAAAACAGAATTTTATTCAGAAAAACCCTGCGAACAATGGCAAGAGCAAAGGGTACATTCTCTCTTCGAGCTTGAAGGGAATACAAAGAGGACTTTTTTAGGTATGTCGAAACTTGTAAATGGCTACGAAGTCGTCATCGGCTTTGAAACCCACACCCAGCTGACCACGCAATCGAAAATTTTCAGCCGTGCATCGACCTCGTTCGGTGCAGAGCCGAACACCAACGCATCAGCGGTTGATTTCGCCCTGCCCGGCGCACTGCCGGTGATGAACAAAGGCGCGGTGCAGCGCGCCATCGAGTTTGGCCTGGCGGTGAATGCGCACATCGCCGAGAGCAGTGTGTTTGCACGTAAAAACTATTTCTACCCCGACCTGCCCAAGGGCTACCAGATTAGCCAGTTTGAGATTCCCGTGGTGCAGGGCGGCGCGGTGGAGTTCTTTCTGGATGGTGAGAAAAAAACCGTGCGGCTGGTGCGTGCGCACCTCGAAGAAGACGCCGGCAAGTCGCTGCACGAAGACTTTATTGGCATGAGCGGCATTGACCTGAACCGCGCGGGCACGCCGCTGCTGGAGATTGTCACCGAGCCCGACATGCGTTCGACTGCCGAGGCTGTGGCGTATGCCAGAGAGCTGCACAAAATCGTCACCTGGATTGGGATTTGCGACGGCAATATGCAGGAAGGCAGTTTCCGGTGTGATGCCAACGTGTCGGTGCGCAAACCGGGCGCGCCGCTGGGCACGCGCCGCGAGATCAAAAACCTCAACAGCTTCAAGTTCATGCAGCAGGCGATGGACTATGAAGTGCGTTGGCAAATCGAGCAGATTGAAGACGGCCACGCGATTGAGCAGGCGACTGTGCTTTTTGACCCGGACACCGGCGAGACTCGCTCGATGCGCAGCAAGGAAGACGCGGCGGATTACCGTTATTTTCCAGACCCGGATTTGCCGCCGCTGGTGATTGGGCGCGACTGGGTTGAGAAAACCCGTTCGGAGATGAGCGAGCTGCCGCGTGTGATGGCAGCGCGGTTTGTAGCCGACTACGCGTTGAGCGATTACGACGCTGGTCAACTGACACAAAGCAAGGCCACTGCCGCTTACTTTGAAGCAGTCGCCGCTGCAAGCAGGCAGCCCAAGCTGGCCAACAACTGGGTGATGGGCGAGCTGTCGCGTCGTCTGAATGCCGAAGACAAGGCGATAGAGGCGTCAACCATCAGCGCTGCGCAATTGGCAAGTCTGATCAGCCGGATTGCCGACGGTACGGTCTCCAACAATGCCGCACGCCAGGTCTTCGATGCCTTGTGGACGGGTGAGGGTCAGGACGTTGATGCGCTCATCGAAGCCAAAGGCCTCAGGCAGATGGCTGACACTGGCGAGCTCGACAGAATCATCGACGATGTGCTTGCCGCCAATGCCAAAAACGTGGAAGAAGTTCGCGCGGGCAACACCAAGGCCATGAATGCACTCGTTGGTCAGGCCATGAAGGCCACCAAAGGCAAGGCCAACCCGGCGCAGGTCAATGAATTGCTGAGGAAAAAACTGGCTTGACCCTCAGGACAACATGAAAGGCAGTGCAAAAGGCAGTATGAACTGGCTTACACCTGACCGCTTCAATGCTATTGAAATAATAGCTGCTAGCGCACACGTTTCCTGGGCCAGCGGCCTAAAACGCTTAAAACCTCAGTTTCTCCCCACAGCCCGTGAACTACTGGCGGGCGTGCCTGCCAGTGGCGCATTCGCGATGGCCCACAACTGCCTGAGCTTGACCAGTTCTTCATCAAACCGCGCGTTTACGCGTTGTTTTTCCAGGGTTTGATTGGCGATGTAGTGCTTTTGCTCTTCCGCGTTGCTGTCGTTTTAATCACGGCGGCGCACCAGCGCAGCGGGCGCCTTGCTGGGGTCTTTTTTATAAAACTCAAAGTCAGCGTTGATGACTGTGCGCTGCGCGGCAAGCTCGTTGGTCCGCACGAC
This sequence comes from Burkholderiales bacterium, assembly GCA_038230935.1. Taxonomy (GTDB): domain Bacteria; phylum Pseudomonadota; class Gammaproteobacteria; order Burkholderiales; family Burkholderiaceae_C; genus Polaromonas. The sequence continues at coordinate 1,938 of JBBRMH010000075.1, read as the reverse complement.
GGCAGTGGCGATAAGTTGATCCACCTGGGCCAGCGCCAGTACCCTTTCCTTGTTGTGTGAGGCTGCGTTGGGGTAACGCAAAATCAAAGCCTGGTCGCGGCGCTTTTCTTCCTGGTCACGCAGGCGCGCAGTGGTCTGCAGCTTGGCTTTTTCTTCCTCGGCGGCGAGTTCCCGGTCGGTCAATGTCGGGCCTACTATGCGCTTGACGACGCCTGCGGGAGTCACTTCTTGCTGCGTACGGTCTGCGCATTCAACGATCAGCCGGTCAGCCGTGATTTTGCGGCCCTTGCCGTCAACACAGGTATAAATGCCTTGCTGTGCTATAGCGTTGCCACCCAGCAGCACTGCCGTGACGCAACTGACGATGACGAGTCCGTTAGAAAGCACTTGAATATCTCGAAAATACCTCAATTCACGCCGTAACGCTCACGGTAGGCCAGGACGGCATGGTGGTGTGCCTTCAAGGCCTGCCCGTCAGAAGCGTCGCCAGGATGGGCGCTTGCGGCGGCTGACAGATACTGCAGCAAGTCGGTCAATCGTGCAATGGCGCAGACCTGAAGGCCCAGCTGGTTTGTGACATATTGCACAGCACTGTAATCCACATCAAGCCCGTTTTCAGTGGCTTTTTCCTGCCGGTCGAGCGCAATCGCCATGGCGTGGGGCGTGGCACCTGCGGCCCGGATGATGGCAATCGACTCGCGTGCAGCCGTGCCGGCAGACATCACGTCGTCAATGATCAGCACCCGGCCCCTGACGGGCGCACCCACCAGGGTGCCCCCTTCGCCGTGGTCCTTGGCCTCTTTGCGGTTGTAGGCAAACGGCATGTTGCGACCCCTGCGAGCCAGCTCTACAGACACCGCCGCTGCCAGGGGAATGCCTTTGTAAGCAGGCCCAAAAATCATGTCGAATTGCAAACCGGTGCTTTGCTCTTCAAGCAGCAGGCGCTGTGCATAAAAGTCGGCCAGCCGCCCCAGCTTGGCCCCATCGTCAAACAGACCCGCATTGAAAAAGTACGGGCTCAGGCGCCCCGCCTTGGTCTTGAACTCCCCAAAACGCAGCACCCCGGAGGTCACTGCAAATTGCACGAATTCCTGTGCCAGTGCGTTCTGGCTGGTTGTGTCATGGTGCGCAATAACTTGCCCCAACGTTACATTTTTGTCACTCATTCGAAAGTCTTGTGTATTGAATTGACCAGTCTGGCGGTGTCAGCCTGCACCAAACCACCAGCAAAGGCTTTTTGAGACTGGTTTTCTCTGTCAACGGCGGATTGTATTTGTATGCAGCAATACGGATGCCAGGCTTTAGACGCGTGAGGCAAAATCCGTTGTTACAGATTTCTCATGCCGCACAGGCCGCTGGCCCACGTTGCCAAAAAAGCGTATTTACCGAAAGATGCCCCATGACCCGCGTTATCACGGCCAACCTCAATGGCGTCCGCTCTGCTGCCAGCAAAGGGTTTTTTCAATGGCTTGGCATGCAGGAGGCTGACATGGTGGGTGTCCAGGAGGTCAAGGCCCAGCACGAGCAGGTAGATGGCGTCTTTTCGCAGGCTGAAAAGCTCGCAGGCCACTTTCATTACGCTGAAAAAAAAGGTTATTCAGGCGTTGGACTTTATACGCACCATGAGCCCAGCGATGTGCTGGTGGGCAAGGTGTCACCAGAGTTTGACGCTGAAGGGCGATGGATTGAAAAGCGCTTTGACAAGCCGGGCCGCAAGCTGAGCTTTGTCAGTTGCTATTTTCCTAGCGGCTCGTCCGGTGAAGATCGCCAGCTGGCCAAGTTTCGCTTTCTGGAAGCAATTCACCCCAAACTTCTCGCTTTGAAACAGGGCGGGCGCGAATTTATCCTGATGGGCGATGTCAACATCGCCCATCAGCAAGCCGACCTGAAAAACTGGAAGAGCAACCAGAAAAATTCAGGCTTTCTGCCCGAAGAACG
>JBBRMH010000074.1:0-17733 GCA_038230935.1 Burkholderiales bacterium | reverse complement strand
CTCTGTCCAGGAGCCGGAATCGGCATAGTCGTAGAACATGCGCGGCACGCGTTTTTTGGCGAGGATGCGCAGGTCTTCAATGTTGGTAATGACGGTCATGGGGGTGTCTCCTGGTGTGCCTGTATCGTAGCGGTGCCCAGCAGGCCCGGGCGTGAAACCTGCCTGAAATCCAGAGTTGAACAGCTGAAATTATTTTGATGCGCTTTCAACACCCTTGACGCCCGCGCCGCGGACTTCAAATTTGACCTCATCGACCACCGCGCCGCGCCGGTTCACCAGCTGCACCACGTGACGTCCCGGCCACGGCAGCCACTGCGCCTGCAGGCCGCGCGCAAACGGCTTGCCATCCATCAGCCAGCGTACGGACTGGCCTTCAGCACTAAAACTCAGGCGCTGGCGGTTGGGCGGAATGTCCGGGTCAAGCGCAATGATGGTGCCCGAAACGGGGGCGGTGATACGCGGCGCTGCATCCGCCATCGCATCAGGCACTGTGGCGGCACTATTCAAGCGTTTTTGGCCTCTGGCGCTTGATTTTCCTGCCTGAGGTGCTCCTGAATCTGTAGCGGTATGCGCGGCAAAGAGCGTCTGCTCGGTGCCTTCAATAAACCACTCACTGCGCGCAGCTTCGATCTGGCTGCCAAACACGGCAGGGCGTTGCACCACGCCGGGCGGCGGCGTGGGCGCACGGCTGGGCTCGGTTTTGTGCAGCATGTTCATCACCGCCGCCCAGACCGGCGCTGCCCCGCTGGTGCCACTCACGTCCCACATCGGCGCGCCGCTGGCGTTGCCGACCCACACGCCCACGGTGTAGCGCTGTGAAAAGCCGAGTGCCCAGTTGTCACGCATGTCCTTGCTGGTGCCGGTTTTGACCGCCGTCCAGAAGCGGGTGGCCAGCACGCTGTCGGTGCCAAACGTGCGGGCGCGCGCCAGCGGGTCGGCGAGGATGTCGGTGACGATGAAGGTGGCGCGCGGGTCAAGCGCTGCCCTCACCCCAGCAGCAGATGTTGTCTTGCTCCCTCTCCCGTTGAGAGAGAGCAGGGGTGAGGGCTCCCCGAGTTGCACGGGACTGTACCGCCCGCCATTGGCCAGCGTGCGGTAAGCATTGGTCAGGTTCAACAGCGACACCTCACTGCTGCCCAGCGCCAGGCTGTAGCCGTAATAGTCGCCGTTTTCCTTGAGCGGCAAACCCACGGCCTTGAGCTGCCGGGCAAACGCATCGGGCGAGACCATGACCAGCGTGCGCACCGCAGGCACGTTCAGCGATGCGCCCAGTGCCGTCCGGCTGGTCACCACGCCCTTGAACTGGCGGTCGTAGTTTTGCGGAATATACAAGCCGCCCGCCGTCTGGATGTTGGTCGGCGAGTCTTCCAGCAACGACGCTGCCGTGATGCGCTTTTCAGCCATGGCTTGCGCGTACAAAAACGGTTTGAACGTCGAGCCCGGCTGGCGCAAGGCCATCACGCCATCGACTTCAGCCGCGCTGCTCAGCTCACCTGATGATCCGACCCAGGCCAGCACTTCGCCCGTGGCGTTGCTGAGCACCACAATCGCGCCGTCTTCAACATGGCGGCCACGCAGCTCGTGCAGGTGCTGGCGCAGGGTTTGAACGGCGAAGCGCTGCAGTGGCGCGCGCAGGGTTGAGCGGATGGATTCCGGCGAGCCCTCACTCCCGCCCTCTCCCCGCAAAGGGCGAGGGAGTAACGCATCGGTCTCTTTCTTTCCCCCTCTCCCGCTGGCGGGAGAGGGCAGGGGTGAGGGTGCCTGCAGCGCCAGCAGCCGCCGTGCAAAATGCGGCGCGACACCTTCACTCGCCTCAAAAGCCTTGCGCTGCAGCGCCCCCGCCGCGAACAAATCCAGCCCTTCACAATCGGTTTTTGCGGGGGCTTGTACAAGTTTGAGTACACCACACGCCCTTTGCGTGACCTGCGCCACCTTCGCGTTCGGTGCCCGCACCAGCGCCGCCGCAATCGCCGCCTCCCGCTCGTCCAGCCCGCTGGCGGCCTTGTCAAATAACGTACGGCTCAGCGCGTCAATGCCGACCATCTCCCCACGAAACGGCACCAGGTTCAGGTAAGCCTGTAAGCCTCCAGAATCTGGTCCTTGCGCCAGCGCGCCTCCAGCACCTGCGTAGCCACGGTCTGGCTGATCTTCTGACCGACACTGCGTCCGCCATTGCTGGGCTTGAGGTTGTCATCGAGCAGCCCTGCCAGTTGCATGCTGATGGTCGATGCACCGCGCGTTTTGGTCGCCCACAAATTACCCCAGGCTGCACTCGACACGGCCCGCCAATCGACCCCGCTGTGCTCGTAAAAACGCTTGTCTTCACTGAGCACCAGCGTGTTGCGCAATGCAGGCGAGATATCTTCAAGGCCCACCCACTGGCCGCGCCGCACCGCGCTATCGGTACGCACCCGCTGCATGACTTCGCCGTTGCTGGCGAGGATCAGGGTGTCAGAGGGTTTGAAGTCGCGTTTTACCTCATCAAATGTGGCTGCAGCGCAGGTAATTCCTGCACTGGCAGCTATTAAAAACGTAGCAATTGAGCGGAGCGGCATTGACGGCATAGCCAGCATTTTGCAGGTTGGCGCAGAGTTTATACATCGTGACACGGTGAAATGCCAGATTTACCGGTGTTGTACGAGTTACCGCCACACTGGACTCGAATGGCACTTTTATTTGAGACCGCCCAGCAAATACATACGCCAGACGCTATTTATTTTGTAGCATCTGGGCGGATTCAGCCTTGGCCTGTACCTCAATAGCCGTCTGCCTGATCGCCGACAGTGAGGCCCGGGTGGTGATGACCTCCGGGTCCAGCATGATCTCGATCAGCGTGCCCTCTGCGCGCTCAAGCGCCGCCAGCAACTCGGCTTCAAACTCACCGGTGTGCGTGATGCGCACCCCGGCATAGCCGTAAGCCCGCGCCAGCGCTGCAAAGTCTGGATTATTAAGGTGTGATCCGCTGACATGCTGCGGGTATTCCTTTTCCTGGTGCATGCGTATCGTGCCGTACATACCGTTGTTGAGCAGCACGATGATGCTTTTGGCACCGTGCTGTACGGCGGTAGCCAGCTCTTGCCCGTTCATCAAAAAGTCGCCATCGCCAGCCATGGTCAAGGCCACGCGCCCGGTGGTGATGGCCGCTGCAATACCCGCTGGCACGCCGTAACCCATGGCACCTACAGTCGGTGCCAACTGGGTTTTAAAACCCTTGACCAGCCCGTGGTGCTTGTAAAAGCGGTGGACCCAGCTGGCGAAGTTGCCTGCGCCGTTGGTCAGCACTGCATCAAGAGGCAAATGTTTTTGCAGCAGACCGACGATGGCAGGCATGTCAATATTGCCCGGCAGGTTGGCGGTTGCTGTGGGCTGCAGGTTGGCCAGATAGTCCTCGTTGGCAGACAGCGTCCAGGCCTCCCATGGCACCGACACCGGTGCGGTCAACACTTCAAGTGAGCGTGCAGCGGCATTCATGGTGGCGCAGATTGCCAAATTGGCCTGGTACACGCGGTTGAGCTCTTCAGCGCTGGCGTGAATATGCACCAGTTTTTGTTGGGGTTTCGGTGCTTCCAGCAGGGTGTAGTTGCCGGTGGTCATTTCACCCAGGCGCGGGCCAATGGCGATGATCAAATCGCTTTGCTTGACGCGTGCGGCCAGTTTGGGGTTCAGGCCAATGCCTACATCGCCCGCGTACAGAGGGTGGTGGTTGTCAAAAGTGTCTTGAAAACGGAAGGCGTTGCCGACCGGCAGCTTCCAGTTTTCGGCAAAACGCTGCAGCGCCTGGGCTGCTTGTGGTGTCCAGCCCCCACCGCCTGCGATGATCATTGGCCGCTCTGATTTCAATAGCATCTCACGCAGCGTACGCAAGGACCCCGGGTCACTCCAGGCCTGAACCGCCTCGACGCGTGCCAGTGGCTGGGCACGGGTCATTTGGGTCAGCATGTCTTCGGGCAGCACCAGCACGACCGGGCCGGGCCGACCGTTCATGGCCGTGGCAAAGGCCCGCGCTACGTATTCAGGGATGCGGTCAGCCTGGTCAATGCGCTCGACGCGTTTGGCAAAGCCTTTCGTGCTGGGGCCAAAAAAGCTCTGGTAATCGACCTCCTGAAAAGCCTCGCGGTCCCGGCAGTCACTGGCCACGTCACCGACCAGCAGCACCATGGGCGTGGAGTCCTGAAAAGCCGTGTGCACACCAATCGATGCGTTGGTGGCCCCCGGCCCGCGTGTGACCATGCAGACACCGGGCCGCCCGGTCAGCTTGCCGTGCGCCTCGGCCATAAAAGCTGCGCCGCCCTCCTGGCGGCAGGTGATGAATTTGATCTGCTCGCGCCGGGCGTACAAGCCATCAAGTACAGCCAGATAGCTCTCCCCCGGCACGCCAAATGCATGGGTTACGCCCTGGGCCAGGAGGCAGTCAACGAGGAGGTGGCCGGCAAGTTGTGTTGTCATGCCTGTATTGTGCCGCCGCTCTGGCACCGCCCCCACACCGCCAGCACGCCGCTTATTCGGGGGTGCTGCTGTCGCCGTCAGCCCCGCCCGCCGCCATGGCCTGGCGGTCAAGTTCCTCGTCGCTCAGGGGCGCGGCATCTTCCAGTGCTGCGACTTCTTCAAGAAACGCTGCAGTGGGCTGCTCGTGCTCCAGCAAGACTTCTTCGAGCTTTTGCTGGCCGGTTTCTGCGTGGATCGAATTGGATACCAGCACCGTCGGTGGCACCGGGAATTTCTCTCCCAGTTCAAACTTCAGCGCCTCTGATTTTTCGTCAACCCACTTGGCGAAATCACCACCTTTGGGTGTGTCTGAGCTGGTCATGTGTGCCTCCTTGGCGGGATGTGCCGTACCCGGTCGTGGTGACTGGGGTTGCCTCATTATGCCGACCGATCAACCCATATCGGGCCTGCGCCAGGGCGCGTCTGCACTTTAAAAAAACCGGGTCTGGCTGAGGACTGCGCTTCTGGCAGACAAGTTTGATCCACGTCAATACAAGTCCATGAAGCGGTATCAGCCTACAAGAACACATTGGCGCTGAGCGGCACTAAGTGGTCTAGCGAACAGACCGTTCTAGCCACAACGCGCATATTCAAGTTGAAACTTGAACAAGGGGGAAAACATGGCTACATCCGCTTACATTGCACCCGCAAACGTGGTCAAAGAACCCGTACCGCTTCAAAGCAAAAAACCCGGCACGCTGGGCCTGGGCCTGCTGGTGGCGCTGGTGGTCGGCTCCATTGTGGGCAGTGGCATTTTTGGTTTGCCACAAAACATGGCGTCAGGCGCAGGTGCCGGGGCGATTCTGATTGGCTGGGCGATCACCGGCGTCGGCATGCTGATGCTGGCGCGGGTCTATCAGATGCTGGCGGTGCGCAAACCTGAACTTGACAACGGTGTGTACGCCTATGCCCGCGCCCTGTCGGGTGAATATGTGGGTTTTAACGCGGCCTGGGGCTACTGGATCAGCGCCTGGATTGGCAATGTGGGTTATCTGGTGGCGGCGTTTGGGGCGCTGGGCTACTTTTTTCCGGCTTTTGGGGAGGGCAACACGCCTACGGCCATTGTCGGCGCGTCGATTGTGCTGTGGCTGATTCATGCGCTGGTTCTGCGCGGCATTCAGGGTGCGACGGTGCTCAATGCGGTGGTGACGGTGGCCAAAGTCGTACCGCTGCTGCTGTTTATCGCGCTGGTGGCAATGGCTTTCAAGATGGACACCTTCAGGATTGACTTCTGGGGCACTGACAAACTCGGCTCGGTGCTCGATCAGGTCAAAAGCACCATGCTGGTCACGGTGTGGGTGTTCATTGGCATTGAAGGGGCCAGCGTTTATTCAGCCCGCGCCAAACTGCGGCAAGACGTGGGCCGCGCTACCGTGATTGGTTTTCTGATTTGCCTGGGACTTCTGATGGCGGTGTCGCTGCTGTCGCTGGGTGTATTGACCCAGCCTGAGCTGGCCGGGCTGAAAAACCCGTCGATGGCTCCGGTACTTGAAAAAGCCGTGGGCACTTGGGGGGCGGTGCTGATTTATGTCGGGCTGATGGTTTCGGTCGGTGGTGGCTTTCTGGCCTGGACGCTGCTGGCGGCCGAATCCTTGTTCACCCCGGCAGGCGGTGGTGTCATGCCGAAATGGCTGGCCACGCAAAACAAACAGGGGGTTCCGGCCAACGCCATGTGGCTGACCAACGGCATGGTACAGATTTTTCTGCTGGTCACGCTGCTGTCCAAAGCATCGTATCTGGCGCTGATTTCGCTCTCGACCGCCATGATTTTGCTGCCTTACCTGTTCAGCGCGCTGTATGGCCTGTCGCTGGCCTGGCGGGGCGAGGCAGCTTCAAAAGCAGCCAGTCCTGCCACGGCACCCACCAGCAAAAGCGATACACCAGTAGCCGCGCTGGCCGCCGTGTACTGCGTGTGGCTGCTGTACGCCGCCGGGCTGAAGTACCTGCTGCTCAGCGCCCTGCTCTATGCGCCCGGTGCCGTGATCTACATCATCGCCAAACGCCAGCGCGACCAGAGGCTCTTCACGGGCGCTGAGTCGGTGCTGCTGGTGGTTTTTGTGGTGCTCGCTGCGGTAGCGGCGTATCTGCTGTGGAAGGGTCAATTGACCCTTTGACGCACAGAAAACACTATAAAAATAATAGCAGCTAGCGCAGGCATTACGTGCGCTAGAGGCCTATTTGACCCTTAAACCACTCAACAGGACTAACAACCATGACTCCAGGCCTTTATTCAGAAGTCGGACGGCTTCGCAAAGTGATTGTGTGCCGCCCAGGCCTCGCCCACACCCGGCTCACCCCTGCCAACTGCAAAGAGCTGCTGTTTGACGATGTGATCTGGGTGGCGCAAGCCAAAAACGACCACTACGCTTTTACCAGCTTGATGACCGAGCGCGGTGTGCAAGTGCTGGACATGCACGACCTGCTGGCCACCACCGTCAGCAGCCTGCCCGCGCGCAAGTGGCTGCTTGACCACAAACTCGGCCCCGACTTCATGGACCCTGAGGGCGCAAAAGAGCTCCGGCCCTGGCTGGAGGCCCTGCCTGCGGCGCAACTGGCCGAGCGTTTGATTGGCGGCGTGGCCAGAGCCGATGTGCCGTTTGATCTGCCCGGACTGGTGGCCAGTTGTGCCAGCCCGATTGATTTGCTGCTGCCGCCGCTGCCCAACGCGCTGTTCACGCGTGACCACAGCTGCTGGATTGGCGACGCGGTGGTGCTGGGCTCGATGTTCTGGCCCGCCCGGCGGCAGGAAACGCTGCTGATGACGGCGATTTACCGCTTTCACCCCGCCTTTAACGATGCCCAGACCGGGCCAGTGCCTGAGCTGTGGGGTGACCCGGATACTGACCACGGCCTGGCCAGCCTCGAAGGCGGCGACGTGATGCCGATTGGCAATGGCGTGGTGCTGGTCGGCATGGGCGAACGGACATCACCCCAGGCTGTCAGCCAACTGGCGCGCAAACTGTTTGCCCGTGGCAACGTCACGCAGGTATTGGCGGCGCAGCTGCCCAAGTCACGCGGGGCCATGCACCTGGACACGGTTTTCACCTTTTGTGATGTCGATCTGGTCACGGTCTTCCCGGAAATGGTCAATGCCATACGCGTTCACAGCATCCGAGCCGGCTCAGCGGAAGGCAGCCTGGACGTGCGGCTGGAGAGCAAATCTTTTCTGGAGGTGGTGGCCGATGCCCTGCTGTTGCCAAAACTGCGCACGGTGGTCACCGGTGGTGACGCTTACGAGTCCGAGCGTGAGCAGTGGGACGACGGCAACAACCTGCTGGCACTGGCCCCTGGTGTGGTCATGGCTTACAACCGCAACACTTACACCAACACCCTGCTGCGCAAGGCCGGGGTTGAAGTCATCACCATCCCGAGTGGCGAGTTGGGACGCGGGCGCGGTGGCAGCCACTGCATGTCGTGCCCTGTGCAGCGTGATGCTTTATGAAGCGTTGGCGGCTGTTCGGTTTGGGTTCAACAGGTTTTGTAATCGCGCTGTTGTGCGGCTGCAGCTCGCCTGCCGTCAACACAGCGGCCAGCCTGCCATTTGAGGTGCCCCCGGCCTGGTCTGACAACGCTGGCAGCACGACCGGCGCAGCGGCTTTGGCTTCATGGTGGTCACGGTTTGATGACCCGTTGCTGAGCCAGCTGGTCAACCAGGCCTTGCAGGCCAACACCCGCATTGGCAGCGCCCAGGCCGCACTGCGCCAGGCCAGAGCCCTGCGTGATGTTGCTGCCGCTGGTTTGCAGCCCATGCTGGGCAGTTCGGCTTCTGCACAACGGGCCAGGTCAGGCAACAACGGCACGGGCAACAGCTTTAACGCGGGCCTGGATGCCAGCTGGGAGCTGGACGTTTTTGGGGTCAACCGCAGCGCATTGACCAGCAACCAGGCCACGGCGGCCGCCAGCGCTGCCACTTTGGGCACTACCCAGGTGTCGATTGCAGCGGAAGTGGCACTGGCCTACATCGCCATGCGCAGCGCGCAAACCCGCCAGCAAATTGCCAGCGACAACCTGGCCAGCCAGCTGGAAACACAGCAACTCACCGACTGGCGGCTCCAGGCGGGTCTGGTGACCTCGCTTGAAGCCGAACAGGCCAGGGCATCCGTGGCGCAAACCCGCGCGCAATTGCCGCTGCTGCAAACCGCCATTGCGCAAAACCGCCACGCGCTGGCCGTGCTGACGGGCCAGCCGCCAGCCGCGTTGAATGCGGCGCTGGCGGCTTTTGCCCCGGTGCCGCAAGCCGCTGGAACACTGGCGCTGGGCTTTCCTGCAGACACACTGCGCCAAAGGCCTGACGTGCGGGCAGCGGAGTTTCAGGTCGTGGCAGCGGCAGCGCTGGTGGCGCAAGCCGAGGCTGCGCGTGCGCCCAACTTCAAATTAAGCGGCTCGCTGGGCTTGAACGCATTGACGCTGGCGGGCCTGAGCAATGGCTCGGCTGTTTTTGCATCGCTGCTGGGCGGTGTCTCGCTGCCGATTTTTGACGGCGGTGCCGCGCGGGCCAGAGTCGGCGCGCAGCAGGCAGCGCTCGATCAGGCGCAATCGGGTTACCAGTCAACCGTGTTGACAGCACTGAAAGACGTTGAAGACACGCTGATCGCCCTGCGCAGCGACCGCGAACGCAGCACCAGCCTTCAGCAAGCCGCCACTGCAGCCGCCAATGCCGCCCTGCTGGCCCGCCAGCGCTATGACAGCGGCCTGGTGGACTTTCAGACCGTGCTCGAAACCCAGCGCACCCGGCTGGCCACACAAGACAGCGTGGCCAGTGCCATGGCAGAGGTCAGCGCCGACCATGTGCGGCTCTACAAGGCGCTGGGTGGGGGCTGGGTGCCGGAGGGCACAGCGCCATTGAACCCATTGGCAATCAATAACAACACCGCCAGGACGCAGCCATGAGCAGCCATGAACTTTCCGTACCCGCTGTGGCTTCAGACCCTGCTCGTCCTCAACATCGACCCGCATCGCCACCTGCGCCTCCACCCGCACCTCCACCCAAGCCCGGCAAACCCAAAGACCCGGCCAACAACGAATTGGCCAAGCTGCTGGGCGAGCCGGGTGCCAGGCCCTGGTACGGGCGACCGATGGTCTGGGCTGCCGTGGCGCTGGTTTTGCTGCTGGCAGGCGGGGCCTGGTGGTGGACTGCGCGCAAAGCCGCCAATGCAGCACCCAGCTACAGCACGCAGGCCGTCGCACGCGGCAACCTGACATTAACCGTCACCGCCAACGGCACCGTGCAGCCCACCCGCTCCATCAGCATTGGCAGCGAGCTGTCGGGCACGGTGCTCAAGGTCAATGTTGATGTCAACGACACCATTAAAAAAGGCCAGGTACTGGTGGTGCTGGACACCGCCAAACTGCGCGACCAGATTCTGCGCTCCAAAGCCGCACTGGCCGCCGCCAATGCACGGGTAGCCCAAACTGCCGCGACGGTTCGTGAAGCCACGGCCACGCTCAACCGGCTGGAAGAAGTCGCCCGCATTTCAGGCGGCAAAGTGCCCTCAAAAACCGAGCTGGACACCAGCCGCGCCACGCTTGACAGGGCGTTAGCCGACGGGGCCAGCGCCAAAGCCGGGGTCAGTGACGCTGCCGCAGCGCTTTCAACCGACCAGACCAATCTGACCAAAGCCTCAATCAGTGCGCCGTCTGACGGTTTTGTGCTGACCCGCACGGTGGACCCTGGCAACGCCGTGGCAGCCTCGCTGCAGGCGGTGACCCTGTTCACCGTGGCTGAAGACCTGAAGAAACTGCGCTTGTGGGTGTATGTGGATGAGGCCGATGTGGGCTCTGTGGCGGTTGGCCAGGCGGCAGACTTCACCGTCAGCGCCTACCCGGCCCGCAAATACCCGGCAAAAATAACCCGCGTGGGTTTTGGCTCAACGATCACCGACAACGTGGTGACCTACCTGACCTATCTGGACGTTGACAACGCCGACCTGAGCCTGCGCCCTGGCATGACGGCCAACGCCAGCATTGTGGCCATGCAGCGCAACGATGTGCTGGTGGTGCCCAACACCGCACTGCGCTTTACGCCCAGTGTGGCAGGTACGGATGCAGTCGCCAAAAAAGGCATGTTCTCCAGCATGGGGCCACCCTCAGGCAGCACCCGCACCCGAAAATCAGCCGCTGCCGGGGCCAGCACGGCACTGGCCAAGCAGGTGTGGGTATTGCCCGCAGACGGCAAGGGCGACCCGGTTGCCGTGGCGGTGACGCCCGGCATCAGTGATGGCCACCTGACTGAAATCACCGCCGGGGAGCTGAAAGTCGGCATGCTGGTGATTACCGACCAGAAAACGGCGGTTGCCAAATGAGCGAAATGAGCGAAATGAGCGAAATGAGCGAAATGACTGAATTGCTGATTCAACTGCGCGGGGTCACGAAACGCTACGGCAGTGGCGAGGCCGAACTGATGGCACTCAAAGGCATTGACCTGGACATCAGCGCGGGCGAGTTTGTAGCCATCATGGGGCCCAGCGGCTCCGGTAAATCCACCGCCATGAACATTCTGGGCTGCCTGGACACACCAACTGCCGGGCAATACCTGTTCAAAGGCACCCATGTCGAGGCGCTGTCGCGTGACCAGCGGGCGCGCTTGCGGCGCAACTACCTCGGTTTTGTGTTTCAGGGCTTTAACCTGCTGGCCCGCACTTCGGCACAGGAAAATGTGGAGCTGCCGCTGCTCTACCGGGGCGATAGCCCCAGCGTGCGGCGCATTGCAGCTGCCAGAGCGCTCGAATCAGTCGGCCTGGGTGGCTGGGAAAACCACACACCCGCCGAGCTCTCAGGCGGCCAGCAGCAACGCGTGGCGATTGCCCGCGCCATCGTGACCGAGCCTGCCGTGGTGCTGGCCGACGAGCCCACTGGCAACCTGGACACCCGGCGCAGCCATGAAATCATGGGCTTGCTGATGGGCCTGAACAAAAACCAGGGCATTACCGTGCTGATGGTCACGCACGAGCCGGACATGGCCGCTTATGCCCGGCGCATGGTGCATTTTGTCGATGGGCAGATTGCCAAAGACGTGCTGAACCCGCACCCCACCACCTCGGCACCGGCGGATGTGACATCCGCCGAGACCACCTGATGCTAACCAGTGTGTTCATGCTGGCGCTGCACTCGGTGGTGCGCAATATGCTGCGCTCGTTTCTAACCACGCTGGGCATTGTGATTGGCGTGAGCGCCGTGATCACCATGGTCACGCTGGGCAACGGTGCCACGCAGGCGATCAAAACGCAGATTTCCGGCCTGGGCACCAACCTGCTCATGATCTCGCCAGGCCAGCGCTCACCCGGCGGCGGTGGGGGCGGCGGTGGCGTGCCGCAATTTACCGAAGCGGACGCGGTCGCCATCCAGTCACAGATTGGCGGCGTCGCAGCCGTGGCACCTCAAGGCCGCGCAGGTGTCACAGTGGTGGCCAATGGCCGCAACTGGGCTACCAGCGTCAATGGTTCAACCAACGAATGGTTTGACACCGGCAACTGGAAGCTGGCCAGTGGCCGCATTTTTGAGGCGGACGAACAACTGGCGGGCGCTGCGGTCTGCATCATCGGTGAGACCGTCAGGCGCGAGATTTTTGGCGGCGCTGCCGGGCAAACCGGGCTGGGGGAGCAACTGCGCATCCGCCAGTTTTCATGTGATGTGGTGGGCATTCTGGCCTCCAAAGGCCAGGGCGGCCTGGGCGACCAGGACGACACGGTTGTGGTACCGCTGCACACGCTGCAGCGCCGTGTGACTGGCAGCCGCCGGGTCAGCACGATTTTGGTGTCCATGGAAGAAGGCAGCGACAGCGCCCCGCTCAAGGCCAGCCTGCGCCAGTTGCTGCGTGAGCGCCGCAAGCTGGCAGAAAGCGACGACGACAACTTCAATATTTTTGACACCCAGCAACTGGCCGAAACCCTGTCCAGCACCATGGGCGTGCTGACCAGCCTGTTGGGCGCTGTGGCCGCCGTCAGCCTGCTGGTGGGCGGCATCGGCATCATGAACATCATGCTGGTCAGCGTGACCGAACGCACCCGCGAAATCGGCCTGCGCCTGGCCGTGGGCGCACTGGAAGGCGAGGTGTTGCTGCAGTTTTTGATTGAAGCCGTGGTGCTGTCGGCCATTGGCGGCGTGATTGGCATCGTCATCGCCACCGGCGCTTCTTACGCGCTGGCAGGGGTGATGGGCGTGCCTTATGCGTTTGATCCGGCCATCAACGTGCTGGCGCTGGTGTTTTCAGCCGGTATTGGCGTCGTTTTTGGCTACTTTCCGGCACGCCGCGCGGCGCGCATGGACCCTATCGAGGCCTTGCGCCATGAGTGACGATTTTGTAACGCTTCATAACGCTTTCCCAACCCCCAAGGAGTTCCCATGAGTTTTAACCTTCGCAACCGCAGCCTGCTCGACCTGAAAGATTTTTCACCGCGAGACATCCGCTTTTTGCTCGACCTGGCGGCAGAACTCAAACGCTCCAAATACGCGGGCAACGAGCTCCCACGTCTGAAAGGCAAAAACATTGCGCTGATTTTTGAGAAAGCCTCTACCCGTACCCGCTGCGCGTTTGAAGTCGCGGTGCATGACCAGGGCGGGCATGTGACGTTTCTGGATTCTGTCAGTTCTCAAATGGGCCACAAAGAGTCGCTCAAAGACACCGCCCGGGTGCTAGGCAGGCTGTATGACGGCATTGAATACCGGGGCTTTCACCAGAGCGTGGTTGAAGAGTTAGCCCGCTTTTCACATGTACCCGTCTGGAACGGCCTGACAGATGAATCGCACCCGACACAAATTCTGGCCGACCTGCTGACCATGCAGGAGTTTGGCGAAAAGCCGCTGCATGAATTGTCGTTTTGCTACCTGGGGGACGCGAGTTTTAACATGGGTTGCTCCCTGCTGGTGGGCGGCACGCAAATGGGCATGGACGTGCGCATTGCCTCGCCCAAAGACCTGCAGCCACCCGCTGCGCTGGTCGCTGAAATGCGTGAACTGGCGAAAAGCACCGGGGCCAAAATCACGCTGGAAACCGACCCCCTCAAGGCCGTGCTGGGTGCCGACTTTTTGTACACCGATGTCTGGGTCTCCATGGGCGAGCCTGAAGAGGTGTGGAAGCAGCGCATCAAGGACCTGTTGCCCTACCAGGTCACCACGGCGCTGATGCAGGCCACCGGCAAGCCACGCACCCGCTTCATGCATTGCCTGCCGGCGTTTCACAACCTGGAGACCGAAGTGAGCCGGGAGATTCATGAAAAGTATGGTTTGAGTGAAATCGAGGTCACTGACGAGGTGTTTGAGTCAGACGCCTCGATTGTGTTTACCCAGGCCGAAAACCGCATGCACACCATCAAGGCCGTGCTGGTGGCCACACTGGCATGAGGCCTGCAACACAAGGAGCACAGCATGAGAATCGTCGTAGCACTCGGTGGTAACGCCCTGCTCAGGCGCGGTCAGCCCTTGAGCGCCAGCAACCAGCTTGAAAACATCAAACGTGTGGCGGTGCAACTGGCGCGCGTCGCCGAAAAGCACCAGATGGTGCTGACCCACGGCAACGGCCCGCAGGTTGGACTGCTGGCGCTGCAATCTGCGGCTTACACAGAGGTGGAAACCTACCCGTTGGACGTGCTGGGCGCGCAGACCGAGGGCATGATTGGCTACCTTCTGGAGCAGGAGCTGGCCAACCTGCTGCCCGCCACCAGCACGGTCACCACCCTGCTGACGCGCGTAGAAGTTGATCCGCTGGACCCGGCATTTCAACACCCGACCAAACCGATTGGCCCGGTGTACACCCAGGCGCAGGCCGAGCTGGGTGTGAAGGACAAAAACTGGACCATTGCCCCAGACGGCCAGGGCTTCAGGCGGGTGGTGGCCTCCCCCCAGCCTTTGCGCGTGATTGGGCTGGAGCCGATTCGCTGGCTGATGGAGCGGGGCGCGCTGGTGATTGCGGCAGGCGGTGGTGGCATCCCGGTAGCGGCCACACCCGGCAGCCGCGCATTGCATGGGGTTGAAGCCGTGATTGACAAGGACTTGTGTGCGGGTCTGCTGGCACGCGAGCTGGCGGCTGACTGCCTGATGATTGCCACCGATGTGGCTGCGGTCTATATCGATTGGGGATTGCCCAGCCAGCAGGCGCTGGGCAGGGTCACGCCCAGGGAGCTGGCGAAACACAGCTTTCCAGCCGGTTCGATGGGACCCAAAGTGGCTGCAGCCTGCCAGTTTGTGAACGAGACGGGCAAACGCGCCGTGATTGGCTCGCTCGACGACATTGAAGCCATGCTGCTGGAGGGCGTGGGCAGTGCCGGGACGCAGGTTTACCCGGACGCCCACTGATGCCGCCCATCACCGAGCCCTGGTGCGTTGATGCAGCTGCGCTGGCCCGCACGCTACAGACCGATCCCGTGCAGGGCCTCGCAATCGACAACGCGGCTCAGCGGTTGCAAAAAAACGGCCCCAACGAGCTGGCCGCCGCACCCACAACACCCATCTGGCGGCTGGTGCTCAGGCAGTTTCAAGACCCGCTGATCTACCTGCTGTTGGCGGCGATTGCCATTTCGGCTGTGGCCTGGGCACTGGAAGGCGCTGCTGGCTGGCCGATTGATGCAGTGGTGATTGCGGCGGTTGTCCTGTTGAATGCCGTTTTGGGCTATGTGCAACAGGCCAAGGCGCAAAACGCCGTCGCAGCGCTGGCAAAAATGACCGAAGCCAGCGCAGCGGTGGTGCGCGGCGGAAAAGTGCAGCGGGTGCCGATTGCTAACCTGGTCACAGGGGATTTGCTGGTTTTGAATGAAGGCGACATGGTAGGTGCCGATGCGCGGCTGGTGCTGGCCAATGCGCTGCATGTTCAAGAGGCTTCATTAACCGGTGAAAGCCAGGCTGTGCTCAAAGACGCAGCCACCATGACAGGCCCTGCCGCACTGGGCGACCGTTTGAACATGGTTTTCAGGGGCACGGCTATCGCCCAGGGCACCGGGTGGGCCTTGGTCACAGCCACGGGCATGGCCACCGAAATGGGTGCCATTGCCAACATGCTGCAGGCAACCCCTGACGTGCCAACGCCGCTGACCAAAGAAGTCAGTCACCTGGGCCGCATGCTGGGCATTGCCGTCGTCATCATTGCGGTGATTGTGGTGGGCACGATTTTGCTCATGTCTGACATTCGCGGCGCCGGTGATGTCGTCAAGGTCTTGCTGCTGGGCGTGGCGCTGGCAGTGGCCGCTGTGCCTGAAGGCCTGCCCGCCATTTTGTCGGTGGTGCTGGCGCTGGGCGTGCAGCGCCTGGCCAAACACCAGGCGATCATTAAAAACCTGTCGTCGGTTGAAACCCTGGGCTGCGCATCGGTGATATGTACCGACAAAACCGGCACCCTGACCCGCGCTGAAATGACGATAGAACGGGTTGCCACTGCCTCGGGCGTTGTCTGTGTGACGGGTGTGGGTTACGAGCCGGCAGGCCGTGTTGAGCACGATGGCGCTGAACTGCAACCCGGCCCGCTGCATGAAGAAGTATTTTTGGCGATTTGGGGTGGTACCCTGGCGGGTAATGCCAGTTTGAGCCAGGCTGCAGACGGGCTTTGGTCGATTCATGGCGACCCGACCGAGGCGGCTTTTCTGGTGGCTGAACGCAAGCTGGGCACCAGCGCTGGCGTGATGCCCCGCATCAAACGGTTCAAGCGCTTGCATGAAATCCCGTTCAGTTCCGAGCGAAAGATGATGTCCACCATCGAGCTTGACCATGAAGCTGCAGATGGGAGCAGCGACCAGACGATATTGATCACCAAGGGCGCGCCCGATGTGCTGCTGGAGCGCTGCAGCCAGGTGCGTGTCGGCACCGGCGCCGAGCCGCTGGATGCGACGCTCAAGGCCAAAATTCTGGCGGACATCAACAGCCTGTCAGACGCTGCACTGCGCACACTGGCCGTGGCCTATCGCCCGCTGGCGGCCAGTGAAAACTGGCATGACCGGCTCACCTTGAAAAACATCGAGAAAAACCTGATTTACATCGGCACCGTTGGCATGATGGACCCGCCGCGCGCTGAAGCAGCCCAGGCCATCCGTCAGGCGCACCAGGCCGGTATCCGCGTCATCATGATCACTGGCGATCACCCGCGCACAGCAGCCCGCATTGCCGCTGACCTGGGGATTACGAATGCAGACACAAATACAGACATGAATGCAGACGCACCGGCACTGACCGGACTGCAGATAGACAAGCTCGATGACAAGGCGTTTGCCCTGGCGGTACGCAAAACATCGGTTTACGCACGCGTTGCCCCCGCCAACAAGCTGCGCATTGTGGCGGCCCTGCAAGCCGACGGCAATGTGGTCGCCATGACGGGCGATGGCGTCAACGATGCACCCGCACTGAAAGCCGCCGATATTGGCATTGCCATGGGCATCACGGGCACCGAAGTTACCCGTCAGGCGGCCCGCATGGTTCTGGCCAACGACAACTTCGCCACGATTGTTGATGCGGTGCGTGAAGGACGCGGCATTTTTGACAATATCCGCAAGTTTTTACGCTATTTGCTGTCGTCCAATATGGGTGAGGTGCTGACCGTTTTTCTTGGCGTCGTCGGAGCCGGCGTGATTGGCCTGCAACAACCCGGCGTAGCGGTGGTGCTGCCACTGCTGGCCACGCAAATTTTGTGGCTCAACCTGATCACCGACTCCTGGCCCGCGCTGGCCATCGGTATTGACCCACCGACAGACGATGTCATGCAGCGTACTCCCCGGCCGCGTGACGAGCGGGTCATTGATGCGCGAATGTGGCTGGGCATTGTCGAGATTGGTATGGTTATCGCGGTGGTGGCACTCCTGACGATGGACATGTACCTGCCTGGCGGGCTGATAGAGGGCACGGGGGACCTTGCCACGGCGCGCACCGCAGGGTTCACGGTACTGGTCATCGCGCATTTGTTCAATTGCTTCAATGCGCGGTCTGAAACCACCAGTGCGTTTGCACACCTGTTGTCAAACCCCTGGCTGCTGGGTGCTGTTGCGCTGTCGGGCGGGCTGCAAGTGGCGGTCGTTCATGTGCCTTTTTTAAACGTGGCCTTTGGCACGGCACCCCTGTCAGCCCACCAGTGGCTGGTGTGTACAGGCATGGCCAGCGCTGTACTCTGGTACAGCGAGCTTCGCAAGCTGGCCCGCCGTGCATGGCTGGCCTTTAGCGTGTCAAATACCTCACCCACTTCAACGCACGGGAAAACAGCATGAACATACCCACCATAACGACAACTACAAGCCGCTACAGCGCCCCTGCCATCGGCCTTCACTGGCTCATGCTGAT
>JBBRMH010000073.1:0-17759 GCA_038230935.1 Burkholderiales bacterium | reverse complement strand
TGAACTGGCGTGGGCAACCGCTGATCAGTCACGAGGTCATTGTCAACTTGATCGCCGGCACCAAGACGCGCAGCGGGTTGAGCGTACGCGCCGAGCTCGACACCGCCCAATACCCCAAGGGCTTGGTCATCTCAGATGCTGCCCTATCCACCATCATCATCGAACGTGACGCGTTTCACGGCGACTGGAATTACTGCATTCGTGCAGGCTGATTTGACCAATTTATTTGTTAACAACCTCTTAGCGTGGTGTGCAGCAGGTGAGGCCTGTGCGAGCGGTCGTTCATGCTTTGACGGCCACGCCACTTGCGCACCGTGGCCTTGGTGACGTTGTAGCGCTCGGCCAGCACCGATACAGGTGCTGTATCTGATGCAATCTCTGCTGCGACGGGGTATTTGATCACATGAAACTGGACAGCTATGCAGCGTTTGAGCGCGAGAACTTCCAGAACGTGCATGACCAGCACTGGAAGATCGAGCTGTACCACCGCATCTCAAGCAGGTTTGCAACATTGAACACTTCCAGGTGCGAGGGGCGACTGCCATACTGACGCACATCTTTGCTGCACTGAGCAGCTTTATGCATTTGCAAAAAATGAAGTTCTGTGATGCTTTTGCCAACGCTTATCAGTGGAAGCGGGAACTGTTCTGTGAAGTCGTTGCAAGCTTTATCAAGAGCTTTGTTCCTGGCAAAGAGAGCCTGCAGCTACAGTTCCGATCGGTTGTCAATGCGTAAGTCTTAGTTACTTCAATACCACGCACTACGAGCATTTCCTCGACCATGCGAAGGCTCAGTGGGAAGCGAAAATACAATCAGACCGCATAGCTGATGAGCTCAGGTGGAAAACGGTAACCAGCATAGGAGATGGTCGAATTCTTGTCGGTGTAGTGCGCTTTGCCGGTCTGCTTCACCAGCTATATTCTGTCAACTTGTCAAGTAAGGGCGACAAGTTGACAGCACCCCAGCGGGTGACGCATGTCAATCATGGCATCGATTCGGGCTCGAAAGAAGTCGGTGGGGTCGCTGGCGTCGCTGGCGT
Organism: Burkholderiales bacterium; assembly: GCA_038230935.1. GTDB lineage: Bacteria > Pseudomonadota > Gammaproteobacteria > Burkholderiales > Burkholderiaceae_C > Polaromonas. The sequence continues at coordinate 16,720 of JBBRMH010000073.1, read as the reverse complement.
CGATGGTATTGGTCACAGAAGTCAGGCCTAAAAAATCCCAGGTTAATACTCCACTATCAACATTTCTTGAGGGTTTCAGATGGACCAAAAACCAACAAAAACCTCGATTTCATGCGGGTTCCGAGAGTTTTTCAACACCGACTGCTGAGATGGAGGAATATCTTTGCGATTGGCGTTACTACAGCCCCACAAGGCTGGCGACAAGCTCATTGTCTGAACCGCCAAGACTTAATTTTCGTCTCGGCGAGTGTCCTGCACACCCTCCCCGGTAATCATTTTTAAGCGATTTGCTTGATGGGACTCATACCGCGCATCACCATGGATGCTATTTTGGGTGCAGAGCGCACCATGCGTTTGAGTTCGGGCACGCAGCTGCCGCAGTTTGTGCCGCATTTCAGGGCCGATTGCAGTGATACCAGGCGAGAGTTGTCGGAGGTCAAAAGCTGGTTGCCGCCCGCCTGGGTCATGTTGTGCAAGTGCGCGTCAATCGCAGCGTCCGTGACATTCAGGCAGATGCACACCAACTTGCCTCGGGCTTGTACCGCCACTGGCGGTTTTGAGCCTGGCGAGAGCAGTAGGCGCCCGTACGTCTCGGCCGGCAGTTCGCTTTCGAGTACGGTTTTAATCCAGGCCTCGCCGCTGGTGTCACCGGCCAGTAAAAACCCTGTCAGCTCCGCCTTGTCAATCACCCGCGTGAGTTTGGCTGTGCGGCGCTGGCCTCGTTTTTTATCGACGTAATGCAATGCCTCAATGCTGGTTAAGCCGAGTATGTTTTCAATTTGAACCAACAACTCGTCGGGCGGAACAATGTGCGCTGCTGCCCTGAACAGCACTCCCTCGCGTGCAGCGTCCTGGTTTGCAAGTGCGGTGTTATTTGAAAACGGCACGCAACTGGTGAAGGCAAAAGCCGCCATCAAAGGTTTGAGCGCGGTGCGTGCTGCAAGCGACTCTCCGGCAGGCAGCCAGGCCATGGCCAGCATGTTCCAGGGCAGCTCGGCCTTCAAGATTTTAACGGCAGCGTGCTTGAGCTCTGGCTGCTTGGATGTCGGGCAGTAGCTGGAGGTGGTGATCGCATTGATGCCTGCCAGGGGCTCACCACTGCTTGACATGCCACTCAGGTACTCGCTGCCCCAGTGCATGGCAATGAACGCCTGGCTGACAGCGACCTCGGCAGACGCTTGCAAGGGCACCACGATCGAGCCGCGTTTGGACGTGACGTGAACGAGGTCGCCGTCTTTGAGTAACCGGCGCGCCATGTCATTGGCATTCATCTGCACCGATGGTTCGGCAACATGGCCAAACAGACGGCCCAGCGTGCCGGTGCGGCTCATGCCGTGCCACTGGTCGCGCAGGCGGCCCGTGGTCAATGAAAACGGATAACGGGACTGGCGCGGCTCGGCCACAGGTTTGTAGGCCGTGTTAACAAACCGGGCCTTGCCGTCAGGCGTGGGGAAAGTGCCGTCTTCATAGAGCCGCGCCTTACCATTAGTTTCACCTGTTTTCAGGGGCCACTGCTGTGGCGCACTGTCCAGCATGGCATAGCTCATACCGGTGATGTCGAGGTCGCGGTCACGTGTGGACTCGCGGTGCTCGTTCCAGATGGTTTCAACACCTGCTGCTGCGTCATCCAGACTGTAGGGAAACAAGGTGGCGCGTTGCGAGCCCCGCAGGGTTTCAAGCCGCTGTGCAAATTCAACCGCAATGGCCCAGTCATGCCGGGCCTCGCCAGGTGCCGGGATGGCGGCGCGTACCCGACTGATGCGGCGTTCGCTGTTGGTTACTGTGCCCATTTTTTCACCCCAGCTGGTCGCCGGCAGCAGTACGTCGGCATAGTCGCAGGTTGCAGCGGTTGCAAACGCTTCCTGCACCACGACGAGTTCTGCGCGTTCCAGTGCACGGCGCACCGTAGTCTGGTCAGGCATGGACTGAGCCGGGTTGGTGCAGGCTATCCACAGCGCCTTGATTTCCCCGTCTGCTGCGGCCTGAAACATCTCTACAGCGGTTTTACCAGGCTTTTCAGGCACAGCCTTGACACCCCAGAGTGCCGCGACTTCTGCCCGGTGCTCAGGGTTAGCCATGTCCCGGTGCGCACTGATGAGGTTGGCCATCCCGCCGACCTCGCGGCCGCCCATGGCGTTGGGCTGACCTGTGAGCGAGAACGGCCCTGCACCCGGTTTGCCAATCTGTGCAGTGGCCAGGTGCAGATTGATCAGGGCTGCATTTTTGGCGGTGCCGCTGCTGGACTGATTCAGGCCCTGGCAGTACAAGCTCAGGGTGGCACTTGACGTGGCAAACAGCTTGGCAGCCATGAACAGATCGTCTTTTTTAATGCCGCAGGTCTCAGCCACCAGGTCAGGCGTGTAGTCTCGCACTGTGCTTTTGAGTGCATCGAAACCGCTGGTGTGGGCCGCAATATAGACGGCATTCACCCAGCCTTCCCAGAGCATGATGTGAAGCATGCCGTTAAAGAGCGACACATCGGTGCCTGGCTGAATCGGCAGGTAAAGGTCAGCGATCTCGGCAGTATCTGTGCGGCGCGGGTCGCAAAAAATGATTTTGAGCGCCGGGTTGGCAGCCTTGGCGTCTTCAATACGGCGAAACAAAATCGGGTGGGCGTAAGCCGTGTTACTGCCAACTATGAAGATGCATTTGGCGTGGTTGATGTCGTCGTAGCAGCTCGGTGGTGCATCGGCGCCCAGTGTCTGCTTGTAGCCTGCCACGGCGCTGCTCATGCACAGCCGGGAGTTGGTGTCAATGTTGTTGGTGCCCAGCAAGCCCTTGGCCAGCTTGTTGAAAACGTAATAGTCTTCGGTCAGCAACTGGCCTGAAATGTAGAACCCCACGGCGTCGGGCCCGTGGTCGCGGATGATTTTCGCGAAGCGCTCCGTGGTAAACCCCAAAGCGCTTTCCCACGACACGCGTCTGGGTGCTTGGCCACGTTGTTCACGCCGCATGGGGTACAAGAGGCGCGTTTGCCGGGTGACCGCCTTCGATACCGTCAGGGCCAGCGTGGAGCCCTTGGTGCACAGGCGTCCGAAGTTGGCCGGATGGTCTGGGTCGCCGCGAACGCCGGTGATCTGGTCACCGCTGGACTCAATGACCACCCCACAGCCCACGCCGCAGTAGGGGCAGGTTGATCGGGTTTCACGGGTTTTGCTGGTGCTCATGTGCAGCTAAGCTCTTTACTCGCTGGTCCAGCCACAGGCCCGGTCAGGTCAAGGGCCAGCGTTGCCAGTTCGCTGGCATACAGATGTACAGCGCCATCGGCTACGCGCACGCTGAACTTCGGGGTGCATCCTTCGTCAGGTGCCTTGGCACAGCCACCTTCGAGGTCTATGGTCCAGTTGTGCAGGGGGCAGGCCACACTGGTGCCAAACACAATGCCCTGGCTCAACGGGCCGCCTTTGTGCGGGCAGCGGTCAAGCAAGGCAAAGACGCCATCGGCGTCATTGCGGAACACGGCCACGTCCAGACCCTGGGCTCGCGCTACACGGCGTGAACCCAGCACAGGGATGTCGTTGACCAGACAGATTTTTTTCCATTCAGACACAGTGATTTTCCTTGTGAGTGGTTAGGTGATGTTCAAGCGATGTTCAGGCGGGTGAGAGTTTTTCAAACTGACGCGTGTCAACAGCGGCTTCCTTGAGATCAAACCAGGGGTCAGGCTCACCGTCGAGTGCAAATTGCAGGCGTTCCCACAGCGCTTTGCGGCCTTCGTGGTCTTCGAGAATTTTCTTTTTCACATAGTCCAGACCGACGCGGTTCACGTAGTGCACGGTACGCTCCAGGTACCAGCCTTCCTGGCGGTACAGCTCACAGAACGCGCCGGTGTACTCCAACACCTCTGCAGGCGTTTTGACCTTCACAAAAAAGTGCGCCACTTCGGTTTTGATGCCACCGTTGCCGGCGATGTACATCTCCCAGCCCGAATCCACCCCAATCACGCCCACGTCCTTGATGCCGGCTTCTGCGCAGTTGCGCGGGCAGCCGCTGACGGCAAACTTGACTTTGTGCGGTGCGTACATGCGCCACATGGCGCGCTCCAGGTCTTTGCCCATCTGGGTAGAGTCCTGTGTACCCATGCGACACCATTCGCTGCCAACGCAGGTTTTAACGGTGCGCAGGGCTTTGGCATAAGCGTGGCCAGATGGCATGCCGATGTCTTTCCAGACATTCTGCAGGTCTTCTTTTTTAACGCCCAGCAAGTCAATACGCTGGCCACCCGTGACCTTGACGGTCGGTATCTTGTACTTGTCTACTGCGTCGGCAATGCGGCGCAGCTCACTGGCCGTGGTCTCACCGCCCCACATGCGCGGAATCACGCTGTAGGTGCCATCTTTCTGGATATTGGCGTGACTGCGCTCGTTGATGTAACGGCTTTGCGGGTCGTCTTTGGCTTCCTTGGGCCAGGTGCTGGTGACGTAATAGTTCACAGCCGGGCGGCAGCTGGCACAGCCGTTGGGTGTTTTCCACTCCATGAATTGTTGAACGTCCTTGATCGTCAGAAGCTTGTGGGTGCGAATCGCGTCACGCACCGCCTGATGCCCGTGGTCGGTACAGCTGCACATGGCTTTTAACTTCGGCGTGGCTGAATAATCTCCACCGGCAGTGAACATCAAAATCTGCTCGACCAGCCCGGTGCAGGAGCCGCAGGACGCGCTGGCCTTGGTGTGCTTGCGTACCTCGTCCAGAGTGAACAGGCCTTTTTCCTTGATGGCCTTGCAAATCGTGCCTTTTTTGACACCATTGCAGCCGCAGACTTCAGCCGTATCCGACATGGTGACGGCCTTGCTGTGGCCCTCATGCCCCACATCGCCGATGTTGGATTCGCCAAACATCAGCTTATCGCGGATATCGGCTACGCTGCGGCCTTCCCTCAGGAGTTTGAAGTAATAGCTGCCATCGACGGTGTCGCCATACATGCAGGCGCCGACGAGCTTGTCGTCTTTGATGACGAGCTTCTTGTACACCCCCCCAAACGGGTCGCTCATGATGATCTCTTCACAGCCCACATCCTCAGGGCGTCCTGATGACGCGCCCATGAAGTTACCCGCACTGAACAGGTCAATACCCGTGACCTTGAGCTTGGTCGATGTCAGGGAACCGCTGTAAATGCCGATGCCAAACTGCGCCAGATGGTTGGCGGCCACTTTGGCCTGCTCAAACAGCGGTGCCACCAGGCCGTAGGCAATGCCGCGGTGCGCCGCGCACTCACCGACCGAATAAATACGCGCATCGGTCACGGTTTGCATGGTGTCGTTGACCACGATGCCCTTGTTGCAGTAAATGCGCATGGACTCGGCCAGCGCGGTGTTGGGGCGAATGCCGACGGCCATCACCACCAGATCAGTGGCCAGCTCGGTGCCGTCTTTGAACTTGATAGATCCAACCCGTTCAGGCTGAGCTTGTCGAGGCCCATCAGATCCTTCGACAGGCTCAGGACGAACGGCTGGGAGTAGTTCCTGGGTTTGTGCACCCATTAAAAACTTCAGGCCACGGTCTTCAAGTGATTTTTGCAGCAGCTTGCCGGCCACGCTGTCGAGCTGGCGCTCCATCAGGGTGGGCATGACGTGTACGACTGACACGTCCATGCCGCGCAGCATCAAACCGTTGGCGGCCTCCAGACCAAGCAGGCCACCGCCAATCACCACAGCTTTTTTGTATTTGTTGGAGGCATCAATCATCGCGTTGGTGTCCGCAATGTCGCGGTAGGCAATCACGCCTTCGAGGTCTTTGCCAGGCACCGGCAAGATGAACGGGTTGGAGCCGGTACACAGCAGCAGTCGGTCGTACGCCACCTCAGTGCCATCATCGGCCCGCACGATTCGTTTGACGCGGTCAACTTGCACAACCTTTTTACCGGCATTCAGCGTGATGTGGTTCTCTTTGTACCAGTCCCAACTGTTGAGTACGATCTCATCGAGCGTCTGCTCGCCTGCCAGCACGGGGCTTAGCAAGATACGGTTGTAGTTGGGGTGCGGTTCTGCGCCGAACACGGTGATGTCGTACAGCTCTGGCGCAACCTTGAGCAACTCTTCAAGGGTACGCACACCTGCCATGCCATTACCTACCATCACCAGCTTAGATTTTTTCATTGTGCATTCTCCAAAGTGTGGATCGTGAAACCGGGCGCAAGCCCTGTGCCAGCGCGAAGCCACGGGCCATGCTTGCGACCAAAAATAGAGATAAAAAACAGAGACTTCAGTTGTGCAACTGAAGTGAATGCACCGTGAGGCACACGTCTTGAAAACCAACGCACACGTCATTGCATGCAAAATCCGCTGCGCCTTGGCTGCGGCTGGACGCTCCGTTACGTCACGTACAAATACATGCAAAACCCGTGCCATCTGTTCGATGGAATGGCGGCTTGAGTCCCTTGAAGGCAGGCAGCAGGCGTCGTCTGCACGTTCTCTGCTGCTGCCGGGTCTCCAACGGCTGGTTTCAGAACTTCGGTACATATAACCCCGTTTGAAATGAAAACCAAAGGCATTCAGCTTGCCCACAAGCACGCAGCTTTACTGCTTGCGCTCCATGTCCACACACACCAGTGCCTCATGGTGGTTCCACCGCAATGTGATCACAAAGGGATGTTTGCGGACTCTGGACTTGATGCCTGGCGCACCTTGCATCTTGAGGGGCACTGAAATTTCCAGTCCTGTGCCCAGCGTTTTTCGGGCGTTACCTGCCAGGGTGTTGGCGATCTCGCCCACCGCATCCAGCAAATTACCGTCACTCATATCGGTTTCATGCTGAAGCAGCAGCAATTCGCGGAGCAGCCTCGCGGACATCGACACGATGACCTGGCCGTTGTAGCTGCCCGAAAAACTCACGATACCGTTGAATTCAAAACCCGCCATGTCGCCCGTGCCTAAAAACGCTGAGGTGATTTGCGGCTCTTGCCGGGTCGTGACAAGCAGATAGTTTTTGATCGAGTCTACAAACAGCCTGAGATCAGTTTCATTGAGGTTAGCCATCTTCCTTTGTTCCTAGCGGGAGTCTGAGACATCAAGCAGCGCGATTTGCAACTCTTCGTCTGTGAAAGGTTTGGCTACAAAGCCACGCGCACCCATTTTCAGGGCTGCAATGGCGGTGGATTTGTCACTGAGTGCGCTCACCACCAAAATGTTGATGTTCGGGTCAAGCTTGAGCAGGGCTGCAATGCATTCAATGCCGTCCATCTCGGGCATGGTCAGGTCCATGGTGACAATGTCAGGATGGGCAATTCGGGCGATGCGTACAGCTTCCAGTCCGTTTTTGGCCAGACCTACGACGGACACGTTTTTTAAACCACCGCTTTGCACCACCCGCGATATGCGGGTACGAATCATATTGGAGTCATCAACAATTAAAAGGCGCATGTTGCCCTCTGTTCATACGAAGTCATGAGGCAAACCTGACCTTGAATTCTGTGTATTGATGGGGTACGGTGGAGACCAATAACCGGGCGCCCATGCTCTGCACATGGGTTTGCACCACGTCCAGCCCTATACCGCGCCCGGCGTGCTGCCCAACTTGGCTTTTACTTGAAAAATCTGCAGTTGAAAACCCTGGCTTGAAGATGTTTGCAATGATTTGCTTGTCACTAAAGTTCTCAAGTTGAATCGGGCTATACCAGTTTAAATCAATCAGTTTTTGGCGAATACGTTGTGTGTCCAGGCCCATGCCGTCGTCCCGCACGCTCAGTTGCCACTCGCCCATGACGTCGCGGGTCAAGTTAATCTGCAGCTTGCCAGCAGCGGTTTTGCCAAGCGCTGTGCGTTGGGCCGCATCTTCCACGCCATGAACGACTGCATTGCGTACCAGTTGAATCGCGATATCGCGAACCTGATTGGCTTTATCCGGGGGCAGGTCCACCACGCTGCCCATCTGTACGGTCGTGACGACTGTTTTTTGACAGTCCCGGCTGACATCTGCAGCCAGCTTTATCAGTGCGCTGTTGAAAGAGTCGCCAGCCACCCGGTAGTCCGCTTCGATACTGATCGTTTTGCGTGCGCTGATGGCTTTGAAGGCCCTGACTTTGCTGAGCAAGTCCTCCAGTGGCAATGGTAGGGACAGCAGCGTGTCGCCTGTGGCTTGACCACTGCTTTTCAGCTTTTGCAATTCGCTTTCAAACTGGTGCGCCAGGCTCGCCAGCACATCCAGGCCCAGCGACGCCGCATCGCCCTTGATGGCGTGAATCCGGCGAAATGCGTTGTCCACCACTTTCATGATCTGGGTTTCAGAAGATGCTGACGAGGCACTGCGGAGCAAGTCGTTGATCTCCAGCAGCGATGATTCGGTGCGCTCCACGAAATTGCGCATGGTCACCGGGTCAGTTTCAAAGGCCTTGAGCAGCATTGAAAACTCTTTTTGTGAGCGCTGGCGTTCGCTCTGCAGACGTGCCTCAAGCTCGACTTTCTCTGAAATGTCTTGCACAGTGACCAGCAAATGCCGTACCTTGCCCGCGCCCTGTACGCGGTTGAATTGAAAAGACAGGTGGCGCGTACTGTCTGTACCCAGCCGGTTTTTCACGGTGGCCTCCACGCTTGACAGCGGGTTGATGCCCTGCACCAGCTGTTCTTTGACATGAGGGGAAAAAAGCAAATCTACGTAGTCACGCGCCTCGCTTAACAATTTGTCGGACAGCAGGGGCTGCAAGATGTCAAAAAAGTTTTTTCCAGGGTGTATCGCGCTACCAAAAAGCGTTTGGGCTGATTTCGACAGCTGTGAGCCCATCTTCATGTCAGGCGTGATTAAAAACAGCCCTTCTCGAACGCTGAGCAGAATTTCCCGGTTTTCCTGAACCACGGCTTCAACCTCGGCATCAGACGTGCGCAAGCGACGCAAAAACTTGAACAGGATGAAGGCGAAATTGAGCAGCGCCAGCACAATGCCCACCGTTTGCACCAGGCGCAGGGTCGTTGCCCGCTGAGAGGCGACCCCTTCGAGCGCTGTGGTCAGTTCATTCATCAGGCCCAGCAGCTTGAGGTTGTTGGATTTGGCGTAATCCACCGCTGTCTGCAGCTCACTGTCGCTCGCTTTCCCGCTTAAAACGGGCGCCAGTACAGTTTGGTAGGGTGTCCAGACAGTTTGGGCTTTGACCAAAATTTCAGCCGCAAGTAGCCCTTCAGCAGCCGGCAGAAAAACGGGTTTGCCATCGCCGCCCGGAACAGTCGCACCATTTTGGAACCCCTTGAGCGTTTGGTCAAAGAGTCTGGTGGCCAGCTGCAATTCCTCCAGTGGCTGGATTTGTGGCAGGCCCTTGAGCCTGGCGGCCTCAACAGCCAACATCGCCTTGGCCGTGCGCTGTGACAGCATGCGCTGACGGCCCGATAAATTGATACCCACTGCGTCTTCGGCAATCTGGAACGAGGTGTAGAAATTCAAAATCAGAACGCCCAGGTCAAACAGCAGAAAAAGAGCCACCGCGATGATGATCTCGCGGTACTTTCCAAAGCTGAAACGACCTGTACCGCATTGTTTGAATGCCTTGGCAGCTATATTTTCAGGAGCATTTTTTACAGGGGTATGTACGCTGCTTTTCTTCGAAGGTGTCATGACTGTGAGCATTTTGACCCTGACCTTTGAGTTGGCTAAGTGCTACATTTCGTCGACGACTGGTTAGCAAAGCCCAGTGTCTGAAGTTTTCAGGTCCACACATTTTTAGTGCAGCCTTCGGGTTTTCGGCTCACGCGGTTTTGGCCGATGCAGTTCTTGGCCTGCGCAGTCCTTTCTTTGGTATCAAGCAGTGAGTTTTTCTACATGCGCTTGACGGGTGTACAAAAAGTCGATCACAGCCTTGCGGTAGCCCAGGTACTGCGTGCTTTCAGCCAGTGCCACCCGATTGCGCGGGCGCGCCAGGTCAACGCTGAGCACTTCACCGATGGTGGCAGAAGGGCCGTTGGTCATCATGACGATCTTGTCACTCAAAAGCACCGCCTCATCCACATCGTGGGTCACCATCACCACAGTGCTGTGGGTATTAGCCACAATCTGCAGCAGCTCGTCTTGCAGCTTGGCGCGTGTCAGGGCATCAAGCGCACCGAAGGGTTCATCGAGCAAAAGCACTTTGGGCTCCATGGACAGTGCACGGGCAATGCCCACGCGCTGCTTCATGCCGCCCGATATTTCACCGGGGCGTTTTTGCGCTGCTGCACTCAAACCGACCATGGCCAGCACCGCATCGGTGCGCGCCTTGAGTTGAGCTTGGTTCTCACGGGCTGAAAAAACCCGCTCAACAGCCAGGTAAACATTTTCAAAACAGCTCAGCCATGGCAGCAGTGAGTGGTTTTGAAACACCACAGCACGCTCGGGGCCAGGACCCGAAATCTCGCGGTTGGCGCACAGCAGACTGCCCTCGGTAGGCGTGGTTAGGCCTGCAATCAAGTTGAGCAGCGTGGATTTGCCGCAGCCTGAATGGCCAATGAGCGCCACGAACTCGCCTTTGGCGACCGCCAGGTTGATATCCTTCAAGGCGCAAAAGGGTCCTTTTTTGGTTTTGAAGGTTTGCTCGACGCTTTGGATTTCGATGTACTTGGTCGTCATGCTGTCGCTCATGATTTCACCTCTTCAAAAGTAAATGCAGTCGCAATTTTGATCAACGCATATTCAAGAATCAGCCCCACAATACCAATCACAAATATCGCAATGATGATGTTTTTGACATTCAGGTTATTCCACTCGTCCCACACCCAAAAGCCAATGCCGACGCCACCAGTGAGCATTTCAGCCGCCACAATCACCAGCCAGGCAGTGCCTACCGCCAGACGAACGCCGGTCAGCATGTAGGGCAGTACGGCGGGGAAAAGAATCTTGGTCAAAATCTTCCACTCGCTCAGGTTCAGCACCCGCGCAACGTTCATGTAGTCCTGCGGCACGCGCTGCACACCGACAGCGGTGTTGATGATCATGGGCCAGATTGAGCAGATAAAAATCGTCCAGATCGCAGCTGGGTTGGCTCCCTTGAAAACCAGCAGGCCAATCGGTAGCCAGGCCAGTGGTGACACGGGGCGCATCAGGCTGATCAGGGGGTTGAACATACGGCTTAGGAAAGTAAAGCGGCCAATCATGAAGCCCACTGGAATGCCCACGATGGCGGCCATGCCAAAGCCCAGGGCCACACGCTTCAGAGATGACAGGACATTCCAGCCGACGCCCTGGTCATTGGGTCCCTTGCTGTAGAACGGGTCACTGAAAATGGCGATCGCCTGAATGAAGGTGTCTTTGGGTGACGGAATGCTGGCACGCGTGCCCAGCGATACCGCTTCCCAGAGCAGCACCAGAAGGCACAGGCCCAGGACGGGTGGCAGGATGTTTGTCCAGATAAAAGAAAAATCCCTGCGCTGTTTGGCCGGAGCTGCTTCACCTGCCATGGCAAGCTCTGTACTTTTCATGCTGTTTCGGCCTTCTGCCAAGGTTTTGTATGGGGTATCTGCTACTGAATGTGTAACATCTGGCTCACGATTGCCAAGCGCAGGTTTGGACGCTGCCACAGCAGCATCCAGGGGGTTGTGAAATACGGCACTCACCATGGCGTTACCTCTTTGTCGTTGAGTCAATCTGAAGCACAGACGGCCTCAGGCGCGTATCTTGAAGCTGTCAGCATATTTTTGAGGCTCTTTGCCGTCCCAGACGGTGCCGTCCATGAGCTTGCTGCTGCGCATGACATCTTTGGGCACGCTGATCTTCATGGCGCCTGCTACTTCTTTGTAGAGGTCAATCTGGTTGATTTGTTTGGCCACAGCCAGATAGTCTGGGTGCTCCTTGAGGATGCCCCAGCGTTTGAACTGGGTCAAAAACCACATGCCATCAGACAGATAGGGGAAGTTCACCTGGCCGTCGTCGTAGAACTTCATGTGGTTTTTGTCGTCCCAGGTCTTGCCCATGCCGTTGTCATAGCGTCCCAGGATGCGCTGGTTGATCGCGTCCACACTGGTGTTGATATAGGATTTTTCGGCCACCGTCTCGGCCATCTTCATCTTGTTGGAGAGGTTGGTGTCAATCCACTGGCTGGCCTCCAGCACGGCCATCATCACGGCGCGGCAGGTGTTGGGGTTGGCCTTGACGAACTCGGCGCGCGAGCCCAGGACTTTTTCAGGGTGGTCTTTCCAGATGTCCTGTGTTGTGATGGCTGTCACGCCGATCTTGTCCATAATGGCGCGGTGGCCCCAGGGCTCGCCTACGCAAAAGCCGTCCATGTTGCCCACGCGCATGTTGGCGACCATCTGCGGCGGCGGCACCACGATCACCTTGGCATCTGCAATCGGGCTGATACCTGACGCGGCCATCCAGTAGTTCAGCCACATGGTGTGGGTGCTGGTCGGGAAAGTGCCCGCAAAGGTGTATTCGCGTTTTTCCTTGGCCATGACCTTGGCCAGTGAGGGGCCATCAACGGCACCCTTGTCGGCCAGCGCTTTGGACAGCGTGATGGCCTGCCCATTGCGGTTGAGCCCCATCAGCGCAGCCATCTCCTTTTTAGGACCGCCCGCACCCACATGCACGCCGTAGATCAGGCCGTACAAAACATGGGACATGTCCAGCTCACCGTTGACGAGCTTGTCGCGCACGCCGGCCCAGCTGGCTTCTTTGGACGGGATGATCTTGACGCCGTATTTTTTGTCAAACCCGAGTACCGAGGCCATGACCACCGAGGCGCAGTCGGTCAGGGGAATGAAGCCAATCTTGACTTCCTTCTTTTCAGGAGCGTCCGAACCCGCAGCCCATGCGCCACCCGAACCCGTACTGGTCAGCAGTGTTGCGGCACTGACAGCACCTGCTTTTTTAAGAAAATCGCGGCGGGCTGGTGCCCGTGGGCCAGAAGGCTGGTGCGTCATGTTCAACTCCTGATGAGAAAGTAAGAAATCAATGCAAAGCTGGAAACAAAAACGGCATCCATCTTTTACCCGCTCAAAACTGGTAGAAGATGGACGCCGTTGTCCAGGAAATCCCAAGAGACTTGCTGTTGAACCGCCTTTGGCTCAACTTGAATAAATTAAAGCAGAAAGTGTGCCAGCTGGTTTCAAAGAATACTCAGCCGTTGTTTTTCCTCTGAAGACAGGTGTTTGGTACGAACTTTGGTGATGCGCCTTCAATGCCTGCAATTCACCCATCATGGTGCGCTGGCAGCACTTCAGGCACAGGGTTTGTGCAGTACAGCAGTTTTTAAACGCATGTTGCGGTCCAGCGAGCTGCCTCCTCGTCCTCGGTTTTATGTTCAGGCCTACAAATAGTCCGCCATGGCAAGCACAGACCCGGCCACATCCAGCAGCCGACGGTTCTGGCTCATGGCGGTCTGTCGCAGCATCTTGTAAGCGTCATCTTCACTGAGTTTGCGCGTCGCCATCAGCAAGCCCTTGGCTCGTTCGACCACTTTGCGCTCGTTGAGTGCGGCGCGAACAGTCTCAAGCTCGTCGCTCATGGTCTGCAGCCGCTGCGCCTGTTCCTGCACCATGCCCAAGATGGAGCGTTCCAGTTGCAGCCCGTACTGTGCAGGAGCATCAACACTGACCTCGCTAGCCTGACGCGAGAGTTCGTCAACGATGAGCTGTTGGTTGCGTAACTCCGTTCGGGCCTGCAAAATTTTGCGTTCGTACAAGGCCCGAAGGTTGTTAGAAAGCAGGTCCTCCAGCGTTTTCATGGCATCTATGCGGCGTGTACAGCCGTCAAACCAGACCTGGCTGAGGTTGGTGTCGAGCTTGCCGCTTGCGGGCGTACAGCCTATGCGGCGCTGGCGCTCCAGGTCCGCCAGGGTCTCCGTCAGCTGGCTTGTTCGCCAAGCGTTTGATACTGTAATGTCTGAAAAGTCAGTAAACACCTGGAAGCAGCGCTCCTGTAACCCGATCAGGTGCAACCATTGATGCTGTTGCGTGGCGTCTGTGTGGCCTGACGCAAAGCAGGCTGCACCAAACGCCCGCTCCTGGCCGGCGAACTCCTTGCCTTGCATGAAGTTGAACATGGCCACCAGCGCCCGCGATATTTCGGGGTCAGTGGAGCTGTCGGCAGCTTCGAACACCACCACCAGTAGCCCCGAGATCAGCCGAGTGAACGTTTCTGTAGATTCCGCTGGTGTCAAAGCCCGGCGGGCAATACGTCGCCGTAATGCGGGAAGGGCATCCAGCGCATGCAATACAAATGCAATACGGCTAAATAGCCGTGCGCCGTTGCGCACTTGGATAGCGTCGGTGTCAAGCACGTTGAAATGTTCACGTACGGCCTGTTCCATCAGGCTGGATTGGCTTGTTTGCTGCCCGCGCTGCTCGTTAAAGCGCATTCCATTAGAGCCCAGAAAGACATTGGACAGGCCGCGCTCTCTTTGCAGGGTATGAATCAGCCGCCCGATGGCACTGGCCAGCTCGCCGGTTAGTGCAAGCTGTTCCAGCTCTGCGATCTCGCATCGGCGCGCAGCGACAAGAAAACTGAGTCCTGATTTCGTCATGGGTTTATGTAACAGCAGCAAAATCTGTGCCGGATCCACTGCGCGCAGGATGAAATGACACGGCCACAGCTCACCACAAGACTGTTAATTGGCCTTCGCCCAGTTGTAAGCCACGCGCTGTCATCTTGCACAAACATGGCCCAGTCCAGCTTGACTCGGCGCTCGGTGACTTTGCTCAGGCGCCACCCGGCCAGTGGCTCGCGGGTTTCGCGAATGAGCTGCCGGGGCGTCTCGTCCATGCACACCACGGGGTGCTTTGGATCGTAAGGCAGGCTGTAGATGTCCAGCACCTTTTCCATGGCGGCTACGAAGACGGCGCTGGCCTTCGAGGACAAACTTCTTTTTGATCCGGTCCACCTTGCGCTCGCTCACGCACAGCATGGCCGCGATGTCGCAGGTGCGAGGCCGTTCGGTGTGCTCCCCGGACTGGTCGCAGTTAAGCAGTATCAGGGCATTGGTGACTTTGGACGCTGCGTACGTGCCTTTGCCTGCGATGGCCTGCAGCTCGGCTCTTTCTTGCTCTGACAAGGTGACTTTGTAATGTTCCCCATTTTCCACGCCACATCGCTCATGACGCAACACTAGCCAGCCTGCCACCACAGCTGAGCGTGATGCCGACTGCACCCGCCTGAGCAACAAGGCAGCCTGGCAGACACCTGGAAATGTATATCCAGGGGGATATACTTAACATATGAATGCCACCACCATTTCAATTTCTCCCTGGGGCAACAGCCATGGCATACGCCTGAGTCGTGAGTTGATGCAGGCCATGCACATTACACCTGATGCACAACTACACGTGCAGGTCATTGCGCCTGGACGGCTTGAATTGCGGGTCAAGCCAAAAACGCTCACCCTTGCACAAAAACTCAAAGCCTACGATCCAGCCATTCATGGTGGTGAACTGCTAGTCGATGTTGCAGTGGGTGCAGAGTTCGGGGCTCGGTGAATTGGTTGCGAAAACAACACCGGACAAGCCGTGGGTGCCCGACCGGCGTGACATCATCTGGATTAACTTCAACCCTCAGGTTGGCAAAGAAATGCGTGACGTACACCCAATGGTGGTGCTCACAACCCGTGCATACAACGAACGAACGTCCCTGGTTATCGGCCTGCCCATGTCCACCGCGTCGTCCAATGCCAGCAACCCGTTTGCCGTTGACAACAGTACCAAGGCGCAGGCAAGTTACATCATCTGCAACCAGCCTAAAAGTATGGACTGGCGATTGCGCGGTGCCAGTCCACACGCTTGGGGAAAAGTGCGTGAAGGCATTTTCAAGCAGGCTTGTACCGAGTTAAACGAGCTGGTTCATTTAATTTCGTGAGTTGATGTTTGTCTTGTAATGCCCTTGCAGTACCTATGAATTACCCATGACCATACAAACCGACAACTTCGCCATGCCCGACGCGCCGCCTCTCAAGCGCGTCATGTCCGCAGCCCCCGACTCCCCGCGTGAAGAAGCGATTGAGCGCGCCTTGCGGCCCAAGCTGTTTGAAAGCTATGTGGGCCAGACCAAAATCAAGGAGCAGCTGGAGATATTCATTGGTGCTGCCAAAAAACGCAGCGAAGCACTCGACCATGTGCTGCTGTTTGGCCCGCCGGGTCTGGGCAAGACCACACTGAGTCACATCATTGCGCACGAGCTCGGTGTGAACATGCGGCAAACGTCCGGCCCGGTGCTTGAAAAGCCCAAAGACCTGGCGGCGCTGCTGACCAACCTTGAAAAAAACGACGTTTTGTTCATCGACGAAATCCATCGCCTGAGCCCAGTGGTGGAAGAGATTTTGTACCCAGCGCTGGAGGACTACCAGATCGACATCATGATCGGCGAAGGCCCGGCGGCGCGCAGCATCAAGCTCGATTTGCAGCCCTTCACGCTGGTCGGGGCCACCACCCGCGCGGGCATGCTGACCAATCCGCTGCGCGTCCGCTTTGGGATTGTGGCGCGGCTGGAGTTCTACACCGCTGAAGAGCTGGCACGCATTGTCAGGCGCAGCGCTGGGCTGCTGAATGCGCCCATGGACGACCTGGGCGGGCTGGAAATCGCCCGCCGTTCACGCGGCACGCCGCGCATCGCCAACCGCCTGCTGCGCCGGGTGCGCGACTACGCCGACGTTAAAGGCACGGGCCACATCAGCCTGGACATTGCCAACCGGGCACTGGCCATGCTGGACGTGGACCCGCAGGGCTTTGACATCATGGACCGCAAGCTGCTCGAATGCGTGATTCACCGTTTCGACGGCGGCCCGGTCGGCCTGGACAACATTGCCGCCAGCATTGGCGAGGAGCCGGGCACGATTGAAGAC
>JBBRMH010000072.1:0-17811 GCA_038230935.1 Burkholderiales bacterium | reverse complement strand
GGGATGTGGTGGTTGTAGGTCTTCAGGTAAAGCCCCAGCGTGGTTTGAAGCTCTTGCGCCGAGACAAACCTGGTTTGATTGACCAGCTCGGAGATACGTCCGTTAAAGCGCTCGACCATCCCATTGGTCTGCGGGTGGCGCTGCGGGACCGGTTCGAGTTTGTTTATATTCCCAAGCACGGCAGCTGGCTGAACATGGCGGAAATCGAGATCAACGTCATGGTCAAGCAGTGCCTAGACCGGCGCATCGACAGCATTGAGACCTTCACCAGCGAGGTCGCTGCCTGGCAGTCGCGCCGCGACAACCTTCAGGCCAAGGTCAACTGGCAATTCACCACCGACAAAGCGCGCACCAAGCTCAAACGCCTTTACCCGACAACTTCTTCATGACGCGACACTAGGGTAGATCTAATTTGCCACCCACCTGCCAGGCCCTCAACCGAACCAGCACCGAACTGAAGCCGAGCCCAAACACTGCGATGCACTTGGGACTTACCCAGCAGCTTCAACGACAACTCAGATAGTCGTAAAAAAGCCCATCGCAATGGACGGGCTTTTGAAAAATACTGGTGGCCTGGGGCGGAATCGAACCACCGACACAAGGATTTTCAATCCTCTGCTCTACCGACTGAGCTACCGGGCCTGAGCATATGAGTATATACCAGGCAACTTGTATTTTTTGTCCGAACTTCAAAACCGCGCATCAATTTAACTACCGCGCTTGCCCCGGCTCAGGTCAACGCCCAGCTGTTTGAGTTTGCGGTACAGGTGGGTGCGCTCCAGGCCGGTTTTTTCGGCCACGCGGGTCATGGAGCCGCCTTCTTTGGCGAGGTGAAATTCGAAATAGGCTTTTTCAAACTCGTCTCTGGCTTCGCGCAGTGGTTTTTCCAGCAGAAAACTCTGCGTTGGCTGTGGGCCCAGCTCAACGGTGGCGGGCAGCGTTCCGCCCGTCATGGCGACTTCTACCGTCAAATCGACCGGGCTGATCACAGCACCTGGTACCAACGGCTTGCGTCCAGTTGACTTCACCAGGCCTTGTTCTACCGCTTTGAGCAGCTTTTGAAGGGTGATGGGCTTTTCAAGAAAAGCCATGGCACCGATTTTGGTGGCCTCGACCGCTGTGTCGATGGTGGCGTGCCCGCTCATCATGATCACAGGCATGGTGAGCAGGCCGCTGGAGGACCACTCCTTGAGCAGGGTCACGCCGTCCGTGTCAGGCATCCAGATGTCAAGCAGTACCAGGTCTGGCTTGATGCGCAGGCGCGCCGCACGGGCTTGCGCAGCGTTTTCAGCCAGCTCCACCTGGTGCCCCTCATCATTGAGAATTTCTGAGAGAAGGTCGCGTATGCCCAGCTCGTCATCGACCACCAGAATATTTGCCATGATTGAATTGTTGCCTTGACAGTTGTTGTCGATGCAGGAATGGTTGAATAAATTGTTGCAAAATGTGTTGCTAAACTGCAACTTTGGCTGCAACTGTGAATGATAACGAAACTTGCGCGCCCTGCACCACACCGCCTTCCATGCGGTTGGAAATATCAACCCGCGCGCCGTGCTCGTCAGCGATTTTTTTGACCACGGCCAGCCCGAGGCCGGTGCCCTTGACCTTGGTGGTGACATAGGGCTCAAACGCGCGTTTGAGGATGTGCTCAGGGAACCCGGTGCCCCTGTCACGCACACTCAAACGCACCCGGTGTGAGGTTTCAGAAAATTCTGTTTTGAGGGTCACGCGGCCTTCAGGTTTTCCTTCGTGGGCGTCCTGGGCGTTTTGCAGCAGGTTGTGGATAACCTGGCGCAGTTGCTGGGCATCGCCCTTTATGAGTGGCGCTTTTGCATCGAGTTCGGTGTGGATGGCAACCGTTGCGTTTTCGCTGGCATAAAGCTGCAGCACTTCATGGATCAGCGCATTGAGGTCCACTGGTTTGAGCTCTGCAGCGGGCAGACGTGCGTAGTCGCGGAACTCATTGACGAGCCGTTTCATGGCATCGACCTGATCGACGATGGTTTTAACCGATTTGCTCAAGAGTGCCTGCTCGGTTGTGCCCAGTTTGCCGGTGAGCTTCATTTCAAGCCGCTCGGCAGACAACTGAATGGGGGTCAGCGGGTTCTTGATTTCATGCGCCAGCCTGCGCGCGACCTCGCCCCAGGCCTGGGCACGCTGGGCAGACACCATCTCAGAGACATCATCGAACACCAGCAAAAACTCTTCGGTACCCGGCATTTTTGCACCGCGTGCGATCAGTGTGATGGCGTTGTCAAGCGCACCTGGCAAGGCGGTATGCAGCTCAAACGACTGCTGCCACTGCTCCAGACCGTGTGCAGCGTGATCAGCGTGGTCGCCCAGATAATTTGCAAACTGGGCCTGAACCTCTTTTGCAAATACCTCAAGGCTGGGCACCTGGCCCAGCAGCTGGCCGTGGTAGGCGGCCAACGGTGCGCGCAGGATACGGGTTGCACCGGGGTTGCTGGACTGGATGCGCCCCCCATCGTCCAGCACAATCACGCCCGCCGTGAGGTTGTCCAGAATGGTTTGCAGGTTGGCGCGTGCCGCATCGACCTGGCTCATGCTTTGCTGAACGGCCGAGCGGGCATCGCTCAATTGCTGGGTCATGTCGGCGAACGAACGGGTGAGCCCGCCCAGCTCGTCCTTGCCTTGCAGGGCGGCCTTGGGCGTGAGGTCGCCTTTGGCCACCTGGCGCACGCCTTCAGCCAGTACCAGGAGCGGCTTGGCCAGCTGGTTGCCCAGCACCACAGCCAGCAGCACCGCACCAAACACCGCCAGAAACAGGCTGAGCGTGAGGGTGCCGATGTACATCTTGCGCAGGCCGCCACGCGCCAGCGCCCGCTCCTGGTACTCGCGGTTGGCCTCCTGCACGGCAATGGCATTGGCCACCAGCGTCGCCGGGATGATTTGTGTGACTTGCAAAAAGCGTGCATCGCCCAGCAAGCCGACGTTGGGGTTGTTGACCACGGCAATCGCCTTGATGCGTGGGGACATGGGTACGCCAGTGGCTGCAGGCATGCCGCTGGCCAGCTCTCCGGTGCCTGTCAGCACCAGCTCATCGAGCCCTTCAATCTGCGTGACCACGCGCTGCGACCGGGCACTGCGAAGCTGCTGGGCCGCAGGCCGCTCGGGGCTGAGGGTAAAACGCGATGCACCCACGCTGGCCACCATCTGGCCAGATGCTGACCACAACACCACATCACTGGCTGAAAGCTGATCGCGCATACGCTCCAGCGCCAGGCCGGCCATGGAATCGGGTGTTTCTGAAATCTGCGTGGCGGCCTGTTTGGTTTTATTGGCCAGATCAAGCGCCAGCGCATCGAGCGAGGCACGGCCCAGGTTCAAACCTGCGTCGAGCGCGCCTTCGACCTTGACATCAAACCAGCTTTCAATCGAACGTGAGACGAACTGGTAAGACACCACATAAATCATCAAACCGGGCATCAAGCCAACCAGCGCAAAAATGGCGGCGAGCTTGACCAGCAGGCGACTGCCAAATCGCCCGCGCCGCAGCCGCAGCAGCAAACGCGTGACAATCCAGCCAATCACCAGCAGCAGCAACGCCGCCACCACAATGTTGAGCACCAGCAGGCGTGCATAGTTGCGCTCGTACAGCTCCCGGTTACCGGTAGCCTGCGTGAGTAGAAACAACAGCACGAGGCCCAGGGCAATGATGGTCCCCAGGCCGACACCGATGGTCCAGCGAAAAGCCTTGCTGCTTTTGATGGAGGAGACGTTGTTTTTCAAATTCACCTTCGCGCCCCTGTCATGGCGGCGTCGCCTTGGGTTTGTCGGCGCTCAGGCTGGCCGGAGCAGACGGGCCAGACAGTCGCAGGGGCGCAAGCTGCAGACGCTCGACATACTGGACGGCAATCGTCCAGTCTTTCTGCCCGGCAACGCCAATCTGGAAGGGCCGGGGAAGCTGGGACAGGTCCATGCTGAAACTGAATTCAAGCTTATGCACCACATCGGCACTGACATCGGCGTTGTCGGCAATTTTCCAGCGTGACAGGCGCTGCACCGCCGACAGAGCCTCGGGCAGGGTGTCGTAGTTCTGGTTCAGGGTGGCGCGCAGGCCGGACGAGGCGCTGATCAGTCCGGTGGCGATATTGACGCGCCAGCGCCGGGTCAGGGGCTGGAACGACAGGCGTATGGTGCGGGTCGCGCTGGCCACGCGGCGGTCCATCCAGTACCAGCGGTTTTGGTACAGGTCAGCTTCCACGACGAAAAACATCGGGATGCCTTTGGTCAGGGCATCTTCGACCACCGGGGGCAGATCAAACTCGACGACTGCCGACAGGTAAACGCCGTCTTCACCACGTTCGACCTTGAGCTGGCTCAGCTCGGTCGCAGACACAACCGGGCCAAAGTGCAGTAAAAAAATACACAAAAACCAGACAGAAAACCGCCTCACAAGCCATTGCATAAAAGCCTCAAGCGTTGCGTTTTTCAAGAAGGGCGTAATAAAAACCGTCGTGTTCACCTGCCAAATTGTCCGGCAAAGTCGGGCTCGCCGGGCTGGTGGCACTGTTTTGGGGCAGCAAATGGCCCGGTGAAGGCATTAAAACGGCATCGGTGTGGTGCGCAACAAACGTTTGCGTCTGGGCTTGCCCTTCGGCCTTGAAAACCGAGCAGGTGCAATACACCAGACGACCGCCCGGCCGCAGAAGTGGCCACAAGGTCTCCAGTAGCTGCGCCTGCACGGCGGCCAGCTGGGCAATATCGGTCGGCCTGCGAAGCCAGCGCACATCCGGGTGACGGCGCACGATGCCTGAAGCGGTGCAGGGTGCGTCAAGCAGGATGGCGTCAAACAGCGTGCCGTTCCACCATTTGCCAGGTTGACCTGCATCACCGACCACCACGTTGGCGTGCAGGCCCAGGCGCTGCAGATTCTGGCCAATGCGCTCGCAGCGCCTGGCGTCAATGTCAAGCGCAGTCACATCCGCATCGACCAGCTCCAGCAGGTGCGCTGTTTTGCCGCCAGGGGCGGCGCAGGCGTCCAGTATCTTCAGGCGGCCATCACCGGTCAGGGGCATCAGGCCTTTGACAAGCAAGGGTGCCGCCAGCTGGGCAGCGGCATCCTGCACTGAAAAATGGCCCTCTGCAAAGCCGGGCAGTGACGGTATCGGCTGCGCGTTGACCAGCACCACACCGTGCTTACCCACCGGATATGCTTCTATATTGATAGCAGCCAGCGTATGTAAATACTGCGCTGGCGTCGTTTTTCGTTCATTAATACGCAAAATCAGTGAAGCGCGGGTGTTGTTGGCGCGCAAAATCGCCTGCCAGCTGTCGGGGTGGTCTTTGCGGATCCGGTCTATCCACCACTGCGGGTGGTTCCACACCGCCTGCGGGTTGTTGTCAGAGCGCGTCACCAGCGCATCGCGCTCCC
The DNA here is from genome assembly GCA_038230935.1 of Burkholderiales bacterium. Lineage (GTDB taxonomy): Bacteria > Pseudomonadota > Gammaproteobacteria > Burkholderiales > Burkholderiaceae_C > Polaromonas. The sequence goes on along the minus strand of JBBRMH010000072.1, from coordinate 12,416 downwards.
GCAAAAAGCGGCGCAGACAGCCATTGATAAAACTGGCCTGATGGGTTGTGGCTTCGCTGCGCTTGGCGGCTTCTACCGCCTGATCGACCAGCACAAATGAGGCATAAGGCGCACCTTCTTCACGCCAGATCAAAGCGAGTGCAACACACAACAGGGCGTCGGCCTCCGGCGGCGGGGGTCGTTTGGCGAGTTGCTGGCGCAGTGCCTCAGCCCGGCCCAGCCAGCGCAGCGCATGAAAACCCAGTGCCTGAACGCCAGGCCGCAGCGCAGCGTCCACGTCTTCAAGCGCCGCAGTCATGGACTGGCCGCCCCGAACGGCCATTAACAAAGAAGCTGCTCCTTGCAACTGGCGCCAGAGGGGGACTTGCACGCCGGGTGCAGGTGTATGTGGTTTTGAACGGGGATTGGGCTGCATGATGACAATCGGAACGCGACAGAAGCGGGTAAAAAAAGTTCTTTTTTATCCACTCCCAGATATTAAACAAAGCTTTAGAGATGCTCTACAACTGATGAGATTGCATCCTAAACCAGAGTGTTCGCTCGAACCAACCCAACATGGTTGAGCCAGACCCAAAAATTGTCAGAGCGTGCTCACGATCTTAAGCAGTGAACTCAGAAACGCTATGGAAACTCTGCAAAACCCAGCCAATGGCTGAGTCCTGAGAAGCGTTTACAGGAAAACACCCGCAAACGGCTCCAAAGGCTCGACATTGCTTTGCAATTCGACGAAATTGCAGCTGCAGTTTCATCATGTGAACAATCCACGCTCAACTCTCGCTTCGGCGGGGGGGAGTGCAGATATTCCCTAATTTGATCCATAACTTAGCGGAAATTTATTGTTACTTCACCGCCTCCACCTTCACCCGTGCATTCGGCACTTCGCCAAACATCTCTGGTGCGTACAGCGCCTCAACCCGGCTCGGCGGCAGGGCGAAGTCGCCGACGTTGTGCAGGCGCACGGTGTATTCCATCTTCACCACGCCTTTAGGCAAGTACTCGTAATAGCTCCGGAAGGCTTCAAAGCTGCGCTCTTCAAAAGCTGGCCAGCCTGCGCCGGTTTTCTTTTCGCCTGCTGTTGCGATCTGTGAATCGCGGCCCAGGCCGCTGCCCAGAATAGTCGCACCGCCGGGAATCGGGTCGGTGATGGCGACCCAGGTCATATCAAAGCTGGCATTGACCTCCAGCGTGATGCGGACCACATCGCCGCGGGTGTAACTGCCCTTGACGGCTTGCTCCACAGGTGTGATGGTTTTTTTGATCTGGTAGCCGGCGTTAAACGGCTCTTTCAGCTGGATGGCGGCAATTGACTGCAGCGTCAGCCACGGTTTGCCTGTGCCCTGGTGCGTGACCGTCAGCGTGTCTTTGGCTGTCTTGTCTGCTTTTCCCCATGGCAAGAACATGCTGTTGTTCTTCAGGTTGCCGGGCGATGCCGGTGCGCCGAACATGGTGGTCTGGTTGGGTGCGCCTGCCGCATCGGTGGTTTTGACGCGGTCAACCTTGGCCCAGTCCACACTGGCAACACTGGTAGCCGCCGAGGCAAGTGTGGCCCTGGTCACGCCCGCCACGGATGTGGCTTCAAATTTGGCCGAAAACTTGTCCAGTGCCAGCCCTCCCCACAGGTTGGCGTTGGTTGTCAGCCAGACACCTTTTTGCTGGCGTGCAATAAAACCGTTGGCCAGTCGGCCCATGTCGCCCGCCCAGGCCGGGTCGTCCATCACCGCCAGAATCAGGCGTGCCGTATTGACATCGCCGTTGACCATCAGCCACCACCAATAATCATCTTTTTCAGTGCTGAAAATCATTTTGGTGCCTTGAAACGACAGGCGCGAGCGAATGATCTGGTTGGCCTCAGCCAGGCGCTGCTCACGCTGCGGTACATCGGCCACGCGTTTGAGGATGGCCAGCCAGTCAATCACCGCGTGAGTCGGCCACTGATTCGGCGAAATCGTGATGCTGCCAAGCATGCGGCCCTGCGCCTTGTCGTAGCGCGACAGGGCTTCAATGGCGGCCAGCTTGCGCACGTCCAGGTCTTTGCGCGGGCTCCAGAAATCGCGCTGGATTTTGCCTTCAATGAACGCAGTCAGGCCACTCTCCATCGGGGCGCGTATATCGTCCGGCAGGGCAAACGCCGGGTTGATGCTGGCCGCCTCATGTGTTGCTGCCAGAAGGTAGGCAGTCAGTGCGTCGCTGCCGCGTGCGGCCTCACCATCGCGTGGCGGGAAGTAATTCGCCAGGCCATCGCTGTCGAGATAACCCGGAATCTGGCCCACGATGGTTTGCCACAGCTTGCCGTCGCGCAGGCCCACCGCCAGTCTGGGTTGCAGTGACATCTTCAAACCACCGCGGCCTGGCAGGGCGTCTGCAGGCGGATTCACGTCGAGGCTGAAGATGCCATCGACCTGCACCAGCGTAGCCTGCTGCACCGTCAGCGGCACAGCCGGGATGATGCGCTGGCGTGCCTTGAGGCCATCGCTGGCACCGCTGATGCTGTCTTTAGCTTGAATTTCCCACAAGATAGACTCAGCCCGCGTCAAGGCAAGCTGCGCCGGTGCGGTCACCATCCACGCGACTTCACGCGCTTCGCCTGCGGGAATGTCGATGGTTTGCGGCTTGAGGTCGAGCAAGGTCGCGCGCGGGCTGACCTCAACCTTCATCGCTGCCTTGGTGGTATTGCGCAACGTGATCTGTGCGCGGAACTGGTCGTCCTCACGTACCAGGGGCGGCAGGCCACTGATGATCTGCAGGTCTTGCGTGGCCTTGATAGACGTTTGCCCGGTGCCGAACAGGCCAGTGCCTGCATCTGCCACCGCGACAATTTTGAACGTGGTCAACGCATCATTGAGCGGCACAGTCACCACTGCCTGGCCGTTGGCGTCCAGCACCACCTTCGGGTCCCAGAGCAGCAGGGTTTCCAGCAGTTCGCGCGTGTTGCTGCGCCCACCACCGCCGCCAGCGGCCACCGCCTTGCGGCCATAGTGGCGGCGGCCAATGATTTCCATTTGTGCGGTCGAGGTTTCAACGCCCCAGGCGCGGCGCTGCAGCATTGCGTCGAGCAGGTTCCAACTGGTGTTGGGCATCAGCTCCAGCAGCGCCTGGTCAACTGCAGCGAGTGCGACTTCAGCATTGGCCGCAGGCTGGCCGTTGGGCAGTTTGACGGCAATGGTGACTTTGGCCTGGCTGCGCACGGCGTAGCTTTCCTTGTCAGTTTTGACGCTCACGTCGAGCTGATGCGCCTTGGTGCCGACGCGTATTTCAGCCAGTCCCAGGCGGAAAGCCGGTTTGCTCAAATCCACCAGTGCAGTCGGGGCGACGTACTCTTTGCCTTCGTACCAGAACGAGGTCCACCACTCTTTGGGTGCTTTAAAACCCCAGGTAAAAAAGCTGTACCAGGGCACTTCGCGCAGGCGGCCGCGCAGGGCCAGCACGCTGATGTACACGTTTGGCCCCCAGCCCTCTTTTATTTTCAGGTTGATGGTCGGATCCTGGCCGTTGAGCTGTACCACCTGCGTTTCAATGATGCCTTCACGCTCAATGGCGACCAGTGCGGTGGCAAAGCGAAACGGCATACGCACCTGAAACTTGGCGGTCTCGCCGGGCTGGTAGCTTTTCTTTTCAGGCAATACGTCCATGCGGTCATGGTTTTCGCCGCCAAACCAGAGCTCACCCTGCTTGGTCACATAGACCGAGCTGGCCGCTTGTATGGTGTTGCCGTCCTTGTCTTTGGCCGTGACGATCAGCTCAACCTCGCCAGCCTCGCCCAGTTTGGTCTCACACAGCAGCAGCCCGCGTGAATCACTTTTGCCGCTACACACCTGCCCCAGGTCCTTGATTTCGGTCTTGTTGTCATAGGTGTAAAAACCGCCCACCATGCGCTTGCGGCTGGTGGTGACGATGCGTGCCACGGCCTTGACATCGAGCGACACGTCAGCTGCCGCCTTGCCAGTCAGATCCAGTGCCAGCGCCTGGAACTTGATTTTCTGGCTGCTCGATACCCAGCCTTCCGTCTTGATACCCGCCACCACACCGGCAGGCCAGAGCGTGTTGACGCTGCGAATGGTTTGCACCTCGCCATTGGGATCAGCGTAGGTCGCTTCAAGCAACAGCTCTTGTGCCTGTTTGCTGGCGGGAACCTCTGCAATCGTGACTTTGCCTGCACCGTTTTTGTCCAGGCTCAAGGGCAGCTTGTTGGCAACCACGCGCTGGTCTTGTGAAGCGGCGGCTTCTTCTTCACCGTTTTGACCTTCGCTGCTGGTGGCTGACTGTTTGCCACGTGGCGGGGAAAAATTGAACTCTTCGTAGTCGCTGTAGCTCATGAACTTGCTGCGCACCAGTGCCGACACACGCACGGGCAGATTCGCTGCGCCGCCACCGGCCACGTAGTTGATCTGAACGTCGGTGGGGATGGATTTGACGTTGATGAGCGCCTTTTTCTCAGAAGGGGTGATACGCCCCTCCAGCACCGGCAGGCGGAACTCTTCGACCCTGAATTGCCCGCTCGTGAAGCTCCGGTTTTTATCCTCGTCTGCTGCGCGCAACTGCACGTCGTACAGGCCCAGTTTGGCCGCTGGCGGGATGGCAAAGGTGTTTTCTGCACTCTGCCCACCAGTGGCGGTTTTTCGCCAGACGATAGGCTGGGTGTACTGCTGGCCGCTGCCCACATGGGTGATCACCAGGGCGGCGGGCTGCACGCTGCTCAAGCCAAAGCCTGTGCTGGTCTCGGTGCGCAAAACATGCTTCATCGACACCGTCTCACCCGCGCGCAGCAGGGTACGGTCAAAAATCGTGTGGGCGCGTTCATCGGGCCGCGCCTCACGGCTGGTAGGCACATTAAAGCGCCAGGGCTCAATGCCCTTGTGCCAGTCGCTCCAGGTAAACGCCAGGTCATCTGCTTGTCTGGCGCTGACAAAGTAGGCACCGCTGCTGTGGTCCCCGCAACTTACCGGTTCGGGAGACAGGCCGGTGAAGTTGACAAGGCCCTGCGCGTTGGTCACGCCATTGGCCAGTGCCTTGCCGCTGCAATCAGACACGCGCACGGCTGCGTTCGCGACTGGTGTGCCCTTGTCAAGCGTGGTGACCCAGGCCAGCGCGTTTTCACGCCCCAGCTTGAAGTGCACGCCCTGGTTGGTCACCAGCGCCGAGGTGCGCACGTACATGGTGCGGCCGCTGCCGTGGCGCTCGTCGAGCAGCGAAGTCCCCAATTTTTGGGAAGCGATTTCGACCACATGAAAGCCGGGCGACAGCGGAATGCCCACGACTTCAAACGGGCGCGGGTCTGCGCTGACGGGTTTGGGCAAGTCCAGCGTCTTGACGCCCGGCTGGTTGGCCAGCAGTGAGACCATGCGCGACTGCACGGTGTCTTTGTCATTGGCGTCCAGCACTTTGGGCAGGCTGGCGAGTGACACTTTGGTATCAAGAGCTACCTTGCTGCGCGATACCTCATAGTTGTCGTAGCTTTGCACTCTCTGAAACCAGGCAATGATTTCGGCATCGGTTTTAGGTTGCAGGTCGCTGACCTTGCCGGGGCTCAGGCCCTTGATTTGCAGGGCGGCTTCGACATTGCGCAGTGTGACCGGCAGCAGAGCCAGATCGCCCGGCTTGCTGCCAGGCTCGGCAAAGCGCTCGACGATGCCAAACGGGGAGGCCGCAAACTTGGCCAGCGGCGGCATGGCACCAGTCGCCACCTTGAGCGGAAAGTTCTCTGCATTGCGCAGGACGCGGCCCGAGGCATCTTTAAAGTCTGCCGGCAAGGTCAGCGAGTAAGCGGTGTTCTCAGCAAACAGGGGCTTGAAGGTGATGCTGCTGACCACGTCAAGAGCATCACCTTCGGCATCAAATATCGGTTTGAGCGTGTCTTTGGAGGAAGCCAGCCGGATCGCTTCGGCCAGCTTGCGCGGCACCGGTGCATTGAAGTTCAGCCGCATCGCCAGCAGCGGCAGGCAGGCCGACTGGGCATTTTCACGCTCGCAGTTGAAGGTGGCTGAAAACGGCTCGCGCACGGTGAAGTCAAAGCGTTTTTCAAGTGTATTGGCGATGCCTGAGCCGCCTGAACTACCTGAATTAACTGCAGGCGTGCTGACTCCCTTTCCATAGACCAGCTGCATTTTGGAGCCAGCGGTCAAACGCCGGTTGCAGGCCAAGGTGACAAACCTCAAAGGGTCTTTGGCGGCGGCTTTGTCGAGGTTTTGTGACTTGAGCAAATCGTCCCGCTCCTTGCCAGCAATCAATTTGACCGGGACGCGCTCCTTGAGCCCATCGGCCACGCACCACACATGCTCCTGAACACTTTGCAGCGTCGCTGGCCCACTGAGCTGCATGACAAAATACTGTTCTTCATCAATCGGCGCATAGGTGCCAGGGCGCAGATTTTTGACAAACGGGCCGCCGCTATTGAATTTATAGCTGGTAGCCCCCGTAAACGCTGCCCCAGAGGCCGATTTGAGCTCTGAACGCACCTGCAGCGTGCAGCTGACACCCGGGGGCAGGTCGGCTTCAAACTCGAACGCCCATTCGCGGTCGCTGATCCAGCGGCCACTGCCCTTGGTGGTCTGCGCATCGCTACAGCTCAGCGTGAGTGGCGCGGGTGCTTTGGGGTCACCAAAGTTGACGGCACTGTCATCAAACTTCGCCACCACCTGGCGTACTTGAGCCACTTCGCCTTGCGGGGACAGGCTGGTGATTTGCAGTGCGTGGGCGCTAAAGCCCAGGGCTGCGAGTAAGGCAGCGGCTATTGTCGTGATGGTTTTGAGCACGGTTCCTCCCTTTTTCAGACCATTGAGCGTAGCCGATTTGCAGGGCACAAAACCAGTTTGCCTGTCAGCCCAGCCAGTGAGAGTTGTTACAGGTATCTCTGTCAACTTCTACGCTCTGTTGTCTGCAGCTCGATGCTTGAACGGGCGTTCGCTGCTGGCACCGACGGCATATCCTTAGGTGGATTTTGGTTGCTTGACCGGGTCTGGTGCTGGCAATGCCTTGACGTTAGCAATTCCCCCCAGAAAAAGATCGGCCACGATCGGGCCCATGGCGGCGTGGTTGAGTTCACCGTCTGGCTTCATCCAGGTAAACATCCAGTTGACCATGCCGAAAAGCAGCATCGTCAGTGGTTTGGCCAGATGCGCGCTGGCAAGGTCGGGCTGCATTTCTGCGACTGCCTGGGCAAAGCTGGCGACCACCAGCCGCTCTTTGTCGTGTACCCGCTCACGGTCTGCCGGTTCTAGAAACTTGACATCTTCCGTCAGCACCCGGTGTGCATCCTGCGCGCCTGAATACGCTTCGACGATGCGGTTGATGAGCTGCCTGAGCCGCGCTTCGCCTGTCAATGAAAGTACCGTTTCATCTTCAACCAGCGCGGCCAGCTTTGATACGTGACCGTCGGCAATGCTGACCAGCAGGCTGTATTTGTCGCGGTAGTAATGGTAGAGCGTGGCCTTGGACAGGTGGCAAGCCTGCGCGACCTGGTTCATGGAGGTCGAAGGATAGCCATGCCTTGCAAAAAGCGCTGCCGCGTGCGCCAGAATCATGTCCCGCTGGTCGTCGTAGGATGCAGATTTTCCGCGCGCCATGCCAAATTTCCTTTTTAAATTCCAGTTCATGCCCACCCCGGATTCGTTCGCGATGGTAGCGTTTGTGCCAGAGCGTACGCAGCGTCAGGGTTTGCACTAGGAGTCAAAAACTTGCACGTTACAGCAGTCTGATCATATAATCTACCGAACGGTCGGTCAATAGAACTTATCTATACATACAGATTGCACTCACCCAACAACCAGACAATGGCAGGGATTCAAAACGATGACAGAGCCTTTGATACTGATCACGCGCGCTGCAGCGGTCATGACGCTGACTTTGAATCGTCCTGCCGCAATGGACCGTTTGACGACCGCCATGCATGGGGAATTGCTCGCTGGTTTGGATCGGGCGGCTGACGATAAAGCGGTGCGCTGTGTGGTTATCACGGGCAGCGGCAGGGGGTTTTGTGCAGGCCAGGATTTGAGTGATCCGCAGGCCGCGCCGGGGCAGGACCTCGGTGCGCTGATTACGGCGTATTACAGGCCGCTGGTGCAGCGGATCCGTTCCATGCCAGTGCCTGTCATAGCAGCGGTCAATGGCGTTGCTGCAGGCGCAGGGGCCAATCTGGCGCTGTGCTGTGACTTGGTCATCGCCGCCCGTTCAGCCAACTTTATTCAGGCGTTTTCAAAAATCGGCCTGGTGCCAGACACCGGCGGCACCTGGCTGCTACCGCGTCTCGTAGGCCATGCCCGCGCGATGGCAATGGTGCTGCTGGGTGACAAGATCTCTGCCAGCGACGCCGAGCGCATGGGGATGATCTGGCAGTGCGTTGACGATGACGCGCTTGGCAGCACCACCGCAGCGCTCGCAGAAAAGCTGGCTGGCATGCCCACGCAAGCGCTGGTCGCAACGCGCCAGGCACTCGAAAAAGCGCATGACATGGACCTTGATTCGGCGCTCGCCATGGAGGCGCAGCTTCAAACCCGCTTCGGCCTGGCCCACGACTACCTGGAAGGCGTGGACGCTTTTCGCCACAAGCGCGCAGCCGTTTTTACGGACCGTTGACAAACACCATCATGAATGAGCTGACTCCCCAACAACGCGCTGAACACGTGCGCGACGGCATGCTGAAAAAAGACCATGCCAGCCTCAGCATGGGCATGAAAGTTCTCGACATCGGCCCTGGCCACGCAACCCTGTCAATGACAGTGCGTGAGGACATGCTCAATGGCCATGCCACCTGTCACGGCGGCTTGATTGCGACGCTGGCCGACTCGGCTTTTGCTTTTGCCTGCAACTCGTACAACGAGTTGACGGTCGCCTCGGGTTTCAGTATTGATTTCCTCGCGCCTGGCCGACGTGATGATTGCCTGACGGCGCACTGTGTTGAAGTGTCCCGGGCGGGCCGTACCGGCATTTACGACGCCACTGTCACCAACCAGCAGGGCGAGCGCATTGCCGTCTTTCGTGGACGCTCCCACACCATGAAAGGCACGCCGGCTGTCGCTCAGGCGTGACATGAACCAGCCCGTGGACTACACAAAACAATGCCTGTAAAACAACCCGCACCCGGTGACTTGGCCCCGATTGAAACCGCCAGCCGTGACGAGATCACGGCCCTGCAACTCAAGCGCATGCAGGCGAGTTTGCAGCACGCGTATGACAACGTCCCGCACTACCGCAAAGCGTTTGATGCCAAAGGGGTGACGCCGTCTGACCTGCGCCAGCTCAGTGACCTGTCACTGTTCCCGTTCACGGTTAAAAGCGACCTGCGTGACAACTATCCGTTCGGCCTGTTCGCCGTGCCGCGCGCGCAGGTAGCCCGCATTCATGCGTCGTCGGGCACCACTGGCAAACCCACGGTAGTCGGTTACACCCAGCAAGATATTTCTACCTGGGCCGATCTGGTGGCGCGCTCCATTCGCGCTGCAGGGGGCCGACCCGGTGACATGATTCACATCGCCTATGGCTATGGTCTGTTCACTGGCGGCCTGGGTGCGCACTACGGTGCTGAGCGGGCCGGTTGCACGGTGATCCCGATGTCGGGCGGACAAACCGAAAAGCAGGTGCAGCTGATTGAAGATTTCAAGCCCGACATCATCATGGTCACGCCCAGCTACATGCAGGTGATCATCGAAGAGTTTGCCCGCCAGGGGCTTGACCCGGTGGCCAGCTCGCTCAAAGTCGGCATTTTTGGTGCCGAGCCCTGGACCGAAGCCATGCGCCGGGACATTGAAGCCAAGGCGGGTATGGACGCTGTCGATATTTACGGGCTGTCTGAAGTCATGGGGCCCGGCGTGGCCAGCGAATGCATTGAGAGCAAAGACGGCCCGGTGGTGTGGGAAGACCATTTCTACCCCGAAATCATCAACCCGGACACGGGCGAGCTGGTAGCCGACTGGCAGGAAGGTGAACTTGTTTTCACGTCACTGACCAAAGAAGCCATGCCAGTGATTCGTTACCGCACGCGTGACCTCACGCGCCTGCTGCCGCCCACATCGCGCTCATTTCGCCGTATCGGAAAAATCGTTGGCCGCAGCGACGACATGATGATCATCCGCGGTGTGAATGTGTTTCCGACCCAGATCGAAGAAATCGTGCTGGCGCATGCGCAACTCTCGGGGCTGTACCAGGTGCATGTCAGCCGCGAAGGGCGGCTTGACCAGGTTGAAGTGCATTGCGAATTGCTCTCAGGCAGTGCCAACGTGACGGGCATTGAGCGGGAAGCGATTGCCAAGTGGGTGCAGCACCGCGTCAAAACGCTGGTGGGTATCACCGCCAAAATCCGTGTGTTTGACCCGAACGCGATTGAACGCACCCAGACCGGCAAGGCGCGCCGGGTGGTGGACAAGCGGCCACGGGCCTAAGTCAGAAACTCAGGAAGTCAGTAACCCAGTAACCCGGCCATCACGGCCCAACGATCAAGGACAGCACGATGTACACACAAGCGATGGACACGATGGGCAAGGATGCTTTTGAAAGCCCCAAGACGCTGCGCTCGGCAGAAGACATGCAGCGCCAGGACCGTTTTGATGCGCACATTGATGCGGGCGATTTCATTGAAGCCAAAGACTGGATGCCGGATAACTACCGCAAGACGCTGGTCAGGCAAATCAGCCAGCATGCGCACTCCGAGATCGTCGGCATGCTGCCAGAAGGCAACTGGATCAGCCGCGCGCCCACACTCAAGCGCAAGGCGATTTTGCTGGCCAAGGTGCAGGACGAGGGTGGCCACGGGCTGTATTTGTACGCGGCGGCAGAAACGCTGGGCACCTCGCGTGACCAGATGTTTGATGCGCTGCACAGCGGCAAAGCCAAGTACAGCTCGATTTTCAACTACCCGACGCTGACCTGGGCCGATATGGGCACGGTCGGCTGGCTGGTCGATGGCGCGGCCATCATGAACCAGGTGCCGATTTGCCGCTGCTCTTACGCGCCGTATGCCCGCGCCATGATCCGCATTTGCCGCGAAGAAAGCTTTCACCAGCGCCAGGGCTTTGAAGCCCTGCTGACCATGATGCAGCAGGGCACCGAGGCGCAAAAAGCCATGGTGCAGGACGCTGTGAACCGCTGGTGGTGGCCATCCATCATGATGTTTGGCCCACCGGATGACCAGTCCCCGAACAGCGCGCAGTCGATGCGCTGGGGCATCAAGCGCATCAGCAATGACGAGCTGCGCCAGAAGTTCATTGACGCTACCGTTGAGCAGGCCAAAATCCTTGGCATCACGCTTCCAGACCCGGACCTCAAGTGGAACGAGGCGCGCCAGTCTTATGACTTTGGCACGATTGACTGGAGCGAGTTCTGGCGCGTGGTGGGCGGCGACGGCCCGTGCAATCGCGAACGCCTGGCAGCCCGTGTGAAGGCCTGGGAAGACGGTGCCTGGGTGCGTGACGCGGCGCTTGCCCATGCCGCCAAGCAGCAGCCCGTGGCGCTGGCCGCCTGACTTTCCCGCGCTTGTTGATCCGGCCCGATAAAGTATTAAGTTTCCGTGCGGGCTGAGCCTCTCGAAGCCTGGTTGGCACAGGGAAACCCTTCGACAAGCTCAGGGCGAACGGATGAAAAGATTCAGACTTCACGGGGCCGAATCAACAAATGGCCCCCACTTGAAAGCAAAAAATGACCGCCTCTACTGAAACACTACCCGGCACCGAATGGCCGCTATGGGAAGTTTTTGTGCGCAGCAAGGCCGGGCTTGACCACAAGCATTGCGGCAGCCTGCATGCGGCTGATCCGAAGATGGCCATACAGATGGCGCGCGATGTGTACACCCGCCGCCAGGAAGGCAGCAGCGTCTGGGTGGTCCGCTCTGACCAGATCATTGCCAGCGACCCGGCTGACAAAGAGAGCTTTTTTGATCCGGCAGAAGACAAGGTCTATCGCCACCCGACGTTCTACGTGCTGCCCAAAGCCGTGGACCACATGTGAGTACAGGTGATCACGACCATGCAATCCTCCATTGAACTCAACCTGACCGCGCCAGCCCAGTACCTGCTGCGCATTGGCGACACCTGCCTGATTCTGGCCCAGCGGCTGGGCGAATGGTGCGGCCACGCACCGGTGCTTGAAGAAGACATCGCGATGGCCAACATTGCGCTTGATCTGGTTGGGCAGGCGCGCGCGGTGCTGACCCTCGCAGGTCAGGTCGAAGGGCTGGCGCATGACGAAGACCAGCTTGCTTTTCTACGCAACGAGCGCGATTACTTCAACCTGACGCTGGTGGAGCTGCCACGTGGCGACTTTGCCTTCAGCGTGCTGCGCAACACCATGGTTGCCACCTGGCTGAAGCTGTTGTGGGCGTGCCTTGCCACGTCCAGCGACACAGAGCTTGCCGCCATTGCAGGCAAAGCCGTCAAGGAAGCACGCTACCACCAGAAGCACTCGGGCGACTGGGTGGTGCGGCTGGGCGATGG
>JBBRMH010000071.1:0-17946 GCA_038230935.1 Burkholderiales bacterium | reverse complement strand
CAGTGATTGATCCGGCCCAATGAAGTGGCAATTCTCCGTTCGGGCTGAGCTTGGCCTGTCCTGAGCTTGTCGAAGGGTCGAAGCCTTGCTGGTACTGGGAAACCCTTCGACAGGCTCAGGGCGAACGGACAACGGGGTTCAGACTTCACAGGGCCGTATCAATAAGTGTTTACCCGGCTCTGCCTGGATACCTGTCGGGTTCACCTCCAGCGTTTGAAAGAATAACTATGCAGCGTTCAAAAAATGACTTGTGGGTGGGTTTGTTTGTGCTGATCGGCGGGGCGGCGATTTTGTTTCTGGCGTTGAAGTCTGCCAATTTGCTCACGCTCAATTTCGACTCGACGTACAAGGTTACGGCGAAATTTGACAATATCGGCGGTTTGAAGCCCCGCGCTGCTGTCAAAAGTGCCGGTGTGGTCGTGGGCCGGGTGGAAAATATTGTGTTTGACGACAAGTCGTTCCAGGCCAGCGTCAACCTGGCCATGGAAAGCCGTTACGCTTTCCCCAAAGACAGCTCTCTGAAAATCTTGACCAGCGGTTTGCTGGGCGAGCAGTACATTGGCATCGAAGCCGGTTATGCACCCAAAAATATCGCGAGTGGGGATGTGATCAAGCAGACACAATCTGCTGTGGTGCTTGAAGACCTCATCAGCCGGTTTTTGTTCAGTAAAGCAGCTGACACCACGACAGCACCAGGCACTGCGGCACCATCAGGCACCACCCCGCCACCAGGGACGACAGAACAAAAATGATCACACGAATTAACCTAAAAGCCATATTCTCAAGCACCGTAGCAGCCCTTGCCCTGCTTGTATTGCAAGGCTGTGCAACAGGAATTAACGCCATTTCAGGCAACCCTGCCGATCCCCTGGAGCCGTTTAACCGGAAGGTCTTTAATTTCAATGACCAGCTTGACCGTGCCGTCATCAAGCCGGTGGCTTTGGCGTACCGGGATGTCACGCCTACGCTGGTGCGGCGCGGCGTGACCAATTTCTTCAACAACATCTCCGATGTATGGTCACTGGCCAACAATGTGTTGCAACTGCACGCCACGGATGCCACAGACAGCCTGTTTCGTGTCACCGTCAACACCTTCTGGGGGCTGGGTGGTGTGTTTGACGTGGCCAGCGAAATGAACATTCCGCGGCATACTGAAGATTTTGGACAAACACTGGGGCGATGGGGTGTGGAGGCAGGCCCGTATGTTGTGCTTCCTGTGCTTGGGCCCTCTACCGTGCGTGATTCCGTGGGAACGCTGGTTGATTTGAATGGCAATCTGGTGAGCCGTTCCAGCGATATTCCGGTGCGCAACTCATTGAGTGCGCTGGGCGCTGTCAATTTGCGGGCCAACTTTCTCGGAACGGGTGATGTGCTTGAGGCAGCGGCACTTGATAAATACACGTTTACGAGAGAAATTTACCTTCAGAGGCGACGCAGCCTGATAGGCCGTGAGACGACTGAAAAAGAAGAGCGTTTTGATTTGCCTGAAACCGTGCCCGCAGGCGGTTCAGCCCCTGCTGGCGTGGTCGCACCTGTTGATGGCGCTAACCCAGAGCCGCCCAAATCGCCATAAGCTGGGCGGCAACAACTTTTACCAGCCTGACGCAAAACTTCATCGTGTATGGCGAATCCGCAGTCGGAACTATTTATCAAATAATTGCTTCCCATGGCTATTGCCCTGGCGTTAATCATCTGCATTTGTATCTTTTATCCGTCGAACTCAAGGAACACCATGAACCGCAGAACCCTCAGCCTTTTAATGGGCACCTTGCTCAGTCTGGCCATGCTGGCCGCCACACCGCTGGTCCGTGCGGCTGCTGACGAGGCCCCGGACGCATTGATCAAGCGCATTTCTGTCGATGTGCTGGACAACATCAAAGCCGACAAGACTGTGCAAAGCGGCGACATGACCCGGGTCATTTCGCTGGTGGATACCAAGATCATGCCCAACGTGGACTTCACGCGCATGACGGCATCTGCTGTGGGCCGCAACTGGCGTCAGGCCACACCCGAGCAGCAAAAGCGCTTGCAGGACGAGTTCAAAACCTTGTTAATACGCACCTATTCGGGTGCACTGTCACAAGTCAAGGACCAGAACATCAGCGTCAAGCCGATGCGCGGCGTGGCAGCGGCAGACACTGAAGTCGTGGTGCGCACAGAAATTATTGGCAACGGTGACCCGGTCCAGCTTGACTACCGCATGGAAAAATCACCCTCAGGCTGGAAAATTTATGATTTGAATGTGCTGGGCGTATGGCTGGTCGAGACTTACCGCACCCAGTTTGCGCAGGAAATCAACGCCAAAGGCGTGGACGGCCTGATTGCATCGCTGATACAGCGCAACAAGACCAACGTGGCCAGCAAGAAATCCTGACCCCTGAGCCAAAGCCCTGCCGTGATTGCATTGCCCCCCGAACTGACCCACGAAGTAGCCGCCCAATTTGCACCCGGTTTGACGCGTCAGGTGCAGTCGCAGCCGGTCGCAGTGGTGGCGGATGCCAGTGCCCTGCAAACATTTGACTCGTCCGCACTGGCGGTTCTGCTGGCTTGTCGGCGTGAGGCGCTTGCAGCGGGGAAGACTTTTTCGGTGCAGGGCTTGCCGCCTCGCCTGCGTCAGCTCGCCACGCTGTACGGCGTGGCCGAGCTGGTTCCACCCACACCCTGAGCCACCCAGAGCCTTTAACCACGGGGCAGGCCAGTCACCGGCAACGCCAATGCCGGTCGCCAGCTGCACCCCTTAAAATACCGGGCTCATGCCAGCCATTTCATTTCAGTCCGTCTGTAAAACCTATCCCAACGCAAAACATCAAACCAGTCCCGCCGTGCGGGCGCTGGACGATGTGAGTTTTGACATCCAGCCCGGTGAGTTCTTTGGATTGCTGGGCCCCAACGGGGCGGGCAAGACATCTCTCATCAGTATTTTGGCGGGTTTGTCCCGCGCC
This sequence comes from Burkholderiales bacterium, assembly GCA_038230935.1. Lineage (GTDB taxonomy): Bacteria > Pseudomonadota > Gammaproteobacteria > Burkholderiales > Burkholderiaceae_C > Polaromonas. The sequence continues at coordinate 15,004 of JBBRMH010000071.1, read as the reverse complement.
AGCAGTGGCACGGTCACCGTGCATGGCAGTGACGTGGTGACTGACTACGCTGATGCCCGCCGCAAACTGGGCATCGTGCCGCAAGAGCTGGTGTTCGACCCGTTTTTCACGGTGCGCGAAGCATTGCGCATTCAATCGGGCTACTTCAGCATCAAAAACAACGATGCCTGGATTGACGAGCTATTAGGCAGCCTGGGCCTGGCGGACAAGGCCAATGCCAATATGCGCCAGTTGTCAGGCGGCATGAAGCGCCGTGTGCTGGTGGCCCAGGCCCTGGTTCACAAACCGCGTGTGATTGTGCTGGACGAACCGACTGCAGGCGTTGACGTGGAGCTTCGGCAAACGTTGTGGCAGTTCATTGCCAAACTCAACAAGCAGGGCAGCACCGTGCTGTTGACCACCCATTACCTTGAAGAAGCCGAGGCCTTGTGCAGCCGCATTGCCATGCTCAAGCAGGGGCGGGTCGTTGCGCTGGCGCAAACTTCAGATTTGCTCAGCGCTGCGTCATCGAATGTGTTGCGCTTCAAAATTGATAGCGAACTCCCCCCGGATCTCGCCCGCCAGGCCCGTATTACAGGCCGTATTGTGCAGTTTCCGGCGCATAACGCCCATGAAATTGAGCAGTACCTGGCCGCTATTCGCCAGGCTGGCTTGGTCGCTGAAGACGTGGAAATCCGCAAGGCGGACCTTGAAGATGTGTTTCTCGATGTCATGTCCGGCAAGGCAGGCGTAGTGGGCACAGCAGGAGTAGCAGCATGAGCGGTTGGCAGACATTGCTTTACAAAGAGGTTTTACGTTTCTGGAAAGTCGGCTTTCAGACCGTGGGCGCTCCAGTGCTGACCGCTGTCATGTACATGCTGATTTTTGGTCATGTGCTGCAAGACCAGGTCAAGGTGTATGGCCAGGTCAGTTACACCGCTTTCCTGGTGCCAGGCCTTGTCATGATGAGCGTGCTGCAAAATTCATTTGCCAACAGCTCGTCGTCACTGATACAAAGCAAGATCATGGGCAGCCTGGTGTTTGTGCTGCTCACACCGCTGTCGCACTGGAACTGGTTTTGTGCTTATGTCGGGGCATCGATTGCACGCGGCCTGCTGGTGGGTACGGGCGTTTTTGCAGTGACAGCGTATTTTGGCCAGCCGTCATTTGTCGCACCGCTGTGGATTGTGTTGTTTGCCGTGCTGGGCGCTGCCATGCTGGGGGCGCTGGGCGTGGTCGCCGGGCTGTGGTCAGACAAGTTTGACCAGATGGCGGCGTTTCAAAACTTTGTCATCATGCCCATGACGTTTTTAAGCGGCGTGTTTTACTCGATCCATTCACTGCCGCCTTTCTGGCAAAAAGTCAGCCACCTGAACCCGTTTTTCTACATGATTGATGGTTTCAGGTATGGGTTTTTTGGCGTCAGTGACGTGTCGCCCTGGCTGAGCCTGGGCATCGTTTCGACGGCTTTGCTGGTCGTCAGCGCGATTGCTGTGAACATGCTGCGTACCGGCTACAAGATCAGAGGCTGATATGGCCCCCACGGTCGCGCACTGCGTGTCATTTTCTGCACCTTGCAGGCCGCCGCTCGCCAGAGGCTTCACTTCTGTCGCCTGTCCAAACCTGCTCAAGCAGGTTTGGAGCCGCAGGCTCCAGCCCCGAGGGGGCCGCTGCGCCTTGCGGCCTGGCAAAGCCAGTTCCGCGGCCCCTGCTTGCAAAGATATTCCCCTGACGTTTCAAAGATAAATACATGACCAGCGAAGAACTTCAAACCATCATCGGCACCCATCTGAACTGCGAACACATCGAACTTTCGGGTGACGGCAGGCACTGGTATGCCACCATCGTTTCCAGCGCGTTCGAGGGCCAGCGGCTGATCCAGCGGCACCAGCGGGTGTATGCCACGCTAGGCGGCCGCATGCAGAGCGACGAGGTGCATGCCCTGTCGATGAAAACCTACACGCCTGCTGAATGGGCTGCCCAGGCGTCGTCCTGAAAAACTGCACATAAAACAATGGACAAGTTACTTATCAAGGGCGGCAAGTCGCTCATGGGCACCGTCACCATCTCGGGGGCCAAGAACGCTGCCTTGCCAGAGCTGTGTGCCGCGCTGCTGACAGCCGAGCCGGTCACACTTGAAAACGTGCCGCAGCTGCAAGACGTGGTGACCATGCTCAAGCTGGTGCGCAACATGGGTGTCAGCGCCGAGCGCAGCTTGGACCATCCGGGCACCGTCACGGTCAATGCGGCTGGCCTGAGTTCACCCGAAGCACCCTACGCGCTGGTCAAAACCATGCGCGCCTCCGTGCTGGCTCTCGGCCCTTTGCTGGCGCGTTTTGGTGAAGCCACGGTGTCGCTGCCTGGCGGTTGTGCGATTGGTTCGCGCCCGGTCGAGCAGCACATCAAGGGCCTGCAGGCCATGGGTGCTGAAATACGGGTCGAGCACGGCTACATGATTGCCAAAATCCCGGCGGGGCCGAACGGTGAGCGCGGGCGGCTCAAGGGCTGCCATATCACCACCGATATGGTCACCGTCACAGGCACTGAAAACTTTTTGATGGCCGCGACCCTGGCCGAAGGCGAAACCATTCTTGAAAACGCCGCGCAGGAGCCCGAGATTTCCGACCTGGCGGACATGCTGATCCGCATGGGCGCACATATTGAAGGCCAGGGCACCCGGCGCATCCGCATCCAGGGCGTGGAGCGCCTGCACGGCTGCAGCCACCGCGTGGTAGCCGACCGCATAGAGGCCGGTACGTTTTTATGCGCTGTGGCCGCTGCCGGTGGCGACGTGACGCTGCTGCACGCCAGAGGCGACCACCTCGATGCCGTGATTGAAAAGCTGCGTGAAGCCGGTGCTGTGGTCACGCCAGGGGAGGGTTTTGTGCGTATTCAGGCGCAGGGCCGACTCAAGGCACAGTCGTTTCGCACCACCGAATACCCGGGTTTCCCCACCGACATGCAGGCGCAGTTCATGGCGCTGAACGCGATTTCGCACGGCACCAGCACGGTGCTGGAAACAATTTTTGAGAACCGTTTCATGCACGTCAATGAAATGGTGCGACTGGGCGCAAAAATCCAGATTGAAGGCAAGGTCGCTGTCATGGAAGGCGTTGAGAGGCTTTCCGGCGCTACTGTCATGGCAACCGATCTGCGCGCCTCTGCCAGTCTGGTGATTGCCGGCTTGGTGGCCGACGGCGAAACGCTGGTAGACCGCATCTACCACCTCGACCGGGGCTACGACCAGATGGAGGCCAAGCTGCGCGGCATTGGGGCTGATATCGAGAGGCTCAAGTCATGATCACGATTGCCTTATCCAAGGGCCGAATTTTTGATGACATCCAGCCGCTGCTTAAAAGCGCAGGTATCGAGGTGCTGGACGACCCTGAAAAGTCCCGCAAGCTGATTTTGGACACCAACCAGCCCGACGTGCGCGTGCTGCTGGTACGGGCCACCGATGTGCCAACCTATGTGCAATACGGTGGTGCTGACATGGGTGTGGTCGGCAAAGACACGCTGCTGGAGTCAGGAACGCAGGGCCTGTACCAACCGCTGGATTTGCAAATTGCCCAATGCCGCATCAGCGTGGCCGTGCGTGAAGGCTTTGACTACACAGCCGCCATGCGCCAGGGCTCACGCTTGACGGTCGCCACCAAATACGTGGCCATTGCGCGTGACTTTTTTGCCTCCAAGGGCGTGCACGTTGACCTGATCAAGCTCTACGGCAGTATGGAACTTGCCCCGCTAACCGGTCTGGCTGATGCGATTGTGGACCTGGTCTCTACCGGCAACACGCTCAGGGCCAACCACTTGGTCGAGGTTGAACGCATCCTGGACATCAGCTCTCACCTGGTGGTCAACCAGACCGCACTCAAGCTCAAGCAAGCGCCGATTCGCAAAATCATCGATGCCTTTGCATTGGCCGTGAACAAATAACCCACTTCTGGTCACTATGAATTTAGTAGCTACTCCCGCACGTCTTTCAAGCGCTGCAAGCACTTTTGAGGCTGATTTCAAGGCACGTCTGCACTGGTCTGCCGACACTGACGCGGCCATTGAGCAACGCGTAGCCGACATCCTGGCCGACGTGCAAACGCGTGGCGACGCCGCTGTGCTCGACTACACCGCCCGCTTTGACGGGCTGGAAGTCGCGCACATGGCCGCGCTGGAGCTCACGCAGGCCGAGCTCAAAGCCGCCTTCGAGGCGATTCCCACTGCCCAGCGCGATGCCCTTCAGGCAGCAGCCCGCCGTGTGCGCACCTACCACGAGGCCCAGAAAAAAGCCAACGGTGAGAGCTGGAGCTACCGCGACGAAGACGGCACCCTGCTGGGCCAGAAAGTCACACCCCTGGACCGCGTGGGCATTTATGTGCCCGGTGGCAAAGCCGCCTACCCGTCATCGGTGCTGATGAACGCCATTCCAGCCCACGTAGCGGGTGTCGGTGAAATCATCATGGTCGTGCCTACCCCGCGCGGCGAGAAAAACGCCTTGGTGTTGGCGGCTGCTTACGTCGCTGGGGTAACCCGTGCTTTCACGATTGGTGGCGCGCAGGCGGTGGCGGCGCTGGCCTACGGCACCCAGACCGTGCCCAAGGTGGACAAAATCACCGGCCCCGGCAACGCCTATGTTGCCAGCGCCAAAAAACGCGTTTTCGGCACTGTCGGCATCGACATGATTGCCGGACCATCGGAAATACTGGTGCTTGCCGATGGCAGCACACCAGCGGACTGGGTCGCGATGGACCTGTTCAGCCAGGCCGAACACGACGAGCTGGCGCAAAGCATTTTGTTGTGCCCAGACGCCGCCTATATTGACGCGGTGCAAGAAGCCATCAACCGCCTGTTGCCGACCATGCCACGCGTAGAGATCATCGCCAAATCCTTGAGCGGGCGCGGTGCGCTGATTCACACCCGCAGCATGGAAGAAGCCTGCGAGATCAGCAACCGCATTGCACCCGAACACCTTGAAGTCTCTAGCTGTGACCCGCACCGCTGGGAGCCGTTGTTACGCCACGCAGGCGCGATTTTTCTGGGTGCCTACACCAGCGAAAGCCTGGGCGACTACTGCGCCGGCCCTAACCATGTGCTGCCCACCAGCGGCACCGCGCGCTTCAGCTCACCGCTGGGCGTTTACGACTTTCAAAAGCGCAGCAGCATCATTGAAGTCAGCGAGCAGAGCGCGCAAGTGCTGGGCCAGATCGCCTCTGTGCTGGCGCACGGCGAGGGTTTGCAGGCGCATGCCCGTGCGGCGGAGATGCGTCTTCGTTAGGGTTTGGCGGGGGTGCATTTGCTGCGCCCCTCCTTCAGGCTGCGCGTGCTTCAGGGTGCGTAACGAAATAACATGTTCATTGGGCCGATGCTGCCCAAGATAAGTTGTCAAAGTGCTTCGCTGGTATCTGGTTTGAGATTAAAAACAGCCCTGTGGCAGGAAATACGTGCGCTACCAGCTATCTAATTCATAGCAAACAGGGTGGTTGGGATCATCTGCAGTCCGGGTTGTCCTTGACTTTTGGATGCCGCCTATGGGAATCCCCGTAGAACGCAGCTGTCCATGTAATCGCATAATCTGTTGATGGAAACCAAATGGCTAGAAGATTTCGTCAGCCTCGCTGAAACCCGCAGCTTCAGCCGCTCTGCCCAGTTACGGCACGTTACCCAGCCCGCTTTTTCAAGGCGCATACAGGCGCTGGAAGCCTGGGCGGGCACCGATCTGGTGGACCGAAGCTCTTACCCCACGCGGCTCACGCCTGCAGGCGAGACGCTTTACAGCCAGTCGCTGGAAATGCTGCAAAGCCTGCAATCGACACGCGCCATGCTCAGGGGTCACACGTCCGCTGGCCAGGACGTGATTGAGTTTGCAGTGCCGCACACCCTGGCATTCACGTTTTTCCCGGCCTGGGTCACCAGCCTGCGTGAAAAGTTTGGCCCCATCAAAAGCCGCCTGATTGCGCTCAATGTGCATGACGCCGTGCTTCGGCTGGTCGAAGGCAGCTGTGATTTGTTGATTGCCTACCACCATGACTCGCAGCCTTTTCAGCTCGACCCCAACCGCTACGAGATGGTCACACTCGGGCGTGAAGTGCTGTCGCCCTATGTCAGGCCTGACGCGACGGGCGAGCCCTTGTTCAGGCTTCCTGGCCGTGCTGGCCAGCCCCTGCCGTATCTGGGCTATGCACCAGGTGCGTATCTGGGCCGGGTGGTGGACTTGATCCTCAAACAGTCCAGCACACCCATTCACCTCGACCGGGTTTATGAGACCGACATGGCCGAGGGCCTGAAAGCCATGGCACTGGAAGGTCACGGCATTGCTTTTTTACCTTACAGCGCGGTCAAAAAGGAGTTGCGCGCCAAAAAACTCGTCAGCGCGGGCGACAAGCTGGAAATGACCATGGACATCCGCGTCTATCGCGAGCGGCCTGCGTCGCCTGAGGCGGCCAAAAGCCATGCCCAGGCGCTGTGGGTTTACCTGCAGTCGCAGGCCAGTCCCCGGCCCGCCAACAGAGCGCTGCCTAAGTAGCAACCCTTGGTGGTTATAAATAAAACGCATGGCTGCCCGCTGAAACAGCATTGGCAATTTTCGGGCTGGAAATTTACAGTTCACAACGCTTAAGTTGTGATGGCTGGCCATAAGAAGGGCTGATACAGGTCGCTGGCACAGAGTCTGCTTACCCAGACTTCTGGGCGCGCAATTGTGTCCATGCACTTTATCGGGGTCTGGTCCGTCGGGATACCTCCACTGGCAACGCCATCACAACTGAAACGAGGCTTTTAAAGGCCCGCCTGAGCGTCAGGGGAACTTGATTTTCACCCAGCAGATGACCGGGTAAACCTTGGGCTTTGCTTTGAGCCAACTCTCTAAAATAGCACGTACTAACCGTTTCACTTTACCTACAGGAAATTTCATGAAACTCAAACTGGCTGCCCTTTCTCTGGCCCTGCTTTCCACCGGCGGCGTTTTCGCGCAAGCCACCAACACCATCGCCAAGGTGAAGGCCTCTGGCGTTGTGACCATGGGCGTGCGTGAGTCTTCAGGTGCGCTGTCCTACACCCTGGGGGACGGCAAGTACACCGGCTACCACATTGAAATCTGCAACAAGATCATTGCCAATCTTGAAAAAGCGGCGGGTAAAAAGCTGGAAGTCAGATATCAGGCCGTCACATCGCAAAATCGTATTCCGCTGGTTCAAAACGGCACGGTTGACATTGAGTGTGGCTCCACCACCAACAACGCGACTCGCCTCAAGGATGTGGCTTTTCTGCCAACCACCTTTGTCGAAGAAGTCCGCATTGCCGTGAAAGCCAACTCCGGTATCACCAGCATTGCGCAGCTCAATGGCAAGACTGTTGCCACCACCACCGGTACGACCTCAGTACAAACTCTGCGTAAAAACGAGCGGGTAACCGGCGTTGATTTCAAGGAAATATTTGGCAAAGACCACTCTGACAGCTTTTTGCTGCTCGAATCTGGCCGCGCTGAAGCCTTTGTGATGGACGGTGCCATTTTGGCGGGCAATATTGCCACTTCAAAAAACCCGGCGGACTTCAAGATTGTGGGAGAAGTATTGAGCGTCGAGCCTATCGCCATCATGATTCACAAGGACGATCCAGCCTTCAAAAAGCTCGGTGAAGACACCATCAAAGAGATGATGAAGTCCGGTGAGATTGCCAAATTGTGGGACAAGTGGTTCATGCAACCGATTCCGCCAAAAAACACACGCGTCGGTTACGCCGCCAGCGAGAGCACCAAAGCCGCGTGGGCCAATCCGAACGAAAAGCCGATGGAAGACTACGCCAAGAAATAACCGCAGGAACTGACATGCCCTGACTGACCGCTTGCCAAGCTGGCTGGACTGTTCAGGCACAAACCCCGCCATTGGTTTCCAGCAGCGGGGTTTGTTGTTTCTAAAAGTTGCACCACCGTTTGACGCGTTCACCTGAATAACTAGAGTCTGGAGTCTTCATGAGCTGGGATTGGAAAATATTTTTAGCCGACGACGGCAGTGGCCGCACCTATCTGCAGTGGATGTTCGACGCCTGGGGCTGGACGCTGGCCGTTGCTGGCGCGTCCTGGGTCGTGGCCATGGTGGTGGGCTTGACATTTGGCACGCTGCGCACGCTGCCCAGCAGCCCCTGGCTGACACGCTTTGCCAATGCCTGGGTCGAGTTGTTCCGCAACATCCCGCTGCTGGTGCAGATTTTTATCTGGTACTTTGTGGTGCCCAAAATCTTCCCGCCTCTCAAGCAGCTGCCCAGCTTTGTGCTGGTGGTGTTTGCGCTGGGGTTTTTCACTTCTGCACGTATTGCCGAACAGGTTCGGGCGGGCATTCAGGCGCTGCCGCGTGGGCAACGCTACGCCGGTATGGCCATGGGGTTTACCACGCTGCAAACTTACCGTTATGTGATTTTGCCGATGGCCATCCGCATCATCATCCCGCCTCTGACCAGCGAGTCGATGAACCTGCTTAAAAACTCCTCCGTGGCTTTTGCCGTGTCGATTGCCGAGCTCACCATGTTCGCCATGCAGGCACAGGAAGAAACCTCCCGAGGAATTGAAATTTACCTGGCTGTGACTTTGCTCTACGCGGTGTCGGCATTTGCCGTTAACCGGGTCATGGCGGTGGTTGAAAAGAAACTGCAGATACCTGGCTTTGTGATGGCAGGCGCTACCGGCGGAGGGCACTGACATGTTTGGACTTGACCTGAGTTTTTTGAGCTGGGACATTATTTCCAAGTTCGTCATCAAGGGCTTTATCTTCAGCATTCAGCTAACGGTTGTGGCCACGATTGGCGGCATTATTCTGGGCACCATCCTGGCGCTGATGCGTCTGTCGGGCAAAAAAATCCTGACGGTTCCTGCGACCATTTACGTCAACGGCATGCGCTCTGTGCCGCTGGTCATGGTGATTTTGTGGTTTTTTCTGCTCGTGCCGGCAGCGTTTTACGACTTGATCCCCGGAGGCAGCAATTACCGGGCTGAAATCTCGGCAGTCATTACCTTTGTGGCTTTTGAGGCGGCTTATTTCAGCGAGATCATGCGGGCCGGCATCCAGTCGATCTCACGTGGCCAGGTCAATGCAGGCCGGGCCATGGGCATGACCTATGCACAGAACATGCGGCTGATTATTTTGCCGCAGGCGTTTCGCAACATGGTGCCGATTTTGCTCACGCAGACCATCATCTTGTTTCAGGACACCTCGCTGGTGTATGCCATTGGTGCCTACGATCTGCTCAAGGGTTTCAGCACAGCGGGCAAAATTTACGGGCGGCCTGAAGAAGCCTATCTGCTGGCTGCCGTGGTTTATTTTGTGATGTGCTTTAGCCTGTCTTACATGGTCAAGCGTCTGCAAAACAAAATCGCCATCATTCGCTGAACGCGTCAACGCTACAAAAAAGTCTGGAGAAAAAAATGTCAATGATTCAAATGAAAGAAGTGTCCAAGTGGTACGGCACGGTGCAGGTGCTCAACAACTGCACCACCAGTATCAACAAAGGCGAGGTGGTGGTGGTATGCGGGCCTTCCGGCTCGGGTAAATCAACCCTGATCAAAACCATCAATGCACTGGAGCCGTTTCAAAAAGGCCAGATTTTTGTCGATGGCCAGGCCGTGCATGACCCCAAAACCGATCTGCCCAAGCTGCGCTCGCGGGTCGGCATGGTGTTTCAGAACTTTGAGCTGTTCCCGCACCTGAGCGTGACAGAAAACCTGACGCTGGCGCAAATGAAGGTGCTGGGGCGCAAGCCGGACGAGGCCAAACAGCACGGCCTCAAGTACCTTGACCGGGTGGGTTTGATGCTGCACAAAGACAAGTTCCCCGGCCAGCTCTCGGGTGGCCAGCAGCAGCGTGTAGCGATTGCCCGCGCCCTGAGCATGGACCCGATTGCCATGCTGTTTGACGAGCCTACCTCGGCGCTGGACCCTGAAATGGTCGGCGAGGTGCTGGACTGCATGATGGACCTGGCCAAGGAAGGCATGACCATGATGGTGGTTACGCACGAAATGGGGTTTGCCAAAAAAGTCGGCAGCCGTGTGATTTTCATGGATGTGGGCGGCAAGATTCTGGAAGACTGCTCCACCAACGAGTTCTTCATGCAGCCCGAGAACCGCCAGCCGCGAACCAAGGATTTTTTGAACAAGATTCTGGCGCACTGATTCTTTTTTCCCACCAAAACCCGCTGCGTGCGGGTTTTTTTACGCCCCGATGTTTGCAACACTGCAATGCGACAATTCAGGGTATGACGCTTCAACCAACCGCTTCAATCACGACCTTGAGAATGACCCGCCCCGACGACTGGCACCTGCATGTGCGCGACGGGGACGCACTGCACACCGTAGTGCCGCACACGGCAGCGCAGTTTGGCCGTGCCATCATCATGCCCAACCTGCGCCCCCCGGTAACAACGGCAGCGCTTGCTGTGGCTTACAAGAGCCGCATTCAGGCTGCGGTACCGGAAGGCCTCAGTTTTGAGCCGTTGATGACGCTGTACCTGACGGACAACCTGCCACCCGACGAGATCAAGCGCGCCAAGGACGCGGGCGTGGTGGCGGTCAAGCTCTACCCGGCGGGCGCCACGACCAACAGCGACGCGGGCGTGACCGACCTGCGCAAGACCTACAAAACGCTGGAGGCGATGCAAAAAGCCGGCTTGCTGCTGCTGGTGCATGGCGAAGTCACCAGCCCGGACATTGACCTGTTTGACCGCGAAGCTGTTTTTATCGACAGCCAGCTGATTCCCCTGCGCCGGGACTTTCCTGAACTCAAAATCGTTTTTGAGCACATCACCACCGAAGAAGCTGCGCAGTATGTGCGTGATGCAGACGCTTTCACGGCAGCCACGATTACCGCGCACCATTTGCTGTACAACCGCAATGCGATTTTTACCGGCGGCATTCGCCCGCACTACTACTGCCTGCCCGTGCTCAAGCGTGAGAAACACCGACTGGCGCTGGTCAAGGCGGCAGTGAGCGACAGTGCAAAATTTTTCCTCGGTACAGACAGCGCCCCGCACCCGGCGCACCTGAAAGAGCACGCCACAGGTTGCGCCGGTTGCTACACCGCGCATGCCGCGATGGAGCTGTATGCCGAGGCTTTTGAAGCTGCAGGCGCGCTGCACCGGCTGGAGGCGTTTGCCAGCTTCAACGGGGCTGACTTTTACGGTCTGCCGCGCAATCAGGGCCAGATCACCTTGACAAAAGAAAGCTGGACACCGCCCGAGAGTTTCGCGCTGGGGGAAGGCCAGCTCAAACCGCTGCGCTCGGGTGAAGCCCTGACCTGGCGACTGGTTTGAATTTGAAGGCAGCGGTGCTTTCCCAGCGGTGCGCTTTAGCAGATATTGACTGGCAGCGCCCGTGGCTCGCGCCCTATGCGCCGTACGCTGGTCTGGCACCCATAGCGGCTGCGTACGGCACAGCCGATGCATTGAATTCATGCAGACAGGCACCCGTGCGTTTTGTGCCGCAATCTGCCCTGCCAGACGGCCAGGCTTACGAGCAATTCATCTTCGAGACCCAAACCGTTCCCACACGCGACAACCTGCACGATTTTTTCAATGGCCTGTGCTGGCTGACGTTTCCGGACACCAAGAAAAAGCTCAACCAGCTCCAGGCGCAGCAACTGGCTCTGGGTGGCGTTCAACCAACGCGTGGTGCGGTGCGCGACGCGCTCACGCTGTTTGACGAAAATGCAGCTTTTCTGCTGGCACCGCAGCCTCTGTGGGACGCGCTGATCGCCAGAAATTGGCAACGGCTGTTCATTGAGCTGCGTCCGATGTGGCGGGACGCGCAACTGGTGTTGTTTGGTCACGCGCTGCTGGAAAAGCTGGTTTACCCAAGAAAACCCATCACAGCCCACGTGTATCGTGCCCAGCCCACTATAAATTCAATAGCGGGTCTTGATGGATGGGCGGCGGGCGACATCAGCGCGCACAAGCTGGCGGGAAAACCGTTTGTACCGCTTCCGGTTCTGGGGGTGCCCGACTGGTGGCCAGATAACGAGAAGCCTTGTTTTTACGGGGACATGCTTGTCTTTCGCCCGGAAAACAAGAAAATAGCCAAAACAATCTAACTAACAGCATTTTTTCGCAGACTCTTGACAGGGTCTGCGAACCCCCCATTTGCAGAACGACGACACGTCGCCTGCCAACAATGAATCCCACGGAGAATCCATGAAGCGTATTTTTTTATTTATATTGACCAACCTGGCCGTAGTGGTGGTGCTGGGTGTTGTAGCCAGCCTGCTGGGTGTCAACCGCTTTCTCACGCCAAAGGGGCTGAACCTGGGCATGCTGTTGGGTTTTGCCATGGTCATTGGCTTTGGTGGCGCCATTATTTCACTGCTGATCAGCAAGCCCCTGGCCAAGTGGAGTTCGGGCGTGCGCGTGATCAATGACCCGCAAAATGCTGACGAAGCCTGGATTGTCGAGACGGTGCGCAAGCTGGCTGACAAGGCGCAGATTGGCATGCCTGAAGTTGGTATTTTTGAGGGCGAGCCCAACGCGTTCGCCACCGGTGCGTTCAAAAACTCGGCACTGGTAGCGGTGTCCACCGGCTTGCTGCAGGGCATGACGCGTGAAGAAATCGAGGCTGTGATTGGCCACGAGGTCGCCCACATTGCCAACGGTGACATGGTCACCATGACGCTGATTCAGGGCGTGATGAACACTTTCGTGGTGTTTTTAAGCCGCGTGATTGGCTACGCCGTGGACAGCTTTTTGCGCAAAGGCAGTGATAACAATTCCGGCCCGGGCATTGGTTATTACGTCACCACCATCGTGCTGGACATCGTGCTGGGGTTCGCCGCAGCCATCGTGGTGGCCTGGTTTTCACGCCACCGCGAGTTTCGGGCGGATGCCGGTGCCGCGCGCCTGATGGGCAAAACGCAACCCATGATGAACGCTTTGGCGCGCCTGGGCGGCATGGTGCCCGGTGAGTTGCCCAAATCTGTGGCGGCCATGGGCATCACGGGCGGGATTGGCAAGCTGTTCTCGACCCACCCCCCGATTGAAGAGCGCATTGCAGCGCTGCAAAATGCGCAACCTGGCAGGGTGTGATGCTGTCCTGAAGTGCTATCGAATGTGTAGCTGCTCGCGCATATATTGCTTGGGCTGCAGCTGGATTTGACTCAAAAATGGCTCCGTTAACCCTGACGAAGCCATTTTTTATGTCAGAGCAGCCGTTTTTGCCGCTTCGTCGGCGCGTACCCTGGCCAGCACGCTGCTGACCAGGGTCAAGTCCATGCCGTACATGTCGGCAAACTCGGCTTCGGTTTTGCCGCTGGCATTGAAGGTCACCATCAATGCTTCACGCTTGGCGGCCTCGGCTTTCAGCTCAGCCATCGCATCGTCCAGCAGGGCGTTGGTGGCGTCGTCCTGCACTGCTACCCGCGCCGCGTAATCGTCCAGCGACAAGCCGGAATTTTCAACCGCCTGCTTGAGCAACGGGCGCAGGTAAGGCCGTAAATCGGCTTTTGAGCGGGCTTGCCGCCTGCGAAAAACTTCCAGGATGGCGTGATGGACATGCTCAGGCGCGACGGGTTCCACGGCCACGCCGTCCAGGTCGTGCCGAGCCAGTCCGGCGGCGACACATTCAAGGTAACGGGTTGAGCGGGCATGCTGGCCCATTGCCAGTTTCAGCTCGTCTTTTTTAAACGCATCGGGGTGGCGTGCCAGCAGGTCATGAAAAATGCCCAGCTTGAGCGGTAAAAACCGGGCGCCAAACAGGGCGGGGTAGAGCTCAAACAGCTTGTCGAGCGCAGGGCTGAGCTGCCGTGGGGCATGTTTTTTTGGTTTGGGCTCGCTGGCTGTGGTGAGAGCGGTGTCAGAGGTGTCAGGAGTGTCAGACTTGTCAGAGGTGTCAGAGGTGTCAGGCAGGTCAGGCATCGGTTCTTGTACGGTGTGTTGCATGGCCTGCATTATCGCGGCCTTGTGATGCCTGCTTTGTGATGTTTAAAGCCACAGCCTCTGCCACCTCAATGCCATCGACCCCTGCTGACAAAATGCCGCCTGCGTAGCTGGCCCCTTCGCCAGCCGGGTACAGGCCCTTGACATTGAGGCTTTGAAAGTCATCACCGCGCGTGATTTTGACGGGCGAAGAGGTTCGGGTTTCTACCCCGGTCAACACCGCGTCATGCATGTCAAAGCCGCGAATTTTTTTGCCAAACACGGGAATCGCTTCACGCATGGCCGCAATCGCATAGCCAGGCAGGGCGCTGGACAAGTCACCGAGCAGCACGCCGGGTTTGTAGGAAGGCTCAACGCTGCCCAGAGCGATAGACGGCCTGCCAGAGACAAAGTCACCGACCAGCTGCCCAGGCGCTTTGTAGTCGCTGCCGCCCAGAACATAGGCATGGGACTCCAGTGCGCGCTGAAAAGCCATGCCGGCCATCGGCCCACCGGGGTAATCAGCTGGCGTGATGCCGACCACAATGCCTGCGTTGGCATTGCGCTCATTGCGCGAATACTGGCTCATGCCATTGGTGACCACGCGGCCTGCCTCGGAGGTAGCCGCCACCACCGTGCCGCCCGGGCACATGCAAAAACTGTAAACACTGCGCCCATTGTTGGCGTGGTGCACCAGCTTGTAGTCCGCCGCGCCCAGCAGCGGGTGTCCGGCGTGCTGGCCCAGGCGGGCGCGGTCAATCAGCCCTTGTGGATGTTCAATGCGAAAACCAATTGAAAACGGCTTGGCCTCCATATAAACACCGCGCGCATGCAGCATGGCTACCGTGTCGCGGGAGCTGTGGCCCAGTGCCAGTACCACCTGGTCGGCGCGCAGCTCGTAGCTGGTCGCGTCGTTGAGGTTTTGTACCGTCAGGCCGCGAATGTGCCCTGCTTCGATCAGCACGTCGCTCACGCGTTGTTCAAAACGCACCTCACCGCCCAGCGCAATGATCTGCTCGCGCATGTGCTCGACCACCTTGACCAGCTTGAAGGTGCCAATGTGCGGCTTGCTGACCAGCAAAATCTCTTCAGGCGCACCGGCCTTGACAAACTCCTGCATGACCTTGCGGCCCAGATGGCGCGGGTCTTT
>JBBRMH010000070.1:0-18122 GCA_038230935.1 Burkholderiales bacterium | reverse complement strand
CTTTGGCAATTTTCGCGTCTTCTTTGGCCTTGACGTGGACCACCTTCGCATCTTTTACACAAACGTCTTTGGCATTGCCCGACAGGTCGTCGCATTTTTCCTTGGCAGTGTCGTAGGCCGTATCCGCTTTGACCATGCTGACTTTTTGCGTCAGCTTTGCACTGGGTTTGTAGGTCGCTTCGAGTTCTGCCTTGGCGACTTTTTCCACGCCTTTGGCTTCAGACACGCAAATATCCTTGGCATTGGCCTTGAGGCTGGTGCATTTGTCTTTGGCAACCTTGTACTCGCCAGAGATACGGTCTTTGTCCGTTTTGTATTCGGCTTTGGTCATGGCCATGGCGTTACCAGCGAATGTGCATGAGAGCGCGACGGTGAGCATCAGGAGTTGGTGTTTCATTGGGAATCCTTTAATTGTTGAAATGTTGTGTTTTTAAGATGGGCCAGACTGGCTGAATCAACAGCTCAGTAGCGCTCAAAGAAATTGGTCGGGTTCTTCTCATGCCAGGCAGTGACCTGCTTTTCGGCCTCGTCCCTGGTGATGCCGTGACGCTCCTGAATCCTGCCCAGCAGCTGGTCGCGCTTGCCTGCAATCACGTCCAGATCGTCGTCGGTGAGCTTGCCCCACTGTTCCTTGACCTTGCCTTTGAATTGAAGCCAGTTGCCTTGTGCGGTATCTTTATTCATCGTGTTTTTCCTGTAAATGCTGCGATGTGGATGGATCCGGCAGTGGCTTGCGTTGGGGGTTATGCCGATTGACAGGCTGCTGACGGGACACCTTGACTTTAAGTGGGTGTCCTGCGCTGGCTGGTAGTCCCGCACAGAAGTTGGGCGTAGGTTGATGCCTACTGCTGCGTGTGGACTAACCGGCGAGTGGGTCGTCTTCGGTCTGACCTGGGCTCCAAAGCGCCTGCACCCTCACCTGCTACTGCTTCTACTGCTGACGCAAATGTTCTATGTCGTTGCGCAGCGCCAGCGCCCAGGCCCGCCGGTCACGGCCCTGCGCCCGTTGCGGCTCGCCAAAGGTCACCACCACGGCAATACCGGGTGTACGCACAGTGCGCCAGACAGAGCCCCACAGGGTGTCGTCACCGATATAGCAGGGTGCCAGGCTGATCTGGCCGCTGGCCTGGTCCATGAACTGCAAGGCCACGGGCTGCACGGGGGCATCTGCAGCAATGGCGGCCTGGAATAAATTGGCATGAAACGGCAGCAAGCTCTGGCCGTCGCTGGTGGTGCCCTCGGGGAACACACCGATCACGTCACCGGCACGCAGGCGTTCGGTCATGTGGTGGACGACGCGCATGGCATCCCGGCGCGATGCCCGTTCAATAAACAGGGTTCCTCCACCAGTTGCCAGCGTACCAATGACGGGCCATTGCCTGATGTCTGCCTTAGAGACAAAACGGCAATACTTGGCCGCGTGCATCGAGATGATGTCCAGCCATGAGATATGGTTGGCTGCCAGCATCAATGGGCCAGGCACAGCGCTCGGGCCTTTGATGACCAGAGCCACCTCCAGGCAGCTGAGAAGTTTTACCGACCACACTTGAATGCGCAGCTCTTTTTGCGCTTGAGAGAGCCTCGGAAACAGCACAACGATGGTGAAAAAACCCGTCAAGATATGCCACACGGCACGCACCAGCTTCACGCAGGCCGCCAGCTGGCTCATCGGTATGCGGCGGCCAGCACAGCCGTCACAGTGGTGCCTTGAATGGGTACGCCAGTTGCCCACCGACCAGGGTGTAGCATACGCGCGCTGTCACCTGGTAGCCGGAAAACGGCGTGTGCTTGCCCTGACTATGCAGCGCGCCCGGCTCTACCGTCCACTCAGCGGCCGGGTCAAACACACAAATATCAGCCACGCCGCCCTTGACCAGCTGGCCCGCGCTCGCAGCCAGTGAGCCTAATGCAGTGCCCAGCACCCGGGCGGGCTCGCTGGTCAACACCGCCAGCGCGCGCATCAGGCCGCCGCCATGATGGCCGCCTGCGTTGCCCCATTTGCAAGCCAGCGGCAGCAGCAGCTCCAGCCCGGTCGCGCCGGGTTCTGCTTCGGCGAAAGGCAGGGTTTTGGCGTCTTCATCGACCGGGGTGTGGTCGGACACCAGCGCGTCGATGGTGCCGTTGGCCAGCCCCAGCGCAATCGCATCCCGGTCGCGCTGCTGGCGCAGCGGTGGGTTCAAACGCATGCGGCTGTCAAAGTAGCCAATATCCGTGTCTGTCAGATGCAGGCTGTTGATGCTGACATCACAAGTTACGGGCAAGCCCTGAGCCTTGGCCTCGGCCACCAGCGCCACGCCCGCCGCGCTGCTGATGCGGCACAGGTGGACCCGCGCACCGGTGGCACGCACCAGCTCGAAAATCACATGCAGTGCGATGGTCTCGGCAATGACCGGCACACCGCTCAAACCGAGCCGCGTGGCCAGTGCGCCGCTGGCTGCGACACCTTTGCCGAGGTGGATTTCCTGGGGCCGCAGCCAGACGCTGTAGCCAAAACTTGACGCGTATTGCATGGCACGCATCAGCACCTGGGTATTGACCAGCGGCACTTCAGCCTGACTGAAGCCCACGCAACCGGACTCGGTGAGTTCAACCATTTCCGTCAACGCTTCACCACCCAGGCCACGCGTCAGCGCCCCGAGCGGAAACACCCTGGCCTGGTGCAGTTTCTCGGCGCGGAACCTGAGCATTTCGACCAGGCCGGGCTCATCGAGCACGGGGTCGGTATCGGGCGGGCACACCAGGCTGGTCACGCCACCGGCCACAGCAGCTGCCAGCTCGCTTTCCAGCATGCCCTCGTGCTCGTGACCGGGCTCGCGCAGGCGGGCTGACAAATCAATCAAACCGGGAGCTACGATGCAGCCGGTGGCATCTATGGTTTTATCGGGCGTGAAGTCAGCCGCTGTCTGGCCGATGGCCACGATGCGTCCGCTGGCGATGGCGATGTCACACACGCTGTCCAGACCGGAGGCCGGGTCCATCACGCGGCCATTTTTAATGAGCGTTTTCATATCAGTTCCCCGCAATTATGCTCATCACCGCCATGCGGACGGCAATGCCGAAGGTGACCTGCGGCAAGATCACACTTTGCGCACCATCGACCACTGCCGAGGCGATTTCGACGCCCCGGTTGATCGGGCCGGGGTGCATGACGATAGCGTCCGGTTTGGCCAGCTGCAGTTTTTCAGGGGTCAACCCAAAGCTTTTGAAAAACTCACCGCTGCTGGGCAACAAGGCACCCGACATGCGTTCATTTTGCAGGCGCAGCATGATGACGACGTCTGCGCCCTTGATGCCTTCTTCCAGCGTGTGGCAGACGCGCACACCCATGTGCGCCATGTCAGACGGCACCAGTGTTTTGGGGCCGACCACGCGCACTTCGGGGCAACCGAGTGTGGTCAGCGCATGAATGTCAGAGCGTGCAACCCGCGAATGCAACACGTCACCCACAATGGCCACGGTGAGGTTGCTGAAGTCTTTTTTGTAATGCCGGATGGTGTACATGTCCAGCAGACCCTGGGTCGGATGCGCGTGGCGTCCATCACCCGCATTGATCACATGCACATGCGGGGCAACGTGCTGGGCTATCAGGTAAGGCGCGCCGGATTCGCTGTGACGCACGACAAAAATATCCGCTGCCATCGCGCTCAGGTTGGCAATGGTGTCGAGCAGCGACTCGCCCTTGGTGGCCGACGAACGGGCAATGTCGAGCGTGATCACATCGGCTGACAGCCGCGTAGCCGCGATATCAAAAGTGGTGCGGGTGCGGGTGGAGTTTTCAAAAAACAGATTGAAAACACTCTTGCCCCGAAGCAGCGGCACTTTTTTAACCTCACGGTCACTGACGGACACAAATTTTGAAGCGGTGTCCAGAATATGGGTCAGTGTGGCCTTGGGCAGGCCTTCGGTGGACAGCAGATGAATCAGCTCGCCGTTTTTATTGAGCTGTGGATGTCGCTTGTACAGCACGGGGGTCTCCTTACTTTTCTTGTACGTGAAAGCTGAACTTCCCGGCCGGATCCCGGGCCAGCGCCAGGCTCTGTGAAGCAGGCAGTACGACCCGCGCTACAGCCAGGTCAGGCTGCACGGGCAGCTCGCGCCCGCCCCGGTCCACCAGCACCACCAGTTTGACGCTGGCCGGACGGCCATAGTCGAACAGTTCATTGATCACGGCGCGCAAGGTCCGTCCGGTATACATCACGTCATCCACCACAATCAGATGGGCACCGTTGACATCAAAGGGCAGCAGTGTCTGGCTGCCTGATGCCAGGCCGCGGCTGGAAAAATCATCGCGGTGCATGCTGGACGACAGCGTGCCGGTTTTACCGGGCAACTTCAAATCGAGCTGCAAACGCTCAGCCAGCCAGGCCCCGCCTGATGCAATACCCACCAGTTGGGGCGGCGTGATGTAGCTGGCCATCAACAACTGCATGGCTTTGAGTAAGTCACCGTACAGGGCCTCGGCATCCAGGGTCAGGCTACTCATGGGGAAGGCTCCTTAAAAACTGTTCAAGAATAATGCAGGCCGATGCGGCATCAGCATCCTTTGCGCCACTGGCAATGGCCTCTGTGGTGCTGTAGCGCTCATCGACTTCAAACACGGGCAGAGCGATATGCGCACGCAATTGGCGCACAAATTTCTGCGCCCGCGCCGTGTTTTCGTGGGCTGCACCATCAGGATGAAAAGGCACACCCACCACCAGCGCGTCGGGCTGCCACTCTTTGATGCGTTGCGCTGCGGCTTGTAGCCGCGTGCTGGCTGTAGCCACAATCGTGGGCTGTGGGGTAGCGGTGCGGGTCAGCCGGTTGCCCGTTGCAACGCCAGTGCGTTTGAGGCCAAAGTCAAAAGCTAAAAAGGTTTGCAGGCCGAGAGCTGCCATTGGACTTGCGTCCAAGCTCATGCGTGGCCCGCTACGGGCGACAGCATCCAGCTTTCAAAGCCAAGAAGCTTCAAGGCCTTGTCGTAACGCTGCTCGACCGGCGTGTCAAAAATCACCGCCAGATCAGCCGCCACTGTGAGCCAGCTGTTGTCTGAAATTTCAGACTCCAACTGGCCCTCACCCCAGGACGAGTAACCGAGAGACACAAAAATCCGGCGTGGCCCGGCACCGGTTGACAATGCCTCCAGCACATCTTTGGAGGTGGTCATTTCAAGCCCCCCCGGAATGCTCATGGTTGATGCGTAGACCGACTCATGTCCGGGCATCATGGACTCATGCAACACAAACCCGCGCTCGGTTTGAACCGGCCCACCCTGAAAAACCGGTGACTGGGCCAGGTCTTCGCGGCGCAGCGGCAACTCGACCTTGTCAAACAGGTTTTTGAGGCTGATGTCGCTGGGTTTGTTGATGATCAGCCCGAGTGCGCCACGGCCTGAGTGCTCGCACATATAAATAACGCTTTTTGCGAAACCTTCATCCTCCAGGCCGGGCATGGCGATCAGAAAATGGTGCGTTAGGTTGATCGTTCCGGAATCCGTAGTCATCACAAGATTTTACGCGTACTGACGGGATGGACCGGGGCGCTTTCGCTACCATTGACCACATGCAAAAAAAATACCAGACAGGCTTGATGTGGTTCAGGCGAGATTTACGGGCTGAGGACAACGCCGCACTGCACCACGCACTGAAGTCTTGCCAGCGTGTATGGTGCATTTTTATCTTTGACCGGGAGATTCTCGATGCGCTTCCCAAAGCGGACCGCCGGGTTGAGTTCATCCATGAATCGCTGCTGGACCTGGATACCCAACTTTGCCAGCTGGCACAAAAAAGCGGCACAGCAGATGCGGGTTTGATGGTCCAGCATGCCGTAGCCAGTGACGCTGTGCCGTTGTTGGCCAGCCAGCTCGGTGTGGACGCCGTGTTTGCCAACCATGACTATGAGCCTCAGGCCATGGCACGTGACGCCAAAATACACGCGCTGCTGGACAGCCAAAGCGTGGCTTTTCATACATTCAAGGACCACGTTATTTTTGAACAATCCGAAGTTTTGACACTCGCAGCCAAGCCCTACAGCGTGTTCACACCCTATAAAAATGCGTGGCTTAAAAGAATCGATGCGTTTTATTTGAAACCTTATGCGGCTGAAAAATACGCCGATGCCTTGGCGACGATTCCAGCAGAACACCGCACAGGTATCCCACCGCTTGAAGCCATGGGGTTTACACAGACCAACCTGAAAACTTTGAAAATACCAACGGGAACCACGGGCGGGCAACAGCTTTTTGATGATTTTTTGTCGCGCATTGATGACTATGGACAAACGCGTAACTTCCCAGCCGTCAAAGGCCCGAGTTATCTGGGTGTTCACTTGCGGTTTGGCACCGTCTCTGTCCGGCAACTTGCGAACGAAGCATTGGCGTTGTCAAGGCAGGGCAGTGAAGGCGCGACTGTCTGGCTCAGTGAGTTGATCTGGCGGGATTTTTACGCGCAAATCCTCAGCAACTTCCCGCATGCTGCCACGCAGGCTTTCAAGCCCGAGTACGACCGGATTGGCTGGGAACATGGCCCGCAGGCCGATGCGTTGTTCAAGGCATGGTGTGAAGGCCAGACAGGCTACCCGCTGGTCGATGCCGCGATGGCGCAAATCAACCAGACGGGTTATATGCACAACCGCCTGCGCATGGTGGTGGCCAGCTTTTTGGTCAAAGACCTGGGGCTGGACTGGCGCTGGGGTGAACGCTACTTTGCCGAAAAACTCAACGATTTTGACCTGTCGGCCAACAACGGCGGCTGGCAATGGGCAGCCAGCAGTGGCTGTGATGCCCAGCCCTATTTCAGGATTTTCAATCCTGTCAGCCAGAGTGAAAAGTTTGATGCAGATGGAAAATTCATCAGAAGGTACCTGCCCACGCTGGAGAAACTACCCACTAAAGTGCTGCACTGCCCGTGGCTGGCGTCCCCGATAGAGCTGGTTTCAGCGGGGGTGACACTGGGCACGACCTATCCGTATCCGGTCGTCAAGCATGATGAGGCACGTGCCCTGACGCTGCAGCGCTATGCCGTGGTGAAAAAAATCTGACGCCGTTTGCTACTGTTTTTATAGCTGCTGGCGCATATAAAACCTGCAGCAAAGCCTGTTTTGGCACTCAAACTGCAACGGTTTCCGCGTTGCAGTAATGCCGCACCAGACCCATCAACTCGTCCTCTGAATACGGTTTGCCCAGGTAATGGTCAACGCCCAGTTCTTTGGCGTGTTCGCGGTGTTTGCCCGCAATGCGTGAAGTAATCATCACAATCGGCAAACCACTCAGGCGCGGGTCAGAGCGTATATTGCGCGCCAGATCGAACCCGTCCATGCGCGGCATCTCGATGTCTGACAGCACCACCGATGGCCGCTCTTCCTGCAAGCGTTCAAGGGCCTGCAAGCCATCTGCCGCCATGGCGACGCGGTAACCCTCACGCTGCAATAGCCGCTGCGTGACACGCCGCACAGTAATCGAGTCGTCCACCACCAGAATCAGCGGTATTTTTGGGGTAGCAGGCACCAGAGTCGTCTGTTTGGGTGCCTGACCCGCTGCCGATTCAAGCATGTGCGGCTCAGCCCGGTCTGCGCTCAGCGCGCGCGCCTGCTCGCCATAAATCGTAGCCAGTGCCACAGGGTTGTAAATCAAAACCACAGCACCAGAGGCGAGCACGGACATGCCGGCAAGGCCTGGCAAGCGGGACAGCTGCGGCCCCAGGTTTTTAACCACCACCTCCTGGTTGCCCAGAACTTCGTCCACATGCAGCGCAATGCGCTGCGCGGCGCTTCGGAAGACCACAACAGGCGTGGTTTTGGTCTGTATTTCGATGGTGTTGTACGAGGACTGCAGCAATGCACCCGACCAGAAGAAAGGAACCTGCTCACCCGCCACGTCCAGAAAACCGGTGTTGTAGGCTTGCTGAAGTTCTTTGGCAGTTGACCGGCGCACATTCTCGACCAGACTGGCAGGAACCCCTACCGACAAATCGCCAGCACGCAGCAGCACCACCTGCGTCACCGCTGTGGTCAGGGGCAGCACCAGCTAGAAATGGGTGCCCTGACCTGCCACGGTGGAGGTTTCAATCCGGCCGCCCACGCCATTGACCTCGGAGCGAACCACATCCATGCCAATGCCCCGGCCAGACAGCTCGGTGACCCGCGAGGCGGTTGAAAACCCCGGCATGAAGATCATGCTGGCAGCCTGCTGGTCGTCCAGCGTCTGACCGGCCTCCACGAGGCCCAGCATCGACGCTTTTTCACGAATCCGTCCAAGGTCAAGCCCCGCGCCATCGTCGCTGAAATCTACCGACACGTCGTTGCCTTCCTGCCGGAGGTGCACTGTGATCAGACCGATGGGATCCTTACCAGCTGCCGTGCGAACTTGCGGGCTTTCGATGCCGTGCGCCACACAGTTGCGTAACAAATGCTCAAAAGCTGGCGTCATGCGGTCAAGCATGCCGCGGTCCATCTCAATGGTGCCACCCAGCAAGTCGAGTCGAACCTGCTTGCCGGTTTCTTTCGATGCCAGCCGCACGACACGGTACAGGCGGTCCGAGATGCCTTCAAACTCCACCATGCGCGTGCGCAGCAGATCACGCTGCAATTCGCGTGTCTGACGCGCCTGTGCAACCAGGTCGTCTTCAGTGGCTTCAATGGTGCGCTGCAGGGTACGCTGCACGGTGGCGACGTCATTGACGGACTCGGCCATCATGCGGGTGAGTTCCTGCACGCGGGTGAAACGGTCAAACTCAAGCGGGTCAAACCCGGCCTGCAGTTCCTTGGCTTGCGCCAGTCGCGACTGCATCTGGGTTTCGGCCTGCAACTCGATGTCGCGCAACTGCTGGCGCAGGCGGTTCAGGTTGTCGCTCATGTCACCCAGAGAAGAGCGCAACTGGCCGACTTCAACTTCCAGACGCGACCGGGTAATCATGACCTCGCCAGCCTGGTTCACCAGACGGTCCAGCAGCTGGGACCGCACCCGCACGGAAGCGGAAGCAGCTTGCCGCAGGGGCTGTCTGACCATGGACTGGGGCGCAGGAATCATTATTTTGTCAGAAACTGGGGCCATCACAGCCGCAAGGGCCGCAGCGGGTGCCAGGTCTGCAGGCGCATCTGTAACCAGCGTTTCTGACTCTGCCGTCAAGTGCACGGGTGGCACTTCAGGCGCTGTCAAAGGCAGTGCAGCCGGCTGTGAAATAACTGCGATTGCAGCGCGTGTATCGCCCTTGCGCAGCACCTCCAGTGTGTGCTCCATCGAATCAAAACGGCTCAAAAGTGATTCAAAATCCTGTGCTGCTACAGATTCTGAGCCAAGGAATTCAATTTCAGACTCGATATGGTGGGCCATTTCCCCGAGACGCAAGGCACCCGCCAGACGCGCACTTCCTTTGAGGGTGTGCAGGTTACGCAGAACTTCATTTCGCGCGCTCTGGTTGTCGGGCCGAACCGACCATTGGCGCAGCGCTCCGCCCAGCTGCGGCATCAGCTCCGCCGCTTCTTCATCAAAAATCGGAAAAAGCTCGGCATCAATCGCATCTACAGCGTCAATGTCGTCGTCTTCATCGTCCGCGAAACCATCGTCAATAGAGGGTGGGAATGAGGAGACGGATGTCAGCGTCACAGGCTCCGCAGTGGGGCGGGTGAACGTCACGGCTGGTATAGCTGCCTTGACTTCTTCGGCCACCGGCTGCTGCTGGAGCAGCAATGTCAAAACTGTGGTGCCTGCCTCAGCCTTATTTTCCTTATTTTCGGCGTCCGCAGGCGCAGGGAGCAGCAAAGAACTGGCTTCTTCGGCAGGCAACGCTTCTTCGGTTAAAAAATCAAAGTCATCGTCGTCCATGGATGACACGGATATAACATCCGGAAATACGGACTCAGGAAACTCAAGCGTACGAAGTTTTGCGAGAAGTCGCGCGTCGGGCTGTTTCAGGAAGCCTGCAGCAAACTGATGCAGCAGACGCCGAATATCTTCTGCGGCATCCACAAAAAGAGCTGCATTGGCTGCAGTAGCACTGTCGCTGTGATGCGCCTGTGACTTCTGTAGCGCGTTTTCAAGTGCACGGGCAATATCCGATAGTGCATCAAACCCGACGGTTGCCGAGCTACCCGCCAGAGAGTGTGCCAGTGCAACCGTGGAGTCTGCAATAGGGTGTTGGCGCTCTATGGCCCATTCAGAAACTTCCGTCACCAGGCGGCGCGACCATTCATCGGCCTCATTGAGATAAACGTTGTGCAGGGGAATACCGATGCGCAGGGTACCAATTACCTTGACCTGCTCATCCGGGTCGATTTCGCCTGAAACCAGGGCCTCTGTCTGGTCTTGTGCCTCGGCCTGGGTTTGCACTTCGGCCTGTGATTCAGCGCTGATGTCTTCCTGCGCCTGGGCAACAACCTGCTGCGCAACCACAGGCGCCAGGTTGTCAGAAAGGCGCTCCACAGACAAGAACTCAGCCGGCACAACAGGCGATGCAGGCAGTTCAACTGCTGGCGTGTCGATACCTGCGAAGAATTGCTCGTCGAAATCAGCAGCCGACAACTCCACCACATCAACGCTGCCCGCCTGAACAGCGGTCTCAAAAGCTGGTTCAGGCTGCAGCTCTGGTTCTGGCTCCAGCGGCAGATTTGACGGGGAGAGATCGGACGCCGCATCCAGTTCAGACATGTCGAATGTGACAGACGTCGGAAACTCGGGGTTGGGCTGCGTCATGCTCTGCGGATCAGACAGGCCTGACAAGCCGGACAGAGCTGACAGGCTGTCCAGGTCAATGCCCAGCGCGTTCCCGGCAAGGCTGTCAGGACTTGCCGCCACCCCGGTAACTGGCACGGCAGGCGGCAAGGTCAATAACGGCTCGTCAGCAAAAAACAGATCGAAATCTACCGTGTCTATAGGCTCCATGGCCTCTATGGCCTCTATGGCCTCTGTAGCGGTCAAGCTCAGCGCAGTAGCAGGGGGTAGCGCCTGTATGTCGATCAACTCCACCAGCATGGCCGGCTCAGTGATTGCGTTTGCTGCATTGACGGGCAGCTCCAGCATGACCAGGTCGTCAGCGAACGCCTGATTTGGCTGTTCAACCGGTCCCGCTTGCAAATTCAGCGGCACGAGACGCCCCTCGATCCGCATGGCGTCTGCGCTGGTACAAAACGGGGCTGCACTCCAGGCGGCATCCTGATGCGCAGCGATATCTTCAATCCATTTTGAGAAACCCGACAACGCGTCAGTGGCCAGATGCATAAACGCTGGCGTGGCGATTTTTTGTTCGGCCAGCAGGCTGTTGAGCAATTGCTCCATGGCCCAGGCAGCATCGCCAAACGTATTGAGGCCCACCATGCGCGAGCTGCCTTTGAGCGTGTGAAAGACACGACGCAACACGGTGAAGTGCCCAATATCAGCGGGTGCGCCTGCCAGGCCACGCAGCGCCTCTTGACCATTGGCTGCAACTTCACGCGCTTCCTCCAGGAAAATATCCTGCAGGTCATCTTCCTCAAAGTCTGCCGCCTGACTCTGGTCAAGCAGCTCGGCAGCCGGTGGCTGTGGTGTTACGGAAGAAACCAGACCTGGCATGACGCTGGCAGTCACGTCTGAATTCTTCTCCGGACTATTTTCTGAATCATGTTGAGTCACCGCAACCGGTGCATCATGCGCGGTCTCGGCAGGCCCGGATTCATCAGCCAGTGCTGTATTTACGTGCGGTATTTCAATGTACGGTACCTCAGGCTCCGCCGGCAACTTCTCATGGGACGCGTCTGCATTGGCATTCCGGGCAGCAGAACTCACTTGCTCTGGCAGACTGTCGTTGCTGAGGGTCACACTGTCAGCATCATCGGGCCTGTGGGTTCGACCCATCAAAGGTCGAAGTTCCCCTTTTCCATCGTCGTACACAAAGAGCTTTTTCGCCAATGCAGGCTGGTAGTTGAGCATGTCAATCAAAAAGCTCAAAGCGCCAAGATTATTGCCCAGCTGATCGAAAGTGCCTGCTGCACGGGTCTGCTGCGCATTGACCTCGGTGACCAGCATCTGCTCGACGGTGTCGCGCATATGGGATACCGCCCGGGAAGCCTGCTCGAGACCCAATACAGACAGAACCCCGCGCATTTGGGACAACTGGCCGGGTACATCCCGCAAAACATTTTTATTGTCCGGATTTCTGAAAAACAGATCCAGTGATTTTTCAATGTCACCCAGCGAGATGCGCAGCTCGCCCACCACACTGCCCATCGTCTGCTTGTCGCTGACACGGCGGTAGAGTTCTTCCATCCAGGATTCAAGCGGCTGGGGCTCGCCCCCTGTACGAACACTTTCCAGGCGCTCAGCCAGATGCCCCGTGCGATCAGCCAGCTGGGGGTCCCTGGGATCGAGGTCTTCAAAAGCAGCTTCCAGGTAAAGCACAGCGGTTGCCACTTCCATGGCCAGCTCAATACCTGGGGGCTGCTCGGAGCGGGCGGTCATGTCTACCGCGCGTAAAAGCGCCTGGGCTAACGGTTCGCTGGGCGGGTGCAACTTGACCAATGAATCGGCAACCAGGCTGAATTGGTCCACCACCAGTTTGAACTTGTTGACATCGCCCGCAGACAGCGATGACCAGGTTTCCTTGGCGGAAACAATACGCTTGCGCGCCTGTGCCAGCAAGGCCGGATCAAAGCGCCCGAACTGCACGGCCTCATAGTCCACCGGTTTAAAGCGTGCCAGGCTATAGGTTGCCCGCACTGCAGACAGCACGGGCGTATCGGAGGCACGCGCTGCCACGGCCTGAGAACAGAAAAAAAGCAAATCCTGCGCCAGACGGTCTGAAATACTGCTGTCCCCCCTGCTCAGAGAGGCGTATTGCAAAAGTACCCGGGAGGCGGCGCGCTTGGCATAAATGTCAACCGTGATCAGCTTGTGTTCAAGCGCTTCAAAATAAGCTGCCGCAATTGTCCAGAAAATGCGTGGCTGACGCTCGGCTTGTGCAGCAGCAAATCCGAGGCTGAGGTCCCTGAGGCTTCGGGCAGCTTCTGGCCCCTGACCTTTCATGATCTGCAGCACCGACTGGTCGAGCGTAGCGCGAGCATTGTTGTCGTACGGTCGGGGCTTTTCGGTGGATTCAAACACCGGCTCAAGCCAGCGCCATTCGTGCGGCCACAAATCAGCCGGATGAATACGGTCTGCACGCACCAGATCCTGCACATCCCTGTATTGGGGAAAGAGGGAAACTGCAGATATCGGTTTGCCTGCCAGGACCGCTTCCAGATATTCTGTGAGTGCGAAACTGGCCCGTTCAATTTTTGCAGCGGCTTCCTGGCTGCATTGCTCAGGATGCTGGACGAAGCGCTGTACAGCCGCTTCCATGGCACGCAGCAGCAATGCAGGTTGCGCCAGACCGACCATCTCCAGGGCACCCACCGCCTGATGAAGCTGCTGGCGCGCTATGCGCAGCTGGCTTGCATCAATGGCGGACAAATCCGAACCCCTGGCAGCCTCCGCGTCCCTGACAAAGCGCTTGAGTGCCTTGGCTGAGCCATCCAGAGACTTTCGCAACTCATCCAGAACCCAGGCTAACGGGCCGAGGTCATTGACATCAGTGTCAAGGTCAGCGTCTGTTGAATTCAGGGCAGTAGATTGCATAAATGGCAGGCCAGTTCATGAAAGCGAAT
Organism: Burkholderiales bacterium; assembly: GCA_038230935.1. Lineage (GTDB taxonomy): Bacteria > Pseudomonadota > Gammaproteobacteria > Burkholderiales > Burkholderiaceae_C > Polaromonas. The sequence continues at coordinate 4,532 of JBBRMH010000070.1, read as the reverse complement.
TTAACAGTCGGGCTAAATGGGGCCCAATGGGGTGCAAGGACTCATACGGCAATCAGCTTGTGCAGCACGTAGATCAGGCAATCTTGAACCGGGATACCGACTGACGCAACTCTTCAGCCATGCGGGACAAGTCCCGCACCTGCTGTGCAGTCGAGCGTGTACCCTCCCCGGTTTGCTCAGTCACTGCAAAAATATGCTGGATATTGTCAGCGACCACGTTGGCGGACTCGGCTTCGCGGGATGCGGAATTGGAAATCTGCTCAATCAGATCGGCCAGACGCCTGGACACACGGTCAATCTCCGACAGAGCCGTTCCTGCGTTATCGGAAAGTTTTGCCCCTTCGACCACACCCTGCGTGGAACGCTCCATAGCGGCGACTGCATCCTGGGTATCGGTCTGAATGGCTTTGACCAGTGCAGAAATCTGGCGTGTTGCATCCGCTGAACGCTCAGCCAGTCGCTGTACCTCTTCCGCCACCACAGAAAAGCCTCGTCCGGCTTCACCAGCTGATGCGGCCTGAATCGCGGCATTCAAGGCCAGGACGTTGGTCTGCTCGGTAATGTCTGAAATCAGCTCGGTGATCTCGCCGATCTCCTGTGAAGATTCACCCAGCCGCTTGATACGCTTGGAGGTTTCCTGAATCTGGTCCCGAATGGAATTCATGCCGCCGATGGCGTTTTGCACAGCCTGCAAACCAGACTCGGCAGCTGTCAGCGACTGGCGCGCCACCTGGGACGATTCCTGAGCCTGCACAGACACTTCGTTGATTCGCGATGCCATGTCGAGCACCGACTGACCGGTTTCACGAATTTCGCGCAATTGTTCAGTGGACACCGCCAGCAACTCGGTGGAGGTGCTTTCAACCTGCGCCGTGGTTTGTGCCACCCGGGTTGCCGTGTTTTGCACGTTGCCCACCAGCTGACGCAACTCTTCAACCGTGTAGTTCACGGAGTCAGCGATGGCGCCGGTGATATCTTCTGTCACCGTGGCTTCCTGTGTCAAATCGCCCTCAGCGACTGTTTGCAACTCATTCATCAAGCGCAAAATAGCGGCCTGGTTGGCATCATTGACACGTTTGGCATCCTGCTCCAGCCCTGTGGCTTCGAGCTGCCTCTGTTCTGCAACGCCTTGACGCTGGCGACTTTCTTGCAACTGCACTCGGGCGATGCCAATAGCGCAGGTCAGTCCAAACAAGGCTGCAATCACGAGGGCAGCCACAGAGCCCGCATTCAAACCGGTCTGGGAGGACAACTTGCCCTGAATATCTTCAAGACCACGACGCAGTGGCTCGCTGTCAGCAATGATGGATGCCTGCGCTTCACGCGCCGACACCAGACCCTGCAGGTTCCCCAGAATCGCACCCGCCTGAACCCGCGTCTGCTCATACAGTGCCATGAGTGCATCAAGACGCTCGCGGGTTTGCGGGTCTGTGGAACCGGTCAGGCGCAATTCGGGACTGCCTTCCTGCAAGCCCTGTGCAATTTCCTTGAATGAATTCAAGTCCTTGCCCAGCAAAAACACGGCTTCGGGACTCACGCCGTCCATCGTCAGGAACTCATTGGCTGACTTGCCAATCCGCTGTGTCAACATCACCAGCTGGCCAGACGCAGAAATTTCGGCAGGGGCGGCATTTTGCTGAAGTTTCAGTGAAGACACGGTCTCGGCAATTTCAAGCAGATCGGACGACTGGCGGTTGATGGTACGCAGCGCATTGCCCACCTGTGTCAGAATATTTTGCTGCCCCATGACCGTCGCCGCATTTTTCTCGGCACGCTCCATCAGCGGCACCACTTTTTCAATGTCTGGCTGCAAATCCTGATTGACAGCCGTCAGACGCAAACTGGCGTCTCCTGACTTCAAACCACGTATGTTTTTGGCGAGCACGCCAGAACTCTCACGCACGTCTGGAAAAGCCTGCGCGCTACCGACCAGAGCCTGAGAGACAGATTTTGCAAGGCGTTGCGACTGCATCAGCGCCTGGCCTGTGGCAGCCACTTCCTGGGAGACGACCTCAGCCTGATCCAGCGCGCGGTAAGCCACAGCAGCAACGACCAGAACAGACAAGCCGAGCAGGGTTAGCAAAATTCGTTGATGCTCTGCAATCGTGCGTCGTCCCAGGATGGGCAGAGCCAGCAAATCCGGGTTTTCCGGGATAACCGGGTCCTCAGAGCCGGCCATGCGACGGCTAAAAGCCTCTTCACTGCTGTCTGCAGTTCGTATTGCAGCAGTATCAAAAGACGCTTGCTCCAGCGCCCCGGTAGCCATAGGGTCCACTGGTGCACCCACGGAGGTCATTTCCATGCTGTCTTCTGACGGCGCAGACTTGGCTTTGAATAGCTTCTGAATTTTTTCTATAACCGACATGATGAGCCTTCCGGGAAAACGTTGTGCGCTAAGCGCCAATGGTCAAAAAATGGGCCTGTTGAGCCAGCAGTTGCAGGTTGATTTCCTGCCAGATCGCACCATTGTGGTCAACATACTGGTTTCCGAAAAACTCGGGTGCATCGGTTGCTTTTTCAGAAAAATCTTTAAAGGCTGCCTGATTTCTCAACCCCGCCAGGCGGTCAATCAGCAAGGCGCAATTGACTTCCAGCGCACTGTTCAAAGCCACCAGACGCGATTCTTTGCGTGCAAGTTCGGTTTTGGCCGCCGGCTGCTGACCACTTACGTAAACCGCAAGATCAACGACTCCAAACAAACCACCACGCAGATTGGCAACACCCAAAAACCAGGATTGCGTGTAAGGAACTGTCTGGGTTGCTACCCAGGGGAAAATTTCCCCGGCCTGCTCCATTGGGAACAGATATTTTTTGTCACCGGCTTCAACCGCCAGCCACGAAGGTGCTACGCCCTGTGCACGAGCGACCTGCAATCTTTCGGCCAGCCGGCTTTGCAGCTCTCTGAGGGCTTGTCTGTTCGCCATGTTCTGGTATTACAGCCGGACTCAGCCCAGAGCCTTGATTTTGGCCATCAATTCGTCTGCATTGACAGGCTTGGTGATGTAGTCTTTGGCACCCTGGCGCATACCCCAGACACGGTCGGTCTCCTGGTTTTTACTGGTACACATCATGATGGGAATATCAGCGTAGAGGGGGTCGCGCGTGATGGCTCGTGTCAACTGAAAGCCGTTTTGCCCCGGCATCACCACATCCATAAGGATCAGTTCAGGTTTTTCTTCAGCCAGACGACGAAAGGCATCTTCAGCGTTTTCGGCTGTTTTCACAGAAAAACCATTTTTGACCAATATGTCGGTCAGATACATCAACTCGGTTTTGGAGTCATCGATCACCAGAATTTTTTTAATTGCCATTACGCTACTCCTTGATGTGTTTTGCTCAGTTCCTGAACGGTCTGCAGGAGCTGGTCTTTGGTAAATGGTTTGGTAAGGTAGTCTTGCGATCCCACCATGCGGCCCCTGGCCTTGTCAAACACACCGTCTTTTGAAGACAGCATGACAATAGGAACGTTTGAAAAACGTGCGTTGCGCTTGATGATTGCACAGGTCTGGTAGCCGTCCAGACGGGGCATCAAAATATCACAAAAAATCAGGTGCGGCTGATAGTCATTGACTTTGGCCAGCGCATCAAAGCCGTCTTCTGCCAGCAGCACTTCATGCCCGCCCTGTTTCAGGAATATCTCTGCACTTCGCCTGATGGTGTTGCTGTCATCAATCACCAAGACTTTGAGTCCGGAACTGGTAATGCTCACTGTCTTTGCTCCTGTTTTTACACCGCTGGCAGAAGTCTGCCGACGAGCAATTGTTATGCCACGCCCATTGGATCAGACTCGCCAGCTTATATATGAACCATTTCAAAATCCTCCTTGCGCGCACCGCATTCAGGGCAAGTCCAGTTCATGGGTACATTAGCCCACAAGGTGCCGGCCGCGATGCCGTGCTCCGGCGCGCCAGTCGCCTCGTCATAAATCCACCCACAGATCAAGCACATCCAGGTCATTGTTTGAGTCACAGCTTAAGTTGCCTTCACATAGAATGCAACAATTGTATAGAGGCAGCGTTGCTTATTCGCGTACAAGTCAAAATCGAGCTCATGGCAAACCCCACCTCAATACCTTTGGATACCCGGCAACTTCAAGCCGAAGACCTTGAAAGCACACCGGTTTGCGTCATGACATTCAACGCCAATGATGCGAGTGGCGCAGCAGGGCTGACAGCTGACATCACAGCGATTACTTCTGCCGGTGGGCATCCGCTGGCCGTGGTGACGGGTGCCTATGTGCGTGACACCTCTGAAATACTGAGCCATGTTGCTTTTGACGAGGAAGCTGTCAACGAACAAGCCCGCATGGCACTCGAAGACATGCCTGCAGGGGCCATCAAGGTCGGTTTTGTGGGCAGCCCCGAAAACATCAGCGCGATTGCCGAAATCGCCTCGGACTACGCCGACGTTCCGCTGATTGCCTACATGCCCAATCTATCCTGGTGGGACGAGGCTGACATTGAAAATTATCTGGACGCTTTTCGTGAACTGCTGTTGCCGCAAACGACCGTTTTGATTGGCAACCACAGCAG
>JBBRMH010000069.1:0-18177 GCA_038230935.1 Burkholderiales bacterium | reverse complement strand
GCGGCTGGCGCGGCTGGTGCAAGCCACACTGTATGTAGTGATGGTCGGTATGCCGCTTTTAGGGTGGTTTTTACTCAGCGCAAAAGGCCAGGTGATTCCCTTTTTCGGCTTACAACTTCCCGCCTTGATGGCAGAAAACAAAGATGCAGCGGGCTGGATCAGGCAAATTCATGAAACAGGCGCCACAGCAGGTTATTTTCTGGTCGGCCTGCACGCACTCGCCGCTTTGTACCACCACTACATCCTGCGCGACAAGACGTTGCGCAGGATGCTGCCAACCTCAAAATAAGTACAAACTTCATCCAACACACGAAAAATCAACCGCATGAGACACATTGAGCAACACAAAACATCACGCATCGGCTGGCTCAGGGCGGCGGTGCTTGGGGCCAATGACGGCATTGTCTCGACGGCCAGCCTGATGCTTGGCGTCGCTGCGGCGAACGCCACACAAAGCAGCATTTTGATCACCGGTGTGGCCGGGCTGGTGGCCGGTGCCATGTCGATGGCTGCGGGTGAGTATGTGTCGGTCCACTCTCAGGCTGACACTGAAAAAGCCGACCTGGCACGCGAAAAATCGGAACTCGACAAAGACCCCGCGTCCGAGCATGAAGAGCTGACCGCGATTTACACCACCCGCGGTCTGGACAACGCACTGGCGCAGCAGGTGGCCACGCAATTGATGGCCCATGACGCGCTGGGTGCCCACGCCCGCGATGAGTTAGGCATATCGGAGGCCATGAGCGCCAGGCCGGTTCAGGCCGCCCTGGCATCAGCTGCAAGCTTTGCGCTCGGCGCGGTGTTGCCACTGGCTGTCACGGCACTGGTACCCGGCACGCAGCTGGTGTGGTGGGTCTCTGGCACCGCGCTGGCTTTTTTGGCGCTTCTCGGTGCGATTGCCGCAGGGGCCGGGGGTGCGGGTGTTCTGGCGGGCGCCTGGCGGGTGACGTTCTGGGGGGCGCTGGCGATGGCGATCACCGCTGGGGTGGGCAAGCTGTTTGGGGCGGTGGTTTGAGGGGCGGTTGGGGGACGGTTGAGGAACGCGCAGGTTTCACCAGGTTCACTGTGAATTTCAGCCCACCGCACCTTGAAATCAACACATCAAACGGCGTTCAACGCATTCCTGCCGATACGCCAGACGCTACTTTGAAAATGTGTCACGGCCAGGCTCATCACAAGCACACCAGGTCCGCAGCGCTGCAAAAGTGGCGATAGCCGATGCCACCACCCTGTCTTCTTCTGACGATGTGCCCAAAAACGCAGACAGCGCGGCGCGAAAGGCCTTCCATTGAGAGCCTGTCTGCTCCCCATAGCCATGAAAGAAACGGGCACCGCGTGTCGCATCCAGGCCCAGCTCGTGCTCAATGTGGCGGCTGATAACGCGCCCGCCCAGCGTCGCTCCTTCGAGAACATACAGGCAACCAAAGGCAGCAGCGGGCGTATCCAGAGGCGGCAATTCGCTGCATTGCGGCAAATCTGCGAGCGCTGCACCAGCCAACTCGCTGCGGCCCGCCAGACAGACCAGATCGGCAGCCAGCCACGGTGTTTTGGCGCGTGCGCCTATGTCTATGCCCCAGCGGGGCCAGTTCGCAGCGGCGGCGATCAGAGGCTCAATGGCTGCGTAAAAGCCATGGTAGCGCCGGACGCGGCAATGGTAATCGAGCAGACTAAGACCGGGCGCCATGAGGTCCAGCGCGACCTCGATGGCGTCATGCTCGGCCCGCGTCGCGGCCTTGAGCCGCTGCAGCACGCCACTGGTGTCGCCCTGCGTTGCGGTATCGGGCACCATCATGCGCCGACGCGGCGGGCAGCGATGGCCTGTCTGAGCTTGTCTTCGACTTCACGCAGGCGAAACGGCTTGCTGATCACAGGCGTGCCCGCCAGATCCGCCGGAAGAACGGTCTTGATGTCATAGCCTGTGCTGAAGACGACCGGCACCCCGCGCCCGACCAGCACACGCGCAACCTCCCACGACATCTCGCCATTGAGGTTGACGTCCAGCAGGGCAGCATCGAAGACGCCACTGTTTGCCAGTACCAGCGCGTCGGCCAGACGGGTGGCCGGTCCCACAAACTGCCAGCCCAGGTCTTCAAAAAATTTTTCGAGCAAGGTGATGACGAGGAACGAGTCTTCCACCACCAAAATGCGGTAGGGTCGCTCCGCGCTAGCAGATTGGTGCGTCAGCTCGATTGCAGGCGTCATTGCGGACGGCATCATGTGGCGGCCAAGCACCGACGACGGTGGCAAAAACACGTCGCAGACCACGCCTTCGGGGAGGTAGTGCAACGCGGCACGCCCGCCTGTCTCCATGGCCAGGGCGCGCTCGATCAGGGTCGAGCCAAAACCGCGCCGGGTGGGGGGCTGAACGGGCGGGCCGCCGGTTTCGGCCCAGGTCAGGCTGATGCTGTTGTTGTCGGTAAGTGTCCAGCGCACCGTGACGGTGCCGACCGGCGTGGAGAAAGCACCGTATTTGGCGGCGTTGGTGACCAGCTCGTGAATGGCCAGCGACAACGACAGCGCCGACTTGGGCGTCAACACCAAGTCTGGACCCTCTAACGAGATGGCATGACGGCGCGCGCTGAAAGGCTCAAGTTCTTCCTGCAGAAGTCGGCTGATGGACACACCCTCCCAGCGACTTTCAGACAGCAGGCTGTGCGCCTTGGCCATGGAATGGATACGCCCGTCGAGGTCTTCGACAAAGCCTCTCAGTGTGTCGGCGCTCCGGCTGGTTTGCACCACCAGTGCCTGAATGTTGGCCAGCGTGTTTTTGACGCGGTGGTCCAGTTCGGCCATCAGCAGCCGGTCACGCTCTGCGGCTTTTTTGCGCTCTTGCGCGGCTTCGTTGATGCGGCGCAACACCACATGCAGCAATGACAGCCGCAGATCGACCGCTGACTGGGTGTCGGCCAATGTCCAGGGCATGCTGCGCCCGACGATGGTTTCGCTCCAGATCTCGAATGACTTGCGCGGCGATAACCTGTCGCCAAACGGGCCTGACACCACCTCTTTCTGGGGATGCCCAGCCCAGTTGAACCGAGCCTTGATCTCGGGGCGAAACCACATGATGTAGTCCGAAAGCTCGCTCGATACCGAGATAACAAGCAAGCCAGAGGCCAGGGCAGCAAAAGCCCGGGCTGGTTCATAGATGTCGCCCAGCCTGTCGCAAGCATAGATACCGGTGGGCTGCGACATATGCGAGTCCAGCCAGGTAACCAGCTGCCCGATCTGTGCCTTGTCAGGCGTACTGCCCAGAAAAGTCAGATGACCACGAACGCAGACGGCCACACCGCCCTGACTGCCGCCCTCCATTCCACTGCTGCCACCGTGAATGTAGTCCAGCAGATTGGGCGACTGCTGCGTCAGGCCCTCGGCATAGTCATCGGCGCCAGCCAGATTGAGCATCAGGTTTTGCAGCACCATGCGACTCGCAAGGCGAAGTTCAAACTGCTCTGCCTTTTCACGCACTTCAAGCTGCATGGAAAATATCGAGCCAAACAGCTCACATACCGCGCGCAAATGGCGCGGCAGCCGCCTGGGGCTGTAATGGTGGCAGGCAATCAGGCCCCACAGCTTGTCGCGGTGGATGATGGAAATCGACATCGACGCGTCGATGCCCATATTGCGCAGGTATTCGCGGTGGATGGGCGAGACATCGCGCAGGATGGCATGGCTCATGTCCAGTGGCAAACCGGTGCGGGGGTTGAGCGCAGGGGTCAGGGGCGCGGGGTCGTAGTTGACCTCGGTGATGAGGCGCAGCCAGTTCTTCAGGTAGAGCGCGCGTGCCTGCTGCGGGATGTCAGCGGCCGGGTAGTGCAGGTCGAGAAAGGGCTCCAGGTCTGGCTGACGGCTTTCGGCGATGACCCATCCCGAGCCGTCCTGCATGAATTGATACACCAGCACACGGTCATAGACCGCAACTTCGCGCACGCGCTCGGCAGCCAGTTGACAGAGCTCCTGCAATGAAGTCACGGCGTCAAAGCCAGCGACCATGTTCTGCACGGCGGCCAGTGGGTCGGGAGCGATGCGGTCGCCGGTGTCAGCGGCCTCAAACTCCAGCACCAGGGTGTTGCCGCAGCGGTACAGGCTGGCGTCCAGCGGCCTGTTAGCTTGCACCCGCAGCGCGGGGTCCAGCAGATGGCGTGGTGTGGCCAAGGCCTGCTCGACGCTCAAACGGCGAATAAGGGCTGTCTGCGATGGGTCAAGAAACGTGTCGGCATGCTTGCCCACCAAGGCCTTCAGCGACGTACCCAGCAAACCGGGCAGGTCACCGGCAGCTTGCAGCACTTCGAGGGTGTCGATGTCCAGCACCAGTAAAACGCCATGCGGCAAAATAGCGCCGGGGATGTGGATGGGCTCGCGGTCGCAGTTGGTGATGTCGGAGGCAGGTGTGGCGATTGTGCTGATGGAGTTGGGCATAGGGGGGATCAGGCGCCAGGAATGGCCTGGTTTGTTGTCATGGGGTGCTGGCGGCTGCGTTCAATTCGAGCCAATAAGTGCTGGCGCTGGCGCTGTTCGCCTTGCTGGCGATGAATTCGGTGGCAATCACGCCGCCCATGTAGCCAGCCAGTTGTTGACTGACCAGCAGTTTGATGTGGTTGGCCGGACTGTCAGCTGCCAGCCATGCGGCCGACTTGCCGCAGCTTGTGTCTTGAAAATGTACACGCAGGCGGCCATCCGCACAGCGGTAACAACGCACTTGCACGATGCCTGCAGAGCCGCTGTGCAAAAGCGCATGGCTCAGGAGCGACATCAGAATTTGCCGGAGTCTTTTGCGGTCAGCCGCTACGACGAGGACTTGCTCTGGCGGGACAAACATAATCTGGACATGGCTTTGTCGTGCCAGGGGTTCAATTAGCTCTTCACAATCGCGTACAGCGTCTTCAAGTGAAACGTGCTCCATCTGCAATTGCAGTTTGCCGCATTCAATCAGTGATGCATCCATGAGCTCGTTGATCAGGTCCAGCAAACCCCAGCCCGCCTCCAGAATATGCGTCAGGCTGCTCTTCTGGTTCGGCGTCAGCGCTGGAACGCCCGCATCCAGGAGCTGGGCATAGCCGAGAACGGCAGTCAGCGGCGAGCGCAACTCGTGGCCCATGGCCCACAAAAACTCTGATTGGGTGCGTTGGGTCTCTGCCAGCGCAGCCTGAGCGGCCTGAAGCTGCAGTCCCATCTGGTGCAAGGGATCATCAAGTTGCGCCAGGGCTGCAAGGTCGCTGGCGTCCATCAGCACGCCGTCCTGGGCCGGCTTTTGAGCGTCAGGCGGTGTTGGTTCTGCTTTGGCATGGTGAGATTCCTGGAGTGTTTGCAGTCGCAGTATAGGTCTGCGCTCTGAGACACACTTGTCTCTTGTAATTTCGCACAGCCCCCGGCAGCCGGATTCCGTTGAAGATGATGAGCCTCTTGGCGAACGTCTGCTATCGCAGCACTGGTGTCATAAAAAGACTGCGACAAACATTGCTGGCGACCAAGAGTTACGGCTCTTCAAACAGCCAGTCGAAGCTGCGTCAATGGACGGGGTGGGCAAGTTGTCTGGGGCTGTGGCTCAACCTCGAACCTGACCTGAAAATCGCAGTGAGCCGCCTGGCAATGAACATTCGCGCCCACTGGCGGACTCTGCGACCCCTTGGGCGGTAGTTTGGAAAAAAGGGCGAGGCAGCGAATTTTCAGTGAGTCATTCCAGCAGTTGCGAATTGGGCTAGCATATTGCTTCATCAATGGGTACTCCCTGGAGAAACTTGCATGTTTTTGATCTCGATTGACGAATGGATGAAGGCCACCTACAGCAGGATTTACAGCCGCAGCGATGCGCTCAAGGCGCTGGACAAGGCGATTGCGGATGCAGGCACAGTCAATAACGAGGTCGATCAGTCTCAGTACATCTTCATGAGCCGGACTTCCCGACTGTCAGAGTCAGACAAGAACAGCATTGACATAGGCGAGAAAAAGCGTGCAATCGCCCTGACGGAGGTACGAAAGGCGTTCGACAAGTGGGTAGCTGCCCAAACCAGCAAGGGACAAAACTGGAGAGACAGTGGCCGCAACAGCTCTGGCGCTGTTACCAGAGTCTTTGAGCAGTTGAAGTATTTTGGCGGCAAAAACCTCAGCGACAGCGATCAAACCGCGATAGCGGCTATCGTAGAAAGCAGAAACCAGTCGATTCCACTGCTTTTCGACGGATGCACCTGCGTCCTTAAAGCAGACAAAAGGCGTGTGGAAGAACTCAAAGACAAACTGAAAAAAGCCAAGGCAGTCAGGCGTACAGGTCAGATTGCCAAGAAATCTTACAAATTGGCTGGCTCGTCTACCGCCACGGCCAGCGGCAGCGGCTCAGCCGGAAGTTCCGAAGTGTTGTCCAAAGTCAACGCCATGATCCCGAGCATCGTCAGCAATGCATTTGGCACGACGCTGGAACAACTGAGCTGGGAGGCGGGCGAGAACTTTTTCAAAGAAACACTTGCTGAAGCTTTGAGCGCCATCAAAGAAGAAATACTGGCCATCATCCCCGCAGCCGGCGTGATCGCATCCAGCGGCACCCTGGTGATCAACACCATCAAACTCATTCAATCAGGCCTGGCTGCAACCGCACTGCTGGACCTGACAAAAAAACTGGAAGAAGGCGACTCCAAAGCGGCACTGGCCCGCATTCGCGACTGGCAGCTGCGTGACATTGCGCTGCGCACATCCAAAGTAGCCAGAGCCGGGGCCAACACCGCTGCACAGCTGGCGGCCCTCCTTACAGCCGGGGCCGGCACAGCGCCTCAGCTGATCCTCGGTATCTGCAACGCCATCGTGGCATTGCTTGAAATGGTGGCAGAAATGGGCATGCAGTACAAAGAGTCCCGCGCCCTGACCAGATACCTCAACAGCACTGCTGCCAAGGACTTGGGCAAAGACATCTTTACAGCATCGCCTCTTGCAGCGGCCTACTATCTGCTCAACACGCCTACAAGCGATATTGCGCTGCAGCTGGTCACTATTGGCGACCCAGGATGGATGCAAGAGGTAGAGCAAATCAAACTCAGCGGCCCCTTGGCGACGGTGATCACGGAGTCAGCACGGCTGATCGATGCTTCGCGATATATGCTGCTGGCCAAGGGGCAGATGCGTTTCAGGGAGCGCGAGGGGAAAGAGCTGCTCGTCAAGGCCAAAGAGTTTGTGGGCAAGGAGCCATTGCGAGGTAAAACCGGCATGGAAGGCAGCGGTGGCGACTCCCGCCTGAGCCGCTCAACCGAGCGGGTAGGCGACAGCAGCCGCGATTGAACCCTCAAACCGCAATCAGGTGCTGTGGACACAAAGGCGCCTGTGTCTGCTACCGCACAGACAGCCATGCAAACCGGGTGCACAGTCATGACAGCAAGGGCGGGAGCAGATACTGCGGACAGTCCGCTTTTTTATTTTAATTCTCAATATTTTTTTGGAGCATGTTTTATGCAGTACAAACGCCTCGGCCAGAGCGGCCTCCAAGTCAGCGCACTTTCAGTCGGCTCGTGGGTGACCTATGCGAACCAGGTCAATGTCAAGGAAGCCAAGGAAATGCTGGCACTGGCCATGGACCAGGGTGTCAATTTCTTTGACAACGCCGAGGTGTACGCCAACGGCAAAAGCGAAGAGGTCATGGGTGACGCCATCAAGGCGCTCAAATGGCCGCGGTTGAACTACATCGTATCGACCAAGTTTTACTGGGGCCTCGGCAAACCTGACAGCAAATCTGAAGGGAAACCTGACAGTCAATCGTTGGGTATCAACCGCAAGAACACCCTGAACCGCAAATACCTGATGCAGGCCATGGACGGCTCGCTCAAGCGCATGGGGCTAGACTTTATTGACCTGGTGTATTGCCACCGGCCAGACCCGCACACCCCGATTGAAGAAACCGTGCGCGCCATGAGCGACATGATCACCCAAGGCAAAGCCCTGTACTGGGGTACCAGCGAGTGGTCAGCCGATGAAATTCGCGCCGCCTGGGGCATTGCTGACAAACACCACCTGCACAAACCGGTCATGGAGCAGCCCCAGTACAACCTGTTTCACCGCAAACGGGTCGAGCACGAGTACGCACGCCTGTATGAAGATATCGGCCTGGGTTTGACCACCTGGAGCCCGCTGGCCAGCGGTTTGCTGACCGGCAAGTACCGCAACGGTGTGCCCAAAGGCAGCCGGGGCGCACGCAAAGAGATGAGCTTTCTGGTAGACGGACTGACCAATGATGCAAAAAATTCTGCCGTCAGCAGGCTCGAAGTGATCGCTGATGAGCTGGACTGCACCATGGGCCAGCTGGCGATTGCCTGGGCTGCGCACAACCCGCATGTCAGCACCGTCATCACCGGCGCTTCAAAAATCGGGCAGCTGCAGGACAACCTCGCAGCTATTGACGTGCTGGCCAGACTGAGCCCGGACGTGATGGCCCAGATGGACAGGATCACGTCACCTTTGGCGCAATAAAACCCACACTTTCCGGGCGGCCCCGCCGGCTGCCCGCCCCTGCAGTCCGAAACAGCCAGCAAAAAGCGATTCACGCTGTCATGCGACATTCCCATCACTCGTGACAAATGGGTGCATTTGGCTGATCGTGGCTCACTCATCAAAAATCCCACGTATATCGGTTATGTGCATGTTGCTGTAGCCGGTCGCGTTACTTTTCTCATCTTGCGCAAGCGTGCCACCTTTGTGCATCAGCCCATTCCTTTGGCAGCTCTTTTTTGCCAGTACTTTTTTTGCCCGGCTTTAATGCGTCAGTCCTGGAATAGCAAAAACGGTCAGGCGATATTGACCTTCTGCAGCCTGTGCAAGTGCCAACCCGGACCAAAAATTGACTGTGACAAAATGCCTGTTTACCAAAACATGCTATGCCAGAGACCACTTTGCCACTGCCGCAACGACCCACTGCCAGTTTTATGCTGGCCCACCCGGCGCATTTCATAGCGCTTGGTTTTGGCTCAGGCCTGAGCCCGCTGGCACCCGGCACGGCAGGCACACTCTGGGCGTGGCTGGCTTATCTGGTGCTGCAGTCGTGGCTGACACCCCTGCAGCTGGGCGGCCTGATTGGCGTATCGCTGCTGCTGGGGTGGTGGGCCTGCACCGTGACTGCCCAACACATGGGCGTGGCCGACCCCGGCAGCATTGTCTGGGACGAAATCGTGGCTTTCTGGCTGATTCTCTGGCTCATCATGCCCACAGGCCTGACCGGCCAGCTCGCAGCGTTTGTGTTGTTCCGGTTTTTTGATGCGGTCAAACCTGGCCCCGTGGCCTGGGCCGATCATCGTTTCAAGGGCCTGGGTACACGCGGCGGCTTCGGTATCATGTTCGATGATCTTGTAGCGGCATTTTGCACGCTGCTGGTGATTGCACTGTGGAGATTTTGAGAATGACTGACAAACACGGGCCATTCAAGTCGCTATTGAAAACGGAGCATGTCGCGCCCGTATTTGTTACCTTGCTGGCCGATTTGCTCATCAAAAATGAGTGGTTGATGGCCACTGCAGAAAGTTGTACTGGCGGCATGATCGCTGCAACTTGCACCGACCTGGCCGGCTCAAGCAACTGGTTTGAACGCGGCTTTGTCACCTATTCCAACGCTGCCAAAACCGAGTTGCTGGGTGTCGATGCAGCACTGGTCACACAACACGGCGCAGTCAGCGAGCCAGTTGTCAGGGCCATGGCTCTGGGTGCCATAGCGCATTCAAAAGCCCAGGTCAGCGTGGCGGTGACCGGTGTTGCCGGGCCGGGAGGCGGCAGTGCCGATAAACCAGTGGGCACAGTCTGGTTCGGCTGGAGTGTGCGCGGCGAGTTGAGCAGCGAGCTGATGCATTTTGAAGGTAACCGGGCTACCGTGCGGGCAGCTACTGTGAGGCATGCACTGTACCGGCTGGTCAGCCTGCTGGCTGTTTGCGCCAAATAGACGGCCTGTTAAAAAGGCCATCAAAGCACCGCCAAGACATCAACTCTGGTACCGAAATCTGCAACGTTCAGCTCGAACTGCTTTGCGATTTCCAGGGTCCGGGCAATGTGCCTCAGCGGTTGCCAGCGCAGGTCAGCGAAAGCTGCCCTTTTTATGGGCAAAATCAGGGCATGACATTGATCGCCATCCTGAGTGCCCTGGCCCAAGAACAACGCGGCCTTGTTGCGCTGTTGCAGCGACCGGAAAAAATTTTGCACGCTGGTCGTGAATTCTGGCTGGGTAACTTGTACGGCCATAACGTTGTGCTGGCCCTGTCCGGGATCGGTAAAGTTGCAGCCGCCACCACAGCCACCGCTTTGATTGAACGTTTCGGAGCACAGTGCATGGTGTTTACCGGTGTGGCCGGCGGGCTGGGCCGGGGCATCAACGTGGGTGATGTGGTGGTGGGGCACGATTTCGTTCAGCACGACCTTGATGTTTCACCGCTGTTCCCGCGCTATGAAGTGCCAGGGTACGGCAAAGCCAGGTTCAACGCAGATATGGCTTTGACCACCGCGTTGTTTGAGGCCAGCTGCCAAGCCCTGTCGGCGTCTTGCCTGCTGCAGGCCTACCCGGAGGCAAAAGTTCACCGGGGCCTGATCGCCAGCGGTGACCGTTTTGTCTCCAACGCCATGGAATCAAGCGCTCTGCGCACGACATTGCAAGCTGCCGGCCATGAGGTTCTGGCGGTAGAAATGGAAGGCGCAGCTGTGGCACAGGTCTGCCATGATTACGCTGTACCGTTTGCAGCTGTCCGAACCATCTCCGACCGGGCGGACGACAGCGCACATGTGGATTTCCCAACGTTTATCGAGCAGGTTGCCAGCAGGTATGCCCAGGCGATTATTGAGAAGTTTTTGAAGGTGCTATGAATTAAGGAGCTGCTAGCGCACGTATTTATTGGGCTACAGGCCTGAAACCTGGCTGTAAACAACTTTTCGTCACCCGAGGCTACCCGGAAACTGCGACACCATGGAGCATGGACCACACACCACGCGCAGGAGCCTGAACACCAAAATCCACGCCACCTGCGACGCACTGGGCAACCCGCTGCGCTTTGTACACGTTGCAGGAATCACGAAGTGACTTTATTGAGGTTTCCGAGCAGCCTCTAGTGGTTAATGGCCTGTTGATTGTCTGGTCATTGACCGTTAATCAGGTATGGACGGGTTTTAGAGGGAACCCGCCACTCCGATTCAAGGGTATTCACAACGATTCACGGTGACTACCTTGAACTTGGCACCATCGTTGCTATCTGATAATCAAAGAACCAAGGACAACACATCATGCACATGCTTTACGACTCCGAATCTTTTGTGGTGGTCCAGATTCATGCCAATGCACCCGAAGAATCCGCGCCACCCCCGACGATTCCCCAACTTGCCCGCAACGGCTTCGAGATCGTTGACAAACGCTCCGGCAAAGAGGTTTACCTGGACGGCTCCTGGGCTGAAATGTTCCAGTTGCGCCTGAGCGCCTGGGCGCAGAACACGCCCACCCAGCAGGAAATTGAAGACACGCTGGAGGGCTATAGCGGCCTGGCGACCACGCCAATTTCGTTGCACTGACCTGTGGGTTATCCCGTTGCATCTTTTGCGCCATAGAGCCAGCGGTACACCGGCTCAGCCAGCAACAACACTGCCGCCAGCCGGGTGACATGAAACGCTGTGACCACCGGCACGCCCAACTGCAACACCTTGGCGGTGATCGACATCTCGGCAATACCGCCGGGTGACGTGCCCAGCAACAGCGTGGCCCAGTGCAAGTGCGTGAATTGGGCCAGTGCCCATGCAAAAGCAGCGCACAGCGCCATCATCACCATGGTGGCCAGCGCCACAGAACCCAGCCAGCGCGGGGCCATGTGCACAAACCTTTTGGTGAACCGCACGCCCAGACTCACGCCAATCACCAGTTGCGCGGCATTGGTCAGTGGCTGGGGAATACCGGACAGGCTCACGTCGCTGGCTGTCAGCAGCAGCGACACCGTCAGCGCACCAATGAACCACGGGTTGGTGCGCTTGAGCTTGACCATCACCCAGCAGCCCGCCCCTGTCAAGGCAGCCAGCATCGCCAGCCCTGGCCATTGCACCTCACGCACGCCTGGCAAGCTGCCGTCCAGACCATGCAGGCCCGCCCACTGAAAGCTGAACGGAATGACCAGCGTCACCAGCAACACGCGCAAGCTGTGCGCCGAGGCGACCAGGTCCGTCTGGGCACCATGGCGCTCGGCCATCAGCGTCATCTCGGAGGCCGCGCCAATTGGTGCGGCAAAGTAAGTGGTGATGCGTGACAACCCGGCCACATGAAACGGCCCTGGCCCAAAGTGAACACTGTGCAACCACGCACCAAAGCCCAGCCCCAGCGCCAGTGCCCAGACGATGTTCATTGCAATCGCCCACCACAGCCCCGCAACCAGTGCCACCACCTGCGGCGTGAAGTAAAGCCCCAGCGCGCAGCCGATGACCCACTGCCCCGCATTGCGCAGCGGCGTCCAGCTGTGCGTTAACCCCGTGCTCATTGAAAGTACCGCAGTCGCCAACAGCGGCCCGATCATCCATGGCAAGGGTGAGTGCAAAAAAACGCACAGGCCAGCTGCAGCCAGGGCAAGCAGCAGCGTCATGGCCACGCGGGCAGGTTTCAAGTCCATGAGCAGGTGTGGGTTAATGAGGTGGGGGCAGAAAGCATTAGTATCCCGTGATGTTTACCTATTCAACCCCCACCCGCAATCGAGTCCTGATCAGCCTGGCGATTTGCCTGACCACCGCTGTGCTCGTGAGTGCATGCGCCCACCGCCCGGAAGCCCCCATCATCCCGTTGATGACCGGCCAGGCCGCCTTTGACACCGCCGCCCGGCTCGACAAGCTGTTGCCAGCCGATATGTTGCTGGTGGGCGAGCAGCACGATGCCCCGGAACACCACCAGATCGAGCAACAGGTGGTGGCCAATCTGGCCCAGCGCGGCGTGCTGGCAGCTGTTGCACTTGAAATGGCCGATGCGGGCACCACCACGGCCAAGCTGCACCCCAGCTCCAGTGAAGAGCAGGTCCAGCTGGCGCTTCGCTGGAAAGATAACGCCTGGCCCTGGGCTGATTACGGCCCCGCCGTGATGACGGCCGTACGTGCTGGCGTGATGGTGCTGGGCGGCAATTTGCCAGGCAACCAGATGCGGGACCGCATGGCCGACAGCAAGCTCGACGGTGCACTGCCCGGCCCGGCCCTGAAAGCACAGCAGCAAGGCATTCGCACAGGCCACTGCAACCTGTTGCCAGAAAGCCAGATCACCCCCATGACGCGCATCCAGATCGCCAAAGATATCAGCATGGCCATCACGCTGAGCCAGGCAGCGGTGCCGGGCAAAGTGGTCGTACTGCTGTCAGGCAATGGGCATGCTGACCGCTTTCTGGGTGTGCCGCAGCACCTGAGCCCTGACCTCAGGGTCAAGGTCATCCGCCTGAGTGCCGGGCCAGTGGCTGGCAGCGACAGAGCCACTGCATACGATATGGCATGGGTCACGCCTGCTCTGCCTGAGAAAAACTATTGCGAAGGTTTGAGCGAGCAGTTTGGCGGCAAAGGAATGCCACCCGCAAATGCCAAACCCTGAGGTTAAACCCTGAGGTTAGACAGCAGGCATAAAAAACCAAAATGCTACTGATTCAATAGCGCTCAGCCCTTGCATTACATGCCCTGAAGCCCGATCAGGCACTTCAGGCATATTTGCGAATCGCATCCCCCACCACATTGACAATTTTCTCAATGTGCTCTTTTTCAACAATATACGGCGGGCAGATCACGATGTTTTCTGCGGCAGGACGCACCATGACACCATGGTGAAAGCAGTCCATGAAAATGTCGTAGGCACGCTTGCCAGGCGAGCCGGGAATGGACGACAACTCTACCGCGCCCGCCAGGCCCAGCGTGCGAATGCCCACCACGTTGGGCAAGCCCTTCAGGCCGCTGTGCAGCGCATCGCCCAGGACCTGGCCCATTTGCCCGGCGCGCTCAAACAGGTTGTCTTCCTTGAACAGGTTCAGCGTAGCAATCGCCGCTGCGCACGCCACCGGATGGCCTGAATAGGTGTAGCCGTGAAAGAACTCGATGGCGTGCTCGGGCGCGCCTGAATTGGCCTGCATCATGCTGTCATAAATACGGTCTGAGCAGATCACGCCACCCAGCGGAATCACGCCGTTGGTCACGCACTTGGCAAAGTTGAGCATATCGGGCACGACGCCGTAGTAATCCGCAGCAAAGTTGCAACCCATGCGGCCAAAACCGGTAATGACCTCGTCAAAAATCAGCAAAATGCCGTGCTTGTCGCAAATCTCGCGCAGCCGCTTCAAGTAGCCCTTGGGCGGCAAATACCAGCCCGCGCTGCCCGCCACAGGTTCCACCATCACAGCGGCAATATTGCTAGGGTCGTGCAGCGGCAAGATACGGTTTTCAAGCTCCAGCAGGATGTCTTCCTGCCAGACCGGCTCTTCACCGTGGATATAGGCGTGGTTCACCGGGTCATGGATAAAACGCATGTGGTCCACACGCGGCAGTAGCGCCGTGCTGTACACCTTGCGGTTGGCCGGAATACCGCCTATGCTCATGCCGCCAAAACCCACACCGTGGTAACCCCGTTCGCGGCCAATGAACACCGTGCGGTGACCCTCGCCGCGTGCACGATGGTAGGCCAGTGCAACTTTCATGGCGGTGTCTGCCGCCTCTGAGCCTGAATTGCAAAACAGCACCTTGTTCAAGTCGCCTGGCGCCATGCTGGCAATCAGCTCTGCGGCCTTGAAGGCCTGGTCGTTGCTGGCCTGAAAAGCGGTGGCGTAGTCGAGCGTGTCGAGCTGCTTTTTGATTGCTTCATTGATCGGCCTGCGGTTGTGCCCCGCCGCCACGCACCACAGGCTGGAGATACCGTCGAGCACCTGCTTGCCGTCATGCGTGGTGAAGTGCATGCCATCAGCTGCCACAAGCACGCGCGGGTCTTTTTTAAAGCTGCGGTTGGGCGTGAACGGTAGCCACTGGTGGTCCATGTTGAAATTTTGATAAGCCATGCGGGTCTCCTGCGGTGAATTGGGTGAAAAGTGGAATCTGTCATTTTGGCACTTCTGCTGCAAGCTGAATCAGGTCATCTGCATCCGGCCTGGCAGGAACGGTATCACCTGCGACAATTCATCGCTTATGAGAAACGCTTATATCCTGACCTTGTCCTGCCCGGACCGCATGGGCATCGTGCATGCTGTCTCCGGTTTTTTGCTGCAAAACGGCGGCAACATTGAAGAGGCTGCACAGTACAACGATGCGGGCACGGGCCTGTTTTTCATGCGCGTGCAGTTTGCATGTGACCAGCTCAGCCACGACGAGCTGAAAAACCAGCTTACAACGTTTGCAGAGCCTTATGGCATGGCTTGGCGCCTGCACGCTACCACCCAGCCCATGCGCACCGTGATTCTGGTCAGCAAGGAAGGCCACTGCCTGAACGATTTGCTGTTTCGCTGCAAGTCCGGCCTGTTGCCGATTGACGTGCGTGCCATCATTTCAAACCACCGCGAGTTCTACCAGCTGGCCGCCAGCTACAACATTCCGTTTCACCACCTGCCCGTGACTGCTGCAACCAAGGCGCAAGTCGAGGCCAAACAACTGGAGATCATTGCGTCCGAAAACGCCGAACTGGTGGTGCTGGCGCGCTACATGCAGATTTTGTCCAACGACCTGTGCCGCCAGCTGGCGGGCCGGGCGATTAATATCCACCACTCGTTTTTGCCCAGCTTCAAGGGCGCAAAACCGTATTACCAGGCGCATGACCGCGGCGTCAAGCTGATTGGTGCCACCGCACACTACGTCACGGCCGACCTCGACGAAGGACCGATCATCGAGCAGGACGTGGCCAGAGCCGACCACAGCAAAACCGTGGAAGACCTGACTGCCATGGGCCGCGACACCGAAAGCCAGGTGCTGGCCCGCGCCGTGAAGTGGCACAGCGAGCACCGCGTGTTGCTCAATGGACACAAGACGGTGATTTTCAAATAACGTTGCGCCAGGTTTTGTAGGTTATGCATCTGAACTGGAAGCCCAGCTTGGACCTGCCGACCAATGGCCCCAGATTCGTTCTGTTTTAGAGCGCACGTTGTGTAACGATATTCTTACAATGATGGATAACCCCATCTCACCCGAACAGGCTGACACATTGACGCTCGACCCGGCACACACAAATTCGACGACGTTTAAAGTCACGCTCACAGACATTCGGCAAGACATGCCAGTTGAAGTATCTCGTGGCGCATTGGCCAGGCTGTTCAAGGTAGAACCTCAGAAAATCGACACACTCATCAAGTCATTGCCCCGGGTCATGAAGAAGAAAATCCAGGCGGATCAGGCTTCCCGGTACAAAGCTGCGATTGAACATGCAGGTGGAATCTGCCTGATAGAAGAGGACGGATCCGATATAGCGGCTGCGATTCAAGCGCCGCCACCCGCACGGGTAAACGTCAGCCCGCCAGTGGCTTCTGTGCCGCCTGCATCCGTTCCGAATGCGTACCCGCACAGTCCAAAAACTCGCCCGAGTGATTTGAAACCACAACGGCCCATGGCACGTGTCGCCCGGAAAATTGTATGGGAGCTCAGGAATTTTTTATTGCTCGGCATACCAGAGCGCGCCATCCCGCTCAACTTCAAGCTGCCTTCACCGTCGGCCAGAGCGAAAGTGGGCAGCGGCAGCAGCGCAGAGCTCTATGAGTCTGACAATGACCCGCTTGAATTTCTCAAAGCGCTCCATGCCCGGATCAAGTTTCTCAACTTTGCAAAGCTGGCAGCCGGTGCGCGCCTGCGGGCAAACCGCGATTTACTCAGAAAGTTTTATCCGGTGGCGATACCGCTTCTGGTGGAGCTGGCCAAGACCGGTGGCATCCCCGAATCAGAAGACCGCAGGCAGGCCCTGATGTTGACCAATGACATCGCCAGCATTCTGGTCATTTCCTACGCCTTTGTGTTTGCAAACCATTACGAAGGCAGCAAATACCACTATGCGCGCCACCGCAAGCAAATGCCGGATTTGGCCGCCTGTATTTTTGAATTGCTGCTCCTCAAGCAACGTGCCCGTGCCTTGCGCTATCAGGCCCTGGAGCCCAATGACTGGCACATGGCCAACACCGTGTTTTATGTCATGCGGACTTATGAAGATACCCGGCAGCCCATGCCAACACTCGCGTCAGAGCTCAAAATGGACACCCTGCGGGGCAAAAAGAGCCTGACCGATCAATTTATATTGCTCCAAATTAAAGCCTGGTTTGACTTGCAGCGGCTGCCAACCCATCTTCAATGGGTGATTGGCAGCTATCTGCTCAAGGTAGAGAACGCAGTCCAGATCAGGGAAGACGCAGGCACTTTAAATGCCCATGAAATACTGGTGTATTGCTACGGCAAACAGGCGGCTGAAACCCGACGCCTGGAGACACCCGCTGACCCCGCCCTGGTTTTGAATCTGCACAACCTGATAGAGGCTATCCATGAGGATTGCCAGGCCAGGGGAACGACGAATACACGCGATGCTTCGCATGTTATGCCGCGATTTGCGCATTTCGACACAGCGGACCATTTTGTGATCCGTAACCAGTTGCTCAGTCGTTTAACGCTCAGAGAAGACAACGTAGTTTCGTCCGGAGAACAGGAGGTCGATGGCCTTCGCATTTTTGCGGGTTTTTCGGCTGTTTTCGCGTTACTGCGCCACCAAAAAAGTGAGTTCGGCTCAGAAGAACGGCTTGAAGACAGGCTTTCAAAGCGCTCGGCTGCGTTTGGTGTGGATGGGCGTGAAATCCGTAAAAGCCTGTGGTCGTTTTCGTTTCAAAGCGAAAGCATGACCCGCTTTACCACAACCGAAAGCAAAGACACGAACGCTATGGGCATAGGCCTGCTGCTGGCCTACGGCGCAGGAGATGAGGTCAATCGGCCACGCCTGGCCGTTGTATCGCGAATATCACGGCCCTACGGAAGGGTTCTGGAGATGGACATGCGTTTTGTTGCCAGTTTTTGTGAGCCAGTCGTTCTCGATTTCAACACCGTCAAAGTTCCCGGTCTGATGCTTTACGACCCCAGACAAGGCGGCCATTGGGCACTGGCTTTTGCGCCCCGTGATGTGCTGATGGGGGTCGATAAAGTCGAAATTCACCGCAACAAAAAAGTCATTGCTGTTGAATTGACGCGTATCCTTGATGCGTCCAGTGACTTTTATCTTCTTGAAACAACCTTGACATC